>CALFIC010000142.1 GCA_937876225.1 uncultured Chloroflexota bacterium | reverse complement strand
GTCGCTACCGGGAGTGCAAATGTTGTGGTCATTGATGAGTTCGCGCCTTGGTTTTATCGAGCCGGGGGATATGCGATCCTCCCCAGCGATGCAAGTGCACTCACATTTGAAAAAATCGAAGCGACAAGCCGTTATACTTATACCGCACCAGTTGCGCTTACTGTTTTACCAGACAATAACACCAGTTTTGTCGGTGGATGGAATACAACCAGAGATTACCGATACACCAGTGCAAGTTTTGCCATCAACAAAATCGGCATCACGAGCAAACTACAATATTTAAACCCAATTAGTTATGTCACCGCATATCCCGCATGTTTCCAAGTAAAAGTATCTGGCGGAGCAACCGTTCAAATCAGAGATAGCCTAATCTTTGATGGCACATTCAATAACGCAAGTGTCAAACTCAACTACTATGGCAAAGATAGTGATACCACCTATGCCAAATCATCAGGTGGCAAAGCACTTTTGGTAAAAGCAAACTTTTTACCAATCGAAAAAGGCCTCAACTATATTGCGCCATTTACTGATATCCAAACAGTAAATATGACGCCCATGTCGAATACAATTACGCTTGGTGCGAACGGCATTATTACCACACCCGTAACTACCACCGATACCATTCGATTCCCTGGGTTTAGCTTTACGCCAAATCTTACTACCCTCAACATGGCATTCTATGCTGCACCAGCCGTCCCACTCGGGATGAGTAGCTTTGGAAGTAATCTGCCCAAGCCCGTGCAATCGCCATGGGAACAAATCAATCGCGGGCTTCCAGACCAATCAGATCTTGATCCAGGACTGAACTTCAACGGAAATAATAGTGTAAATTATGCGACATATGGCTCAGGGGTGTTTAATACACGCATGGATGCCTATTTACGGGTGGGCGGCTATAGCGAGCACCTCATTTTTGAAAATCTTGGCGCAACTGCCAAAAACAATGTGACGGGCTACGACGAAACGCTTATCAAGTTTAGTGCCATCTTTGTTGACAACATCATCGTCGATCCAAGTGATATTCGGAGCGAATTAGTACTCCCATACCCCAGCGATATTACCATTCCGTTGAACATCAAAACATTTTCGGCGGACGGTACGCCTCTTGGTGGCACCATCGGCACCCCAAGTGGCGTGGCCTTAACACACAAGTACTGGAACTTCACGCAAACGGCCAAAACGTGGGGCTACGCAACAGGAAAAACGCTCACCCGCTACATAAATTTGTATCTCAAGCTCAATTATCCCGGTGTGGCATCATTTACTCCAACTCAAATAAACGAAGCAAAAAACGCATTGCCCAAAATGATTCTCCAAGTTGGTGGCGATATGCAACCACTTGCTGCCCGCACATCAGCGTCTGGAGTTGCAAATCTCCCTGGTGTCAGTGAATGGATGCCCAATGGTGATTATGGAAATATCACCTTATCAGCACCGAGTGAAGCGTATGTCAGCGGGATGCCCTTTACACCTAATGATATCAAGCTGAATCGATATTATGACAAATTCATGGACAAGTCGTCGTATCCGTCAACATTAGGCATTACCAAAGTGAGCGGGTTACCAAGTAAGCTCCTCAACGTCAGCAAAAATCTCACATCACAATCAATGCATGATTGTGTCATCAATAATGGACCTAACGCCCTCGGATGTGGTCTGCAAATCCTCGATGGCAATAATTCATTTGCCTATTTTGGGGAACCCAGCAAGTGTCAATCCAGCATGTTTACTCCTGCGCCCTCAGACCCCACCAAACCGACAGATACACGCAATAGCTGTATTGACGCAACTGGCGCACCAGCAAACATGGCAAGCACGCGTGCGGGCGGCAGCGACCCCGACGCCCCCAGTGGTGACGGTAGTGTTGCCACCGCTGGTGACAACACTACTCAAGGCGACACACTCTGGAATCCCGTCGTTGTCCAGTGGGTCTGGGACGTGGGCAGCAACATGATAGACCTGCCAATTCCGCTCGTGTTTATTGCCAATAAATCAGGTGGAGTGCTCGCAGGGATGCTCGTCAATCAGTCCATCTTGCCAGGACCAGCCGAACTATTTAAGTCCGATATTGCGATTATCGTCAATGGGCGCCTTAATAGCGGCGTGTTTAACACCGATATTGGGATATTTTTTGGATTCTCTGCCAGCCAAGCAGCCTTCCGGGCCTTAGCAAGCCACCGACCAACCAGTGACAATACTGGTTTTAAGTCATTTAGCACTTGGGATGATGTCAAAGATGATGTCAAAAAATGGTACAAAACATTTTACCGGCAAGATTATGATGGCATAAACAACAGTAACGATGCCGTAGACCTTGCCCAAGATATTTGGAATGGATATGATCCTGGCACCGGAACTATTTCATGGCAAAGTCTGCGGACATCGCAACTACCCAACCGCGATGCAGGGAATGACTATCTCAATACGTCGTATTTGCTTGAACCAAAACTCACAGCTGCCAAAGCCAACGAACTTTATAGTGGCGTCACACCACTCAAACAAGGGTCTGTCTTGCAAAAAACCTGCGCCACATTGAGCAACGGTCAAGGCGCGGCAAATATTTCGATTGTCGGTTCAAATGTCAGCCTCACACTCCTCAATTTTAGTAGTTATATCGATGTCAAACGCTCAACAGGGTCAACTTGTTCGAGTGACGGCGCGTTATTCCACGCTGATCGTGTATCACTAAGTCTAAACAACGACGGCGAAATCGTCATTCTCGCAAGCAATATCCAGTCCGACATTATTTCGAAACAAACCAGCATCGACTTACAACTCGTGATTGGTACTGCTGCAGGGAGTCGACGGATAGAAGGTGGGTTTACCATCCATCATATCGATATCGCCGCGGTGTCATTTAATGAAATAGGTGCGGTGTTTGGAATTGGTGAGTATACCGGAAATACAATCGCCTATATCGGTGTAACAGGAAATGGCACATTCAAAGGGTACACCGTTGGCGTTCAATTCCTCGTAGGGACATTTCGGACGAATTCACCCGTATTACAAGCGCAATATAGTGCACTGCTCAGTCAATTAGGTAGCGACAAAGGCACGGCAAATTTTTGGACAGGAGTATATCTGCGGGCATCCGTCGAAATCCCTTGGTACGACGTTGGATGCCTACTAAACGTCACAATCACCGGTGAAATTCGTGGTTGGTATCTCAAAAACGCCACTATCGCAGGGAATGAAGCATGGGGTGGTTACCTCAGTGCCGGAGCGTATGCCACAGCTGCCTGTCTCGTCAGTGCGCGTGGTCAAGTATCACTCATGATTTCTTATACCACCAACGACGGCACCATCTACAATGGCAGTGCCTGGGTGGCAGGTGGATTAGGTTGGTGCTCTCCATCAACCTGGACATCATGGGAATCACGCTGGTGGGACGACTCTTGGTGTGAAACCGCCGGCGCATATCTATCAATCACCTATCGTGAAAAAATAGATGACTGGACGATTGATTACGACACAGACATCGAATAACCAACAATCACACCCCGTATGTCGAGATGTATTGCAACTCGACATACGGGGTGATAAGTACCCGCCGCTCTTATAGCTACACAGCACATAAAATGCGGAATATCCACCATTGATACAAATTTACAGTACGCGCGGTTTTAGCCCAACCATACCGCTTGTTTTTGCACATTTTTCGGAA
Organism: uncultured Chloroflexota bacterium; assembly: GCA_937876225.1. Taxonomy (GTDB): domain Bacteria; phylum Chloroflexota; class Chloroflexia; order Chloroflexales; family Roseiflexaceae; genus UBA965. Next base: position 24,240 of record CALFIC010000142.1, on the reverse strand, counting down.
GCTTTTCGCCATAAAACGCTGACACAATCAAAAACACACCTACCCGCCCCCACAACATCCCCACACTGAGGATCGTCGTCACCACACCGCTGAGCGGTAAGCCCGTCGTATCGTTCACATTCGTCGTTGCGAAAGCCGCCGTGGCCAACACCACCGCTCGGTCAAGTGCAACGTGGTCTATCAGTGCAATCAGCAACGCTGACACACAGACGACGATCACTCCACTCACCAAAATAATCGCAGCGCGGCGCACAAATGGTTGCGGCAGAGTTTGCCCAAATAGGTGCACGCCACGGCGCTGCCGGATGATATTCCACCCGGCGAGGAGCATCACCACTACCGTGGTCGGCGTCACGCCACCACCCATCGATCCCGGCGCACATCCTACAAACATCGCCACGAGTAGGCCAATCCGACCCAACACCGATAATTGCATGACATCATCATGGCGAAAAATTCCTGCCGTCCGCCAGGACAACGCATCAAACGCTGCATACAGCGCTTGCTGGCCCCACGATAGCTGGGCATGCGTTGATTGCCAATCGGGGCTCAGCAACAGGCTCAGCATACCACCAGCCAACAACAACCCCATGACGCTCAAACTAATCGTCGTTTGGGCAAGTTTTCGTCGATTGCTTATGACATCGACAATCACCGGCAACCCCAGTGAGCCAATCATCACCGTCGTGCCAATAATCGCCAAACTCGGTAGATCATTCATCATTGGAAGCAACGGTGACTTGACAGTCATCCAATCAAATCCCGCATTGGCAAAGGCACTGGTGGCATGAAACAACCCCGCAAAAAAAGCCTGAGGGAGCGAATCATACAACCCCCGCCAATGCCAGCCGAGCAGCGCACCTGCCCATGCTTCGATGAGAAGCACCGCCGCAAACAAACGCCAGCCGCGAATCTTGGTATGCGCAAAAATCGGTACGCCAAGGCGCTGGAGCACCCCAATCGTTATGCTCATAAACCCAGCACCACCACCATGGAGCAGGATTAGCACCAACCACATCCCCGCAGGAGTCAGCGTCGTCGCAATTGGCTGAATGGTAGCTCCGCTCGCCGTCAGCGCAGACACTGCCAGATACCAGGCATCGCCAAACGACATCGCATGCTGACTAAACCCTAGCGGCAACCAAAACAACAACGTGGCGATAAACGCACTCCCCAGAAACGCACTACCCACAAGGGCAGTGCGTTTTTGGGGAGCAGTAATACGTTTCACCGGAGTCAGCGCTTGGGCCATGAATTCACGCACACGTTGCGCCACATCCGGTGCATTCATCAATTAACCTCGTTGAGCAACAGGCACGTAGGGGACGTCGTTTGGTCCAATGTATTCTGATTCAGGGCGGATAATCCGGTTATCGCTATATTGTTCATAGACGTGTGCCGACCAACCAGCAACCCGACTAATCGCAAAAATAGGCGTGAACATGTCGATGGGAATACCCAACGCATAGTATACCGATGCCGAATAGAAGTCGACGTTCACTGGCAAGGCTTTGGATTCTTGCACCATATGGCGGATTTTTTCAGAGATTTCGTACCACTTCGTGGGTCCGACTGTCTCAGACAATTCTTTCGACAAGCGTTGCAACCAAGCCGCCCGCGGATCATCTGCTTTGTAGACACGATGGCCAAAGCCCATGATTTTTTTCTTGGAGTTGAGCATACCACGGATGATTTGGTCGGCGCGGTCGGGTGTGCCGATTTCGAGCAACAAGCGCATCACTTGCTCGTTGGCACCACCATGCAAAGGCCCTTTGAGGGTGCCGATGGCCGACACAATCGCCGAGTGCAGGTCTGATAACGTCGACGCCGTTACGCGGGCTGCAAATGTCGAGGCATTGAGACCGTGGTCAGCATGCAAAATCAAACAGGTGTCGAGGATTTTTGCAGCAGTAGGATCGGGCTCTTTACCCGTCATCATATACAAAAAGTTAGCCGCATGGCTCAAATCATGGCGGGGCAAAATCGGCCATTGGTTGTTGCGGATGCGTTCCCACGCCGCCATCACCGTTGGCATCGATGCCGTCAAGCGTAATGATTTGTGCACATTGGCTTCGAGGGAATTATCGAGGTCTTCGGGATCGTACGGTGACAACGCTGATATAGCGGTACGCAATACTTCCATCGGGGGAGTTTTTTTGGGCATTGCCATCATCAACGACAACACTTCATATGGGATTTGGCGGTTGTCGATGAATTTTTGGATAAAACTTTCGAGCTGGTGGGCATTGGGAAGCCGACCATACCACAACAACGCCGTGGTTTCTTCAAATGTAGAGTTTTTGGCTAAATCATCGATATCGAGACCGCGATAAAACAGTCGTCCGTTGATCCCATCAATCCGGCTAATTCCGGTTGAAGCAGCAATAATGCCTTCTAGGCCCTTACCCATCTGAATAACTCCTTCGTGATCATGTACGCCTACAGGCACTGCTTAAGCGTGGATTATTTACCAACTATGCCCTACTACCAACAAACGCATCAGTGTGGTTTGCTGGCATACCGTGGCACTTCCCCGTTGCGCAAACGATTTGATAGGTGCAATTATACCACACACGCCTGTCACTGCTGTGTCATTGCGATTGTCGCATTACCCAGTTAAATCACCATCACACAATGATTAAATTTCACTCCGCAATGATTGAATATATGCCACTACTGCATCAGCTTGTGATTCGCGCGGTGTTGCATCCAAAATGTTGATAATCGCACTCGCGACAATCGCCCCATCTGCACACGCCGCTACACTTCGCACATGTTCGGGTGTGCTGATGCCAAAACCAACCACTAATGGCAAGGCTGTTTGGACACGCACCCGATTGAGGAATACGGGCAACCCATCCCACAACACAGTACGAGCGCCAGTAACTCCCGTAAGCGACACGCAATAAATAAACCCACTCGCCACTGCCGCAATTTGGGCAATACGCGCATCTGGGGTAGTAGGTGCTACAAACATAATCAAATCAAGCCCATTGGCCTGCAACGCCTGTTGCATCAGCCCAGCTTCTTCGGGAGGCAAATCAGGGATAATTACCCCATCAGCCCCCGCCTGTGCCGCAGCCAAGGCAAAGCGCTCGATACCATATTGCAAAAACGGATTATAGTAGCCCATCATCACCAATGGTACGTGCACGCCATTGGCACGCAAGCGCGCCACTGCATCAATGGCGAATTGCACATTCACACCGTTCCGCAACGCTTGTTCTGACGCCCGTTGGATAGTAGCACCATCAGCGAGCGGATCCGAAAAAGGCACACCGATTTCGAATAAATCAGCACCTGCCGCCTGCAACGCAGGCGCAAGAATGTCGAGTGAGTCTTTTTCGGGATAACCAACCATTAAATAGGGCATCAAAGCGCCACGTTTGGCAGCCTGTAATCGCGCAAATGTCTCAGCAATACGACCCACAATCCACCTCATTCAACAGCTGAATTCACCACGGCTTGTTTGAGCAAATCTCGTGCATTCCAGAAATATTCAATCCCCGATGCAATCGTCCAAATTAACGCTAACCCGTACGACACGTACCACCATTGTGATAGCCATACAAACCATGTTGGTGAACCATCAATCATGGGCAATGCCGCCCACACCATCAACCAAATCAACCCCATGACCGTCAGGGTCAATTTTTGCTTGCCCCACGCCCGGGCAGGGATGACCACTCCTTGGGCAGCGGCATACGAACGCAACCCCGACACCGCAAATTCACGGACAATAATCGTCAACGCATACCAACTCGGCATCAGACCGATTTGTACCAGTGGCAATAATGCACCTGCCACAAATATTTTGTCGGAGATCGTATCGAGATAAATCCCTAATGGCGATACCACACCCAAACGACGGGCTAAATTCCCGTCAACGATGTCACTCATCGCCATCACAAACAACAAAATCGCCGCACCAATCAAGTTCCACCCTGTTTGGCTTAGTATCAGATACGCCAAAAATGGCGTTGCGATAACCCGGAATACACCAAGTAAATTAGGGATTTGTCGCACAAAATTCATTTTTACGCCCCTGACGATCAATAGATATTGTTGCGATTATATCACGCTAGCGGATGACCCGAATAGTTGCCACTATCAAACGGTCGCCACCAATCACCCCACCTTGGGCCGACGACGTGATTGGCACGCGCACACCATCGGGATCATAGACCCCTACAATGATGGCATAATTCCCTGGCTCAATGTCCGCAGGCAACACGATCGATCGTTCGTCATGCACCGGGTCTTTGATTTGCCATGTTGTGCTTCGCCCCGCATCACCGTACCCACCCAACGGCGGTCCATCCGTCTGCGCAATAGGCGGCTGGTTACACAACTGACAGAGATGGATAAACATACTATAATCACGGGCTGGTTTGGTCAGGGCTTCCCAAAACAAGGTAATTGGCACCGTCCCATTGGGTTTATAAAACGTCCCGAGTGGGCGAATCGTAATCCCCCGCAAATGCATGCTATCGCCAAACAATGTGTCCAATTGTTTTTCTGGTTGCGGGGCATCTGCCTTACCAAATATCGACGGGAAGCTTTGACACATCAACGACACGCCATAGCGATCGACCCCGCCGCATGGCCAAGTCCGTTGTGGGTATTGAAAATACGCCCCCACCCAGCCATAAGGACTATCAGGCCGAATCGGTGGGTCGATTTGAGCAGCGTGGTCTGGGGCAATCACCAACAATGCCCGTGATTTACCTTGGGCCGCTTGGTTAAATTGCCCTTCAAACATGCGGCGCTGGTATTCACGTTGGGCATTCACATCAAGTGAACTCCCCCGATATCCCTCGGTAAACAACGTAAACACCGCCGGCATCGGCAATGGATCCGGCGTCACCCGGCGGTAATAACGATACAACGGCATGGCATAGGCCGGGTGCAACACCACCACATCATCACGGGTTACCCGATTGGCCAGCGCACGGATTACTACCCGCCATTCTTCTTTGACCGGTGTCCCCGAAAACATGCCACGTACCGGCTCAAATAGTGAAATCCCATTGATGAGTACCGCAAGCATCAACACAATCCGCCCGAGCCGAATTTCCCGGTAGACTTTGCCACGAATACGAATATTATGGATGGCCCAATCGGCTCCCTGCACCATAATACAAATCCAAGCCGGCAACGACATCACGGCATAGCGCGCATCAAAATACGGCGTCGCTCCATAGCTGACACCAATTACTAATACCGGCACATACGCCAAAAGCAATACCTGTACGGCGGCGAGTCGCCCGGTCTGAGCCTGTTGCCACAACATGTAACTCCCGGTAATCAGCAAGCCGAGCAACGGCAAAATCCAAGCCCAGGCTGGTAATCCCAAGGCTTTTTCGAACCAACGCCGATCAAACAAAAAACGGGTGATTATATCGGCAAACGCACCACTCGGGTTATGCCACGACACCGCAGTAATAGTTTTGGCACGAATCGACAACCCAATCCCCATGACGGCGATGATACCAGCCACAAGTGACACGCCCCAAAATATCTGGCGTGGCCGTCCAGATGATTGCAATGCGGGCACAATAAATGCCAATGCTACCATCAACAACCCCAACCGATGGACAAACGGCAATACAACAAGTGCCACCCACCACAACGGCGAAAGTGGCCGCGCCACCAATACCACGGCCGCCACGGCCATCAACAACGCATACACTTTGGCGTCTTGGGCATGCCACAACACAAACGGCGCAGTAGCCATCAACAACAACGTAAATCCCCGTTGTGGCTGCCGCTCAAACACCAGTGTCGTCGTAGCAATGGCAAATGCACTCGCTATGGCCGACGGCATGCGTAGCATTGCCTCGCTGTCGCCAAACAATGCCACCCACCCTTTGAGGATCAAATGATACAACGGATATGCCGCATCACGGCTCCATAATTCGGTCAGTAATATGTTGGCCGATTTATCATGAATTTCGGCCCACGTTGCGCCTTCATCAAGCCAGAGACTTTGGGCATCGAGTCGCCAAATACGCGTCAAAATTGCAATCAAAAACGCAAACACAAACCAGCGCTGATGCGGCAACAATCCTTGCCAACGTTGTGCTACTGCAGCGTAGCCGCCCGCTCCTCGTAACCGTAACCATGGCAACAACGTCGTCGTTATCCAACGCACCAGCATGCGATACAAGCGCTCGAGTTGTAATACCAAATCGGTATCGTTCATTTTGCACATACCTCTGCATAACCAGCAACCAAACGCGCAGTCACCTGTGACCACGTCAAGGCATCACGTACGTGATTGCGTGCGGCATTTCCTAAATGATGGGCATATTCTGGATTCGCACATAACTGGCAGATCGCATCAGCCAGTTGCACCTCATCCCCTTCGGACACCAACAATCCATGTACGCCAGAAGTAATTACATCGGGAATACCAGCCACTGCACTTGCGACAATCGCACGTCCCGCCGCCATCCCTTCGAGCAATGCGTTGGGCAAACCATCAACATTGCCCAATTCATCATGCACCGATGGCACGCAATACACATCGGCACTCGCAATCACGCGGGCCACCTCATCACGTAAAAGTTGTCCCGGCATGACAACCATATCAGCAACCCCGAGTTCCGCAATAATCGCAGTGTATTGATCGTGCAAATCCCCATATCCGGCAAGGAGCAAGCGAAGCTGTGGGTAGATTTCCCGTAACGTTGGTAACGCCCGCAACAAATGATGGAAGCCTTTTTTGGTTACAAAGCGCCCTACTGCCACCACTAATGGTGCAGTTGTGGCAATCCCGAAGCGCTGGGCAATCCATTCACGATCGTACAACTCCGGGCGAAATTCACCAGCAGCTACCCCATACGGCAACGTAATCGTTGTCGCGGGGGCAGCACCCAGCGCCAGCGCCCGCTGATGCAAATCACCACTACAAGCTGTCGCAAAGCGCGTCCGCTCAAAAATCCACCCTGCAATTCGGCGATAAGTCGACGTGCGTTCAGCCATCGCCACATCAGAGCCGTGCATGCTTATCACCAGGGGTACACCACACAACCACGCCACAACCATGGCCGGCAAACCATTGGGCAATAGCCAATGGCCATGGATGATGTCCGGGCGAAATTCACGCGCCTGCCGCCATAAACTCCATGTCGATGCAATCAATGCAAACGGTGTAACCAGTAAGGCCCGCTGACGTAATCCCACATCGGCCTGCAACGCTTCGGCATAGCCCCACAACGCCAAACTCGGGTGCGGCGCATAACGAAATGTACGCAACTCCACCCCACGTTCGCTGGCATCATGACAAAATTCACGATGGTGGGGCAACAATATGCGCACTGCAACACCATGCGCCACCACACCCGCAGCTATTTCTGCGATAAATGGAGCAGTGGTATCCCCAGCATATTTGGGAAAAGAAGTCGCCAACATTAACACACGCACTGCTCACCTCAACGGATGGGGGTTGCCCCAGCATAATCACTAGGGAATTCATATACCACACTTTGCATCGTATATGTGCGCCCCGCATCGTTTACTACATATTCTGGCGTGCGATAGACTTCCGTTATGCCGATTGTCGTATCAGCAATCATCGCCGCAATCATCGCACGCGTCGCTGTATTTGGGCGCTGCAATGCATCAAGTACCAAATAGCGCGCCTGATAATGACTGGCTAGTCGCAACAACGTCTGGGCATCTGTATCGCTCGGAATCATCACCGCTGGGCGCTCAGCATACCAATTCAATTGCCATGGCACTCGCGTCATCATTACCGCATTTAACGGCGTTTTATTACGCAAAAAAGCATACATATCGAGATCTGCAGCCACCATCTGGGCATCGACGGTCGCACGACTTTGGACATACGTGATACTCGGTTGCACACTCAACCCAACCACCACTAACAATCCCACCAACACCACACCATTGAGTCGCCCATTAAACCACTGCCGGGCTCTATCGTAGACCGCAATCATGCCCACTGCCGCGAACATCGCCATCCACGGCAACAACGGCACCCAGTAGCGCGGCTCGTTGGCATGCCAGTAAATCACCATGAACAGCACGTATGGCGCAAATCCGATACTCAACAAACGCCGGAGCATACCACTCAATTGGTCTTGCCATACCACCAAACCCAGCAACATAAACCACAAAGCGATATCAGCCAGCAAACCCGTGGCATTTTCGGCAGCACCAAATGGATGAAATAACCCAGGTAGAAAGCCAAATGATGGCATCAAATAGTCACGAATCGCCCCCACTTGGTGAATTATTTTGAGCGCTACGCCATCAAATCCCCACCGCAATACCCAGCTCCGGTCAGGAATATCACCACTGCCAATCCCACCGTCTGGTGCATAAACACGATAAATCGCATCCCAATTGGTATACTCGAGCACCCACGTATCCGTTTGTTCAGTCGTATAACCAGGGCTGCCAAACAAGCGCATATTCCGTTCAGCATATGGTGCGACACACAACAGTGCAACAAACGCCCATAACACGACCGGCCACAAGCGTTCCGTATATTGGCGCAAATTATTGCGCAAGCGATCGAGACGCGTGGTAATCAACGGCTGAGTAAAGGATGCCCGGTATTCATATAACAACCACAAACCAAACCCGATGGCACTCATCCCGCCACTACCTGGTTTTTGGAGCAACATCAACCCCGTCCACACCCCAGCTCCGACCACCCGCACGACACGGGTCTGCCACCATGCCACATTCCGATGTGGGTCAACGGGCAAACGCAAGCCAAAAATGGCGCCCATCGCCCCCAAATGAAATGCCATGAACGCTAAATCACTGGTCGCGTAAATCATCTGGCGGTAAATAAAAATATTCCCAGCCGCCAAAATCACCGCAATCACGCCAACTCGTTTGTCCCAAATCGTCACACTTATGCGCCAAACAAGTACCAGCGCCAAAACCAAAAAAATCACATTCGGAATGCGCGCAGCCACATCACTCGCACCTACCAACAAAAACCCCGCTGCAATCCAGACTGGCTGGAGCAACGGCCAAGTTTCTTGGGGATGCGTGACATCAGGATATATCCGATAAAACTGCGTCACATAATCAACCACCCAGCCTCGGCCTTGCAACAGGTTGCGTGCCACCACCGCGTTATCGGCATAATCAGCGTGCCCGATAAACGGCGCTGTTTGGATTATCCAGACTGCCAGCCCCACAATTCCTAGGAGCACCACGCCAAACAACCACCCACCGCGGCTGCGCCAACGCACATCAAGCCATGTGGCAATACCTGCCACGGGACGCAAAATCCCAATGCTCAGCAACAACATCACCATTACCCAGATCGCCCCAAATTGCCAGCTGGGATGCCTGAAAAATGACGCTATGCCCAGTGATTGGCACGCCATAGTTATCACCGCAGCGCACATAACCATCAACCCGAGGCCAATACTCGCCCCGCGCCCGAAGGCATTGCGCAACGCTACAATCATCTGTACCACGTCACGTCGCAATAACCATAGCAGCCATACAACCATCACACCCAACAGATAGGGCGCCCCAGCAACGACATATATACGTTGGAAGGCCAGTGCCACCGTTACACCAGTTAATAACACCAGACTCGCACTCAAAGCCACCATCGGCCGCAAAAAGAGCATCACAGCCCAAATATAGACTAACGTCGCAAATACAATCCCCGCAACCAACAGCAACCATGGCGGATTATCCCACGCTACCCAATCGTTGGGCGTGGCGGCAGCGATGCGCTCAACCCGCACCCCTTTAGGACGGATGTCAGCGCCTGATGTGGTCTGGGTAAACACGTCAGATGACTGAATCTTTATTTGCAATGCGGAATCTCGCCCCAAAGTTGCTGGCAACACAAAATAGTAATCGGCAAAATCTGTGGTCGGCGTAAATACCGTCGTCGTCGTACCATTTACTTGAATCGTCACACGCGGTTGCGTCAACGCACCATGCTTCACATTTGCCGGCCAGCCAGCCACCCGTACCATCAGCGAAATATCCGACGTAGTATCAAACAAGGGGATTTCTACTGTCGCTACCTGTCGCGTCCAACGACTCCGCCCCGACGCAGCATCACTACTTAATTCGTCGCCATACCACTTATCTGCGTCAGCAGCGCCAAGGCCAGCACTACTCTGGAGAAACAAACGATCACCGAGTGACCCTACCGCAATGTCAACCGCAGGCGGCGATTGGAACGCCAATACCATTGCAATAACGGCAAACACAAGTAACACCACATACCGCATATCAAATGCATTGGTAAGTGGATGCAATACACGAATCCGTTGCGAACGGCGCATGCGCAATTGAGCGGTTTTCGTATTCGTCACATTCACTCCCAGTCTCACACAGACAGATGATTCAGCGCACCACGCCAAGTGGACATTTTTGCGGTTGCTTCGATTGTACCAAAAAAGCACTCCTCACGAAATGACACCACCCCGCTACGCGGTGGCAGCGGGGTGGTGTCATTTCGTGATGCGTTACTGCGTAGCAGTCATTTCTTGCACCAAAGCCCGCCGCAATACTTTACCGACCGTCGTTTTGGGTAATTCAGTGCGGAATTCATAGTGGCGGGGCACTTTGAAGTCAGCCAAATATTGGCGACAGAAGGTTTTTAATTCTTCGGTATCGATTGTTTCGCCGGTATGGGTCACAATAAACGCCATCACCGTGTCATCACCGCGCGTTTTGTGAGGTACACCCACCACCGCCGCTTCACGGATTTGGGGGTGCATGTACAACACTTCTTCGACATCACGGGGCAATACTTTGAGACCACTGACGATAATCATATCTTTCAGGCGATCGACAATAAAGAAATAGCCGTCGTCATCGGTGCGAGCCACATCACCCGTACGCATCCAACCATCGGGAGTAATCGCATTGGCTGTTTCGGCCGGCTGTTGCCAATACCCCTTCATGACTTGCGGGCCACGGACCCACAATTCACCAGTCGATTCACTGCCAATTGCGATATCCTCGCCTGTTTCTAAATCAACAATCTTAGCGTCAGTATTGGGCAATGGAATACCCACTGAGCCTTTTTTCGACACGCCATGCAACGGATTGGCATGCGACACCGGCGAAAGCTCGGTCATCCCAAATCCCTCAATCAAGCGCCCACCCGTCAAATCATTAAATTTCGTTTGAATCTCGACGGGTAACGCAGCCGATCCACTCAAACACGCCTTAATCGATCGCAAATCGTAATTGGCCACATTGGGGTGATTAACAATCCCGATATACATCGCCGGCACGCCCGGGTATACCGTCGAACGTTCTTTTTGCATGATGTTCATCACGTTGTCGATAGGCCGCGGATTGGGCACAATCTGCATTTCGGCGCCGATACTCATGCCATAGACCATCGCCACCACTAATCCATAGACATGAAAAAACGGAATAGCACACATGAATTTCTCGACACCACGCTCTGCAGTGGTAAACCATGCATCAATCTGGGTCGCATTTGTCAGCAAATTGCGATGCGTCAACATGGCTGCTTTGGGCAAGCCCGTTGTCCCCCCGGTATATTGCAATACCGCCACATCATCGGGATGTACGTGCACCACTGGCGCCATGGCCGGATATTTTTTGACGAGATGCTCAAAAAAGAAAATGTCGTGCTCACGTTGCACTTCGACCCACGCCGCATCACGGCGTTGTTTGGTTCGTACGAGTTGGCGTGACGGGAAGCCGAGGAAGTCGTACATGTAACAAACAATTACTCGTTTGACACTGGTATCCGCTTGAATTTCCCGCAAACGCAGATAAAACAAGTTCAAAACAATAATCGTCTCGGCACCAGAATCTACCAATTGATGCTTGAGTTCGCGTGCAGTATAGGTAGGGTTATTGTTGACCACGATGGCACCCAGGCGCATGGCCGCAAAAAACGCAATCACGTAATGCACCGAATTAGGCAACATTACCGCAACCCGATCACCTTTGCGCACGCCTAGTTGATACAACGCATTAGCGAAGCGTTCCGACTGCTGCAATAATTCGGTGTACGTCAACGTCATCCCAATCATCACCCGCCCGCCCAACAAATAACTCAAAATAAGTTTGACGGCATTTTGTTGGGGGAATTCTTTGCTAACCGCCGTCAACGTATCAAATAACGTTGCGTCGGGGAATTCTAGGCTATGTGGGACTATCGGCTCATACGAGCGCAACCATGGTCGCTCCATTGTCAACCTCCTGTTATTTCGCAACTATGCTATACGAATTATTCGACATCATCCCGTAACCAACCGCGTTCGCGCGCCATAAATTTGATGGTGGCGTCATCTGCAGGATACAACCCGGCCTCTTGGTACGCATACGCCAACAACGCCGCACCGGTAATAATCCCAGTAACGAGGCCAACTACAAACACTACAATATTGAATATTTTTTGCATTGGTTACCTCTCTATCATAGCCGAAAACAAGGCGTTTCACAAAACACTACTCTATTTCACCATACCACAAAACTATCCGACTACCAACCGTTTTACGTATTCGTCCGCAATCTAATAGCATAATCTCAGCAACACATCAGTAATCTCACTTGCACGAACTGTGCATACAGATTGATTTTTTATTTGTGTATTCACCGCTATGCCCCACGTCTTTTCTCATTATAAAAAACTCCCCGCGCCACACGTGAATTACCATGCGGTAATATCAGTCGTATGCGCGCGAGTCCGAGGCGAGGAGCAATACAGTAGTCTTTTCGGGAGTCAACACTGTTTTAACAAAAACTGGCGCACAATAGGATTTTGAAGGTCAGATTCAATCAAAAATGCATCATGTCCAGCCGGTGACGGTAATTCGTGGAAGGTTACATCGACGCCATTGAGGTGCAATGCAGCCACGATTTTTTGGGATTCTGCCGTGGGATAGAGCCAATCGGAATCAAACGACAATACCAGCGTCGGCTTGTGCCAAGCGGCCAAGGCCTGCGCCAACGACGCATACCCAGTCGTCACATCCCAATAATCCATGGCTTTGGTGATATACAAATAACTATTCGCATCAAAGCGTTCATTGAAACGCATCGCCTGATAGCCAAGGTACGATTCTATCGTAAATTCTTCGGCCAACGTGTGCCGAGGCGTCGTCCCGTGTTGATAACGTAGATCAAAACGCCCTTGCAACGATTGTTCGCTCAGGTACGTAATGTGTCCAATCATGCGTGCCACCGCCAGCCCATCACACGGCGGTTCACTCGGGTCGTAGTAGCCATTGCGCCATTTGGGGTCACGCATTATTGCTTGGCGACCAATCACATTCCAGGCAATAGCTTGGGCTTGTGAGCTGGCACTGGTAGCAAACAACACCGCCATCCCCACGCGCTCGGCATGATGCGCCATCCATTCGATGGCTTGGAATCCGCCCATCGAGCCCCCGGCCACCGCATGCAACTGGGCAATCCCCAAGTGATCAATTAACTGCACTTGGGCATTCACCATATCGGCGATGGTAATGACGGGGAAGTCACTAGCCCAGCGTTGTTGGCGTTGTGGGTTCATTGCCGTAGGACCGGTGCTCCCTTTGCAGCCTCCCAGTACATTGCTACAAATCACAAAAAATCGATCGGTATCAAACGCCCGGCCCGGTCCCACCATGGCATCCCACCAGCCTGGCTTGCGATCGTCGGCGTGGTGGATACCAGCGGCATGCGCATCACCCGACAAGGCATGTAGGAGCAAAATCGCATTGTCACGGGTGGCATTCAACGTGCCATACGTTTCATATGCCACCGTAAATTCCGGCAAGCAGTCACCCGATGCCAACAGCAACGGCGTGGTACTGTGGAAATACTGTGTTGCAACGATTCCTACACCCTGTGTGGTCATGCGCATGCCTCCAATACTCTGCAATTACCCGATGGTCGCCAAGGCTTGATCGATGTCGGCCAAAATGTCGGCAATCGACTCAATCCCAATCGACAAGCGAACGAAATCTTCGGTCACGCCGGTCAAGGTCAATTCATCAGCCGTCAACTGACTGTGGGTCGTTGAGGCGGGGTGAATCGCCAAGCTGCGGGCATCGCCGATGTTCGCGACATGCGAAAACATCTTGAGGTTGTTGATGAATTGGGTACCCGCCACGCGCCCACCCTTGACACCAAACCCGAGGATGCCGCTCTGACCTTTGGGCATATACTTTTGCGCCAAAGCATAGCTGGGGTGATCTGGCAAACCGGGGTAGCGTACCCACGCCACCTTGGGGTGTGACTTGAGGTGGTTGGCCACAGCCAAGGCATTGGCGCTATGGCGCTCCATGCGCAACGCCAGCGTCTCGATGCCCTGGATCAACAAAAAGGCGTTGAATGGGCTCAAGCAGGCCCCCATGTCGCGCAACCCTTGCACGCGGGCTTTGAGGATGTAAGCCGGCGCACCCAAATCGGCATAGACTAAGCCGTGGTACGACGGATCGGGGTTGGTCATTTCGGGGAAGCGCTCAGTGCGCCAATTGAATTTGCCACTATCGACAATCACGCCACCAATCGAGGTGCCATGGCCACCCATGTATTTGGTGACGGAGTGGACGATCAAGTCGGCACCCCATTCGAAGGGCCGGCAGAGGTAGGGGGTGGCCGTGGTGGCATCTACCATCACCGGCACGCCGTACTCGTGGGCAATCGCAGCAATTGTTTCGAGGTCGACAATGTCGAGCCGTGGGTTCCCCACCAACTCGAGATAAATCAACTTGGTGCGGCTGTCGATGGCCTTGCGGAAGCCCTCGTGGTCGCGGGCATCGACAAACTTGGTGGTCACTCCGTACTTGGGCAAGGTGTGGCGGAACAAGTTGTAGGTGCCACCATACAGGTCACCCGACGAAATAATGTTGTCGCCGGCGCTGGCAATGTTGAGCACACCCAAGGTCTGCGCGGCTTGGCCCGAGGCAAGTGCCAAAGCACCCACGCCACCTTCGAGGGCGGCGATGCGTTGCTCGAGCACATCGGTCGTGGGGTTCATCAAACGGGTGTAAATGTTACCGAATTCTTGCAAGCCAAACAAGCGGGCCGCATGGTCGGTATCTTTGAATTGGTACGACGTGGTCTGGTAAATAGGGACAGCCCGTGAGCCAGTGGTCGGGTCGGGGGTCTGACCGGCGTGCAACGCCTTGGTCTCAAATCCGCTGAATTCTGATGCAGATGTCATGGTTGACTCCTCATAAACACCAAAAAAATACCCTTGTCGGTTGACAAGAGCAATACTACGTGGGTACGTCAAACTACAGTGCATGTGTAGCTCGCACGCGCGTATGCTCTCATCGTCCAGTTATTGCTGCCGGATTTGGCACCTTCACGCATTATGGATGTCCACATCGTTGTGACACATGCACACATAACACTCAGGTTGCCGAGGCTTCAAAGGGCCGGTCCCTCCACCTCTCTGGATAAGAGTTGCGCAATATTTACTTGTTTGCGGAGTATAAAAGAGTTCGCATGAAATGTCAAGCGTGGTAGAATAACAGCATTCGATAAGGACAATGATTATGAGTACGATTAATCACCCAACTACACTGCGCGGCTCACAACGCAACAGTTATCATGCACCGTGGTATGCCCTAAATCTTGATATCGCAGGGAATATCATCTTTGCCAATTCCCACGTTGAGCGCCTTTTTCAACGCCCATCACGCGATTTAACGGGGCACGCAATCTCTGAATTTATCACTGATACCAATCTGCCAGTATCATTGCACGAATCAATACTTGCCACACGCACTACAGATAATTATTTGGAAACCACTTGTCAGCTCACGTGCAACGATATACCCGCTGAATACGATGTGTTTGCCCGTTATTTCCCAGACCAAGATGCGTTTATTTTTATGTTTACTGAACATTATGTCCCATCAAAAATTTTACAACTAAATGAATCAATACAACAATTTGTCACTGACACAATAGCCGAATCAGATATCAACAATGTCATGCTCGCGTTGCAAAAAAATCTAACAGAAGTAAATATTGGTGTGTTTTGTTTGTTATTACAGCAGCCGATTAACATCGCTCAACACACGGTTAATTCCGAAATGGATTTCACCGGTTTATGGATATTTGGCCAACGCTTACCTCCCGAAGCATTTGTGACGCTCAAAGGATTGGTTACTTTTCTATCGAGTCAAGCCAATAACTCTACCGACGCCCAATTCGACCCCGCAACATTTGGCGAATTACCGCCACAACTCAATGAGTTATTTGTAAAAAGATTTATCGCAAGCGGCTTACGCGCATATGTTACTATCCCTTTACAATCGAAAGATCAATTTATTGGAATTATTGGGTTATTTAGTCCGTTCAAGGATTGGGTATCGGCATTGACAAAATTAATGTTATCGAGCATTCATATGGTCATTGCACAGCTCTACACACGCTCCCAACTCGAATCACAAATTACACGTTTACAACGACTCAATCAAGAAATCAGAGCACTTACTGAAATTTCATCAAACTATGATTTTTTTACTGAAGTCTGTATTTCGGCACAGCGTATATTTGATGCAACACATGTGTCATTTGCCACGTACGATAACAACACCCACGCATATTCCATTACGCATACCGCAGCAAATAGTAAAGACCTACATGCCATTCAAATTATGCATGCTGATTTATTGCATACACCGCAACGCATCATCGATGTCCAATCACTGTCAACACTATTATCAGAAAAAATTGCGCACATTCACCAAACTGGAGTGGTGGTGAGTGTTCCATTACAACACAATAATTCTCAAATCGGAGTATTGTTAATTACCAATCAACGCCAGGAATTCTTGACGAGTCAAGATGTACCATACGCGACCCAATTTGCCAAATTTGCAGCATCGCATTATAACCAACTCCAACTTACTACTGCACTCAACGAATCAGAACGACGGTATCGATTTTTAATCAACGAATCAAGCAACCCGATTATTGTCATCAACGCAAATGATATTGTGATTCATATGAATCACGCAGCCCGGCGGCTAATTGGCGTAGATAGCATCGATGTTTTGACATTTAGTTCGTTTTTTACAATCACCGACCAAGTGGAATTACACGCGAAACGCCGCATCCTCGAATCCGGTGAGCACAACAAACTCATTTGGCAAAGTGAAATTGTGAATCAATTACGCCAACAGTCGATCCCGATTGAAATCGAAGCGCAGCTTATCAAACACGAACACCAAACCCCAGAAATCCTGATTTCTATGCGTGATATTCGCCAGCAGCGTGAAAGTGAACACCGCCAAACCTTGCGTGAGCAAGAGTTAGCAATGTTTCAACACATCACGTCGATTGTCAATAGCTCGCTAGATCTCAATGTTCTACTCGAACGCACTCTTGACATATTTGATGAAATCGAATTTGGCCAAATGCTTGGCATTATTCTCATAAATGATCAAAATGAACCATTTTTGGCAGCCCACCGCCATGTTCCAGCTGCAATTATTGAACAAGCTATTACTTCACCAGAAATTATTCGTGGGGCTGTCGATATGGTATTGAATAATTACGATTCTCAGATGTCTATTTACAATACACCCCAAGCAAGTATCATGACAAGTCATTTAATCCAGAATTTTGGCAACATGATTGGGGCAGCGCTCAGTGATAATGGCAAACATATCGGGATTATCTTGACGTCGCGACCATTTAATGGTGCAAATCCATTTGCTCCCCGTGATATTCAAATCTTGCACACCGTCGCTAACCAGTTATCACGCGCGATTACCAATGCGCGCCTCCATGCATCACTCCAAAACGCAGCAGAACGGTATATCAACCTCTATGAAGACACCGAAGAAATACGCTCACACCTTTCGTCAATCATCGAAAATTCTCCCGATATTTTGATTTTGTGTAATCGTACAACGTTGGTCATAAATGCACTGAACAAACGGCCATTAATCCTGCTTGGGTATGATCCAATTCAGATCCAAGGCATTCCTTTAATTTCGTTATGTCATATCGACAATCAAGACCAATTTAGCACGCATATCGAACGTCTCAAATCACAACCCTCATATAGTTTCGAATTTACATTACTCCGTGGTGATAAGCAATCGTTTATTGCACTTATTTCGAGCAGTATCGTCAACAATCAAGATATTTTGCTCGTCATCAAAGATATCACACCAATGCGCCAACTCGAAAACCGAATCAAACAACGCGAGAAACTTGTCTCGCTCGGACAAATGATTGCAGGCGTAGCCCATGAACTCAATAATCCAATTGCGGTGATTCGTGGTATCACGCAATTACAATTGATGCAGACGCACGATGAACAACTCCAAAAAGACTTGCAAACAATCGATCAAACGTCACAACGTGCCGGGCGTATCCTCAAGCAACTACGGTCGCTGGCGCAACCACAAGCGAGTCAACATATTGCCGTAGACATCATACAGCTTGTGCATCATATAACGAACCAATATCAGATGATTTTTGCAGAAGCAGAAATCACCTGTATCGTGCATGCCTATCCAAACGAAAACTATATTATCTTGGGCCAAGATTCACAAATTGAACAAGTTTTTGTCAATATGATTGACAATGCCATCCATGCGATGCGCAATGTCGGCACTCCACGTGAACTCACAATTTCGTTTGTAACAGCTCCCAAAATCGTTACAATTTTTATTGATGATACGGGCAGTGGTATCGACAAAAATATCAGTGAATATATTTTTGACCCGTTTTATACCACACGCAAAATCGGTGAAGGACTCGGGTTGGGACTCGCAATTGTACACACTATTATCCAACAACACCATGGCACGATCATGTATCAGCAACGGCAACCAAGAGGTACTCGCTTTATTATTGAACTGCCAACGGTCGATGCGCCGCGCATTCGCATCGCACAACAAACAATGGCAACGGAGTTTTATGTCAGTATTTGTAGTAAGATACGAGAACTCACCGCGACACCACTCATTGAAGTCGATAATATCTCAGACAGCCATGACTTACTTATCATTGATGAGCAATTATTAATGTCATTACAAGACATACCCGAAAGCACGGTCATCTGTGTCATCAGTCGTACAACGGCAACGATACCGTTATATCATCCCCATCGCATCATCCGCACGTCAGTGCAAATGAACGAATTACAACTCAAGCAACAGATGCAAATTCTCGTATCGTTACTCAGTCAAGTTACCAAGTAAGGAACCGTTCCGATGCAAATCATGCTCCAAGAAACACCCGCAATTCGCCTGCATCCCGATGACAATATCGCTATCGCGCTGGTGCCATTGAGTGCCGGACGTCAATTAACAATTGCCGGTTACACCATCCAACTCGCAAGCACTATCAGTGCGGGCCACAAAATTGCATTAACGACAATTGAACTAGCCGCACCGATTCGCCGCTATGGTCAAATCATCGGCTTTGCGACCCAACCAATCCTTGCAGGCCAACACATCCATACCCACAATTTGAGCGTTGCTAGCATGCAACTCGACTACGCTACCGGCAGTGATATACGCGATATCCCAATCCCTGCAACACCCCGCACGTTTAACGGCTATCTGCGTGCCGACGGTAGTGCTGGCACACGCAATACCGTCGCGGTCATTGCCACCGTCAATTGTGCCTCACATACCGTGCGCAAAATCGTCGAACGGGCCAAGCACGAATTGTTACCACGTTATCCCAACGTCACTGACATCATTGTCCTGAGCCACAAGCATGGCTGTGCCACCCGCGACGGTAGCCCCGAACTCGGCATGCTCCAACGCACTCTCGCCGGATTCGCCCATAATCCCAATGTCGCTGGGTATTTGTTTGTGGGATTGGGATGCGAAACCAATCAATTTGAATCACTTTTTCAAGCCCATCGCGCCCGCTTCGGTAGCAACAATTTGCCCGCCTACCTCGCCATCCAAGACGAGGGCGGCGTAGCGGCCACCATTGAACTTGGCGTTAAATCACTCGAGCCAGTACTACAACTCGCCAACCAACATACCCGCCAACCAGTACCACTCAGCAAGCTTTCGTTGGCATTACAATGCGGTGGGAGTGATGGATTCAGTGGTATTAGCGCCAATCCAGCCCTCGGACACGCCGTAGACCTGCTCGTCCAACACGGCGGGACTGCAGTCCTCAGCGAAACCCCCGAAATCTACGGCGCCGAACATTTACTCACTCGCCGAGCCGTCAACCAAGCAGTTGCCGATAAACTCATCGAACGCATCCACTGGTGGGAAGACTATACCCAGCGCGAAGGCTTTGAGATCGACAACAACCCGAGCCACGGCAACAAAGCGGGCGGCCTCACCACCATCTACGAAAAATCCCTCGGGGCTGTCGCCAAAGGTGGCAGTATGCCACTCCAGGCCGTCTATGAATATGCCGCACCTATCACCAGTACCGGGTTCGTCTACATGGACACTCCCGGCTACGATCCCGTTTCGGCCACCGGTCAAGTCGCCGGCGGCTGCAACATCATTGCCTTTACCACGGGGCGCGGGAGCTGCTTTGGCTTCAAACCAGTCCCCAGCATCAAAATCGCTACAAATTCCACCACTTACGAACGAATGCGCGCTGATATGGACATCAACGCTGGCACCATCATCACCGGTCACGAATCTATCACCCAAGTAGGCGAACGCATTTTTGAACTCCTCATCGCCGTCGCTTCTGGTCAAGCGAGCCTCAGCGAAGCCCAAGATATCGGCGAAGAAGAATTCAATCCATGGATGCTCGGCGCCACCATGTAATACACAGCATACCCACGATTTGCATCACTGATGCGAATCGTGGGCTATTTCGCTCCATGGGCCGGTGCCAAATAGCGCACATACAACACAATACCGGCACACACAAATAACGGAATACTAAACACATTGATTACCGGAAATCCCACAAAGGGTGTCACCACCAGCGCAAAACCAATTGTTTCGGGCAAATGAGTCAAAAAAAATACCGTCCGTTGCCGTAATGTAAAATTACGCCGGCCCATCGAAATATCCGTATAATCGAGCAACGTCGTAAATCCACTGCCAATAATAACCCAGCATAATCCGAATAATGGTCCAACCACGGGAATAAATTCAATCAATACTCCAATTGCCCAAATCACGACCAACAGCACAATTTTGCGCACTTCAAACCATAGCGCCGTCACAATACTCCATACAAATGACATGGTAGGAGTATCGTCATATGCCAAGTACTGCCGATCAAATCGGTCGGCGATAATCGCAAAAAACGGACTGCCAATAATCGTCCCCAACCGTACCGCCATAAACGTCACTAACACAAACGCCAATACATCGAGGATTGTATGAACACTCGGAACAATCCAATGCATCGTTGGCGGCATTCGTCCATCAAGTAATGTCGTAAATTGCGTAATCAAATACCCTGACAATCCATAACGAAACAACAAATAGGCAAACGTGATATTCAGCAACACAGGTATCACAACATACCACCGTGCCTTGATTTGGCGTAATTCACCCCATGCCTGCCACGGCAACAACATTCCTGCCCACATGCGTTGAATCATTGCTGCAATTCCTTGTGTACTATTTGATATTAACTAATTCTACCGTACCAATCGCCACCGTATTGGAGCGAGATATGGTGACAATATAGAAATCGAACAAAACCCAGCTGAGAATCGTCATGATGTATGTTATGCTACAGATAACTTTATACACTCATTCAATATTCGTATTTACGTCATTTGGACAAAAGGATTTTTATGTCACGCAAATTATCCATTTTTTGGATCGTATTACTCGTAATCGCATTCACTGGTAATCATGCCAGTGCGACTCCGTCATCCCCTAGTGACAGTGATATCGCACAGCAATTAGCGGTAGATACCCAAAATGGTGCCAAAATATGGCAACAAGACTCGCTCAATCCGGCAAATTTTATTACTATCCCACCGCAAAATGCCGTCCCAAAGTCGCGTAGCCTTGCCACAGATGCCAATGACGAACAAATCGCCCGGGCTTTTTTGGGAAGCTATGGCCAAATCATGGGCGTGCGGAGCCAACAAACCGAATTGACACTTCTCAAACAAGAAAGAACAACTAACGCCGATGGCTTTGTACGCTTTCAGCAGGTCTATCGCACGATTCCCGTAATGGCAGGTGAACTCAACGTCCACATCAATCAACAACGCAATGTCACTTCGGTAAACGGCGAGATTTTGCCCAATATCACCGTCAACACGACACCCGCTATCGACAACGATACTGCGAGTACCATTGCATTGAATTACATTGCGAAACAATACGGCGTTGATGTCAATACGCTTAGTGTGACCAAGTCAACATTGTGGATTTACAATCCACAATTACTCGGTGGACCTGGGGCACGTATCACCACCCTCAATTGGCGTACCGAAGTACGTGGCCAACAAGGTGCTGAACCATTCCGCGAACTTGTGCTCGTCAATGCAGCCAATGGTATCGTGACGCTCCATTTCAATCAAATCGCGCATGCCCTCAATCAACGGGTGTGTAATAGCAATGGTGTCGTGGATACTGATTATGATTCAAATAACAACTGCAATACTGATGCCAAAGCAGCGCGGCTCAATGGCGCACCAGTGGTCAATACAGATGTTAATTTGGCATGGGACTACACCAAAGCGACCTATGACTTTTTTTATACTGTCCTTGGTCGTGATAGCATCGACAACAAAGGCATGCGCTTGATTTCGTTGGTCAATTACTGTCCCAAAGGAGACACCTGCCCGTATGAGAACGCCTATTGGAATGGTGTCCAAATGACCTACGGCACAGGCTTTGCTTCTGCAGACGACGTGGTCGGTCACGAATTAACCCACGGCGTCACCGAACGTACTGCCTCCCTCTTTTATTACTTCCAATCAGGTGCCATCAACGAATCCATGTCTGATGTGTTTGGCGAATTAATCGATCAATCATTTGTCGGTAGTAGCAATGATGACCCTAGCGTGAAGTGGCAGATGGGAGAAGATTTGCCAGCCTCAATCGGGGTTATCCGCTCCATGTCGAACCCGCATGAACATCAGCAACCCGATAAAATGACTGATACCACATATTATGTAAATTACACCACACCGAATGCACCAAGCTACGGCGGATATAACGATTCAGGCGGTGTCCACACGAATAGTGGTGTCAACAACAAAGCCGCCTATTTAATGACCGATGGCGACACCTTCAACGGTCAAACCATCACCGGAATTGGCAGCACCAAAGTTGCCCAAATTTATTATCGTGTATTGACTACCTATCTTACATCGGGGAGTGATTATTACGACCTCGGCGTTGCTCTCAATAGTGCCTGTAGTGATTTGGTAAACCTCGGCATCGCCAGCATGAGCAGTGCTGATTGTACCCAAGTCGCCAAAACAGTCACCGCAACTGAGATGCTCACCACCCCAACCAATGCACCTGCGACGGACGCCGCACTGTGTAGCGCTGGGCAAACACCCGTCAATGTCTGGTCAGATAATTTCGAAATCGCCACCAGTGGTAATTGGGCTGCCCAAAAGCCCAAAGTCGTCTGGTACAACCCTGGCAGCCTTGATATCTATGGCAACGGCAAATACGCCACCAGTGGTGTCGGTAATTTGTGGGGCAACAATTTAAATACCACCACAGACAGCTCAATCAATATGGTCAAAAACGTGACCATTCCGGCCGGGGCATTTTTGACCTTCAAACACTCGTTTGAGTTTGAAAGTAGCAATTATATCTCACCTACCGCGGAATTTTTTGATGGTGGCGTACTCGAGTATAGCATCAATAATTCTGCGACGTGGAATGACGCCGGCTCACTCATCATCACCAATGGCTATAACGGAAGAATTACCGCTACAGGTAGTGGACCAGGGGTGAGTAGTACAAACGTCCTCAAAACGCGCTCCGCATTCGTCGCTGCAAGCAGTGGTTATATATCAAGCAAGGTCGATTTGAGTACACTAGCCGGTAGTCCGGTACGCTTCCGATTCCGCATCGGTACTGACGTATCGGGCGACAATAACGGCTGGTACATCGATGACGTGCGTATCTACAAATGTCTCAGTGATACCACCACTGCCAAAACCACTGCGGTTGGTACTGATCACAGCTGTACCATCACCAACGACGGCAATGCCTGGTGTTGGGGACGCAATCGCTTTGGCCAACTCGGTGATAACTCGGTAAGTGCCAAATCAACGCGCGCTTCGCTTGTCACCAAACCATCCGTCGCAGGCTTTACCAGATCGGAAGAGCACACGTCTGAACT
>CALFIC010000141.1 GCA_937876225.1 uncultured Chloroflexota bacterium | reverse complement strand
GAGTCAATTATTGGCCACGCCGCAAAGCGATGGGGTGGTGGAAAAACTTCGAGGCTGGTGAAGTCCATGCCGACTTTACCTTTGTCAGGGCGTAGACAATACTCTTCACATACGACTATTCTGCCAGCCTTGCAAAAAATGCAATACCACCAGTAATCGCACTCTTTTCGTGTACGGAAAAATAATCAATAACATAGATTAATATAAATATTTTATTGATATTTTATTGAAATAATTAATAAATAAATACATATACACAGATATTTATTGTCACAAAAAACAATAACAGTATATTTTTATTTATATTTGATTGTAATGCTTATTTCACTAAATAAATTACCCAGCAATGTAAGCATATCGTAATTTATTTAACATCACGCTATCATATTTCTTACCTGCAGCAGACTATAATATAAACAAATTACAGATTCGTGTTTAGTAGGAATTAGTCATGCGACAATCACGTAATAACTATTTGCTCCCCCGGATTATTGGAATCACGATATTAGTCATCAGTCTAGTTGGGATATTATTTCCCTTTAGCAATGTAGCATCTGCAGGGAATAAACCAACCACTACTACAAACGCATTACTACGCGTTGGGCAACCACGAGCCGCCACTGACATCCGCAAAGTAGCCGTTGGTTCATCATTTATGCTAGGGGTACTGCAGAACCAAACGTTAGTATCGTGGGGGGATAATCGTCAATGGCAGAGTACGATTCCCTACCGCTACAAAAACACGTTGTTTAATGATGTGGCTGCATCGGTCAATACTGCCTATGCCCTCGACACAACCGGTATGGTGGTCTCGTGGGGCGATGAAGGCCCATATAGCGAAAACATCGTACCCGTTGATGCCCAAAGCAACGTCACTGCAATTGCTGCCGGTGGGCGTTTTTGTATGGCACTCAAGAGCAATGGCACGGTCATCGTGTGGGGACGCAATGACTTTGGCCAACGCGATATCCCAGCAGGATTGACAAACGTGACGGCAATTGCAGCCGGAGCGCGTCATGCCTTGGCTCTTAAATCTGATGGCACAGTGGTAGCCTGGGGCGACTACAAATCAGGGCAAACAATCGTTCCCCGTGGCTTAACTGGAGTAATTGCCATAGCTGCTGGCGAAGATCATTCGTTAGCACTCAAAAGTGATGGTACCGTGATTGCCTGGGGCAGTAATGAACGGGGACAGACACGCGTACCACGAGATCTCACCAATGTCACGCAAATTGCCGCCGGGATGTATTTTTCAGTAGCGCTCAAAAGCAATGGCACGGTGGTGGCCTGGGGCAGTAATAGTTATAATGCCATCTCGTTTCCAGCGGGGTTGAGTGGAGTTGTGTCGCTCAATGCGGGTAATATCAATACGGTACTAGGCATGAGCGATGGCAGTGTCAAAACCTTTGGTTCGCCGATCTTTAATGCACTTACTACCCGGACCCATACCGTGACTCCTTTTTATAGTAGTACACCTACGTTGACATCGACCTTGACATCCACCAATACCCGGACTCCCTCTGATACCCGCACCCCTTCCAATACCCGTACCCCTTCCAATACCCGTACCCCTTCCAATACCTGGACATCGACGTCGACACCAACAGATACGAGTACGTCATCTGCGACACGCACATCATCAAATACACGGACGTCATCCAAAACCAAAACTCCCACCAAAACAAATACCGCAACACCAACCGATACAGCGACCCCAACCGATACAGCGACCCCAACCGATACCGTTAGTCCTACAGAAACGTCTACTCCATCCGAAACACTCACGCCGTCGAAGACCTATACGCCATCTAAAACCATCACCCCCTCCGTCACAGGTACAGCGCCAGTCGCCCAAGGATCAAATGCCCGGGTGATTATCAACGGTGGCGGTGGTGCTGCGGCAAATGGTAGTGATGGCATGCGGTTGCTTTTTAATATTTCATCCTGTGAGCAAATCCGCTTCACTAATCGTTACTTCTTTTATGGCATGTCCGAAACAAGTGGGAATGTGGGTGTGTTCCTCAATATTGGCGGAACAACATATCATACCTGTAACAGCGGCATGGGAATCAGTGCGAGTGCGTTTGATACACTCGCTGTGACCGGCTTAACGGGCAGTGCAGTCCAAACCTCGGGCAATTCCACCACAACCGGTGATGGTGAAGTCGTCATGATTTACACCAAAACTATTAGCGGCAAAACATACCAATTAATTCGTACAATCACCTACACCTATCCGAATTACTACTACCATGATGACTACACGATAATTATCCCAGCAGGCAACACCGCAACCATCAAATTATACAAAGGTGGCGATACCGCACCGGGTGGCAGTGACTCGGCAAACGACATGTATATGACTTCACCAGTCAAGAATGTCCAATCTGTCGAAGCAAATTCTGGAGTGATTTTGGGGATGAAAGAAGTTGCCCAAGCATCCAATATGAGTACCTTTGAAGGCGCAGTTGGACGACAATATAATACCCCGTATAGTACCGTTCAATCGGGTGGAGATATTGGCTTCTATGCCCAAGCAGGTACCCATGACGCCGGATTTATGATTCAATATAATTTGGGCTCTACGCCTGGCACCTATCATGAAGAAAACATCACCTATGTAGGCTTCCAAAAAGTGAATTTGGAAGCATCGTGGGGTACTACCGCACCAATTGGGATTGGCGATAGTACGGTATTGAATATGACCCTTGCCAATGCCTTCTTGGTTGCGAAATCAGGATTAGGATTCCAATTCACCTTACCCGCCAACCTCACGATTAACCCCGTGGTGACTTCCAATTCTTGTGGTGGTACTGCCTCGGTTAGTGGCCAAGTGATTACCCTCAGCGGCGGATCATTGGCCTCACTGACGAGCTGTCTCGTATCTGTCACGGTGAGTTCAAACATTGCAGGGAGCTATGGTTTTACCGCTTCAAGTCCGTCAAATTTAGCCCTTGCCGAAATGGGTAATGCCGTCGGTAGCTCTGACATTACCTTCTTTGTGGCCCCCACCAAGACCCCGACCATCACCCTTACCCCTTCAAATACTGCCACCGATACCCCGACCGAAACCGATACCCCCACCGAAACCGATACCCCCACCGAAACCAACACTCGTACCTATACCCCTTCCAAAACACCAACTAGTACCAAAACCGATACCCCCACCGAAACCGATACCCCGACCGAAACTGATACTCCCACCGAAACCGAAACCAACACCTATACTCCTTCCAAAACACCAACCAATACCGCTACCGATACTCCCTCGCCCACCGACACCCCTACCGAAACCAATACCCCTACCGAAACGAGTACAGGCTCACCAATCCCCCTTCCCAATGCGCTCCGTAAAGCGGTGGTCGGTAATTCATGGACACTCGCCTTACTCCAAAACGATACCTTGGTTACCTGGGGCGATAATCGCCATGGCGAGACAACCATTCCACCCGCACTCAAAAACA
>CALFIC010000140.1 GCA_937876225.1 uncultured Chloroflexota bacterium | reverse complement strand
GCGAGGCGTGGCGTGAGGCGATTCGTCAGAAATGACTCGGCCCCGACGGCTCTGATATCACTGATACTCGCGAAGTTTTCTTCGACGGTGTCATACAACGCGGCATCGGCCACCCGTTCTGCTTCCCAGGCGGTGTGGTTATCGCGTTGGGTCCAGGTAATCAAGGCCGTTCCCAGTACTAGATACCCCATCAAGGCGCCAAACACGCTGATATCGATGTGCCACGTGCGGTAGCCCACACTCACAATCAGCACGACGGCGCTTACGAGTTGAGCGGTGGCACTGCCAAATACCCCGTGTAATTTGCCACTATCGGCATCGATGCGTTCGCTGAGCTCACCTACGCCATGGCTACGAAAAAACGCGAGGGGCTGTTGGAAAATCGCCTGCCCTACGGCGGTGCGTATGGCATTACTAGCCTGCCAGCCACTCTGGCTGGCGATGATTTTGGTGCCCCATGCACACAGCGGTGCGAGGATGGCGACCACGGCAAACCAGCCCAACGCCCACTGCATGTCGCGGTGTTGGATGATGGCATCGATAATTTGTTGGGTGAGTTGGGGTTTGCGTACGAGCAGGATTGCTGCACTGGCCGCGAGGCCAATCATGATGCCGAACCAATAATTGCGATGGAGGGCGATTTTTAGCACTGGTGAGAGGGTTAACCACTGCATTGGTACCTCATTCATACTTATCATCCATAGCCCAGGGCAACGCCCTGGGCTATGGAATGCCGCCCCGTTGGGGCTAGGATAATGGTCGCAATCGCCCAGGTCGTTGCCTTATGCTATGCAAAATCCAGCCCCAACGGAGCGTGATGAAATCATAAGCCCGGGGTAACACCCCGGGCTTATGATTTCAAGGCTGCATCTATTGCCCTTGGATTTCTTTGATGCGCAAGGCGGCTTGGTCGAGGATGCTCCGGCTCTGCTCGACGAGCAGCGCCCCCCGTTGATACAAGGCTAGTGATTCATCTAGCGCCAAGGTGTTTTGTTCGAGTTGGGCGGCAATTGCTTCGATTTCGCGGAGCATCGCTTCGAGTGATGGTTGTTCGCTCATGGTCGCTTCCTTACTGTGTGGTCGTTACCGTGGCGTCGATTTGGCCATCGGCGAATTGGATGTGGATGGCTTGCTGGGGGTGGCTAGCCTGCGTGCTCCGGATGATATTACCGGCACTATCACGTACAATCGCATAGCCACGCGACAGCACCGCTTGGGGGTCAAGTGCCGTTAAGCGGTCACTGACACGATCGACTTGTGCCTGCATCATCGTAAGTCGTTGCTGCATCGCTTGATTTATTTTCTGATTGACATAATTTAAATTTTGTTGATAGCCGGCGATGCGTTGGGCGGGGGCGGCGCGGCGGAGGCGGGCGGCGTAGTCATCGAGGTGCATATCGGCTTCGGCACAGCGATTGGCGATGTGGTAGTCGAGGGTATAGCGCAGATTAGCCAGGTGTTGTGCGAGTTCGGCGCGGCTAGGGGTAGCTTTGACGGCGGCGGCGGTAGGTGTGGCGGCGCGTAGGTCGGCCACCATATCGGCCAAGGTGGTGTCTGTTTCGTGGCCAACGCCACTGATAATCGGGATGGGCGAGCGCAACATGGCGCGGGCCACGATTTCGCTATTAAACGCCGCCAGATCCTCGCTGGCACCACCGCCCCGCACCACCAATATCACATCGAGGGATTCGCCATACAAGGCTTCAAGGGCGGCTTCGATGCCGGTGGGGGCATCGGTACCTTGGACTGGACTATGGGCGAAGACCACTTCAACACACGGGTAGCGTTGGGTAAGGGTGGTCAATACATCTTGGTAGGCCGCACCGGTGCGCGACGTAACTACCCCGATGCGTTGTGGGATGGCGGGGATGGGGCGGTGTTTGGCCATCGTGGCATATAGCGCCATCAAGCGCTCGAGCTCGGCTTGGGCGATACCGATGCCTACATCGCGAATATCGTCGACGATAAGTTGCACCTCGCCGCGGGCACCATAAAAATCGACGCGACCGTGCACTTGCACAATCGCGCCGACCGTCGGCCGTTTGAGGCGTTGATTGACACCCTTCCAACAATTGGCCCGCATGGTGATGTCGCCCTCTTTGAGGGTGATGTACCAATGTCCTGCCGGTGACGCACTGAACGCACTAACTTCTGCCTCGACCCACAAGTCGCCCAGCAACGGGTCGCGCAACAAGGTGCCAATCAGGTGTGACAAATCACCGAGGCCAATTTGGCGCATTTAGGCGCTCGGTTCGATGATGATCAGGGCTTGACCGTATTCGACGGGTTGGCCACTCTTGACCAAAATCTTGACGACTTTACCGGCCACGTCGCTTTCGATTTCGTTCATCATTTTCATCGCTTCGACGATACACAAGCGATCGCCAACCTTGACCATGTCCCCTTCGTTCACAAACGGTGGATCCTTGGGGTTGGGCGTCGCATAAAACGTCCCGACCATGGGCGACGTGATTTGATGCCCACTGATGACTGGCTCTGCAACCGGTGCTACTGCCGCAGTGCTTACTGGCGCTACGGCTGTTGGTGCCATTTGGGTCATGGTGTTCATTTGGGGCATATGTGAGTGAATCATCACTTGTTGGGGTTGACCACGTTTAATATGCAGGCGGGCGTCACCACGCTCAATCGAAAGCTCGCTGATGTCGCTGTCATTGATTAACTTCAAAAGTTCGCGGACTTCGTCAATGGCAAAGGTGCCGGTACTGCTGTGTTGTTCGTGTGTCATATGATTGTCGTTACTCCACCTATCATGATTGTTACAATCGCTGTAGCGCATTATACCACGCAGGCTTGGATTATATGTGCTGCGGCAATTTAATTATGTGATTGTGTCAATAACAACCACTCCAACGCCATCAGGTACCCCTGCCATCCCAACCCCGCCATCTGCCCCGTGGCAATCGGCGCAATCACTGAATGATGGCGAAACGGTTCGCGTTTGTAGACATTCGAAATATGTACCTCGATAATTGGACATGCCACCGCACTCAATGCATCGCGGATGGCATAACTGTAATGGGTAAACGCCCCTGGGTTGATGATGATGCCTTGGCTGGCAGCATGCTCTTGTTGGATGGTATCAATCAGCACCCCTTCATGATTCGATTGCACGCAATAGACGCTCGCATTGGCTCGCGCCGCCCGCGCCGTCAAGGCCTGTTCGATATCTGCCAACGTAGTGGCGCCATAAATATGGGGCTCACGGGTCCCCAGCATATTGAGGTTGGGACCATTTAACACCAGGATGCGCATAGTGGTTTCCTTTTTTGTCACGTGTTGTTGTTATTGTATGAGAAAAACAATGTCTGCGTATGCCAATCCGGCGCTTCGTCTCCAATGCTTCCTTTGTCATGGAATGATGTGTTGTGAAGTCGGAAGCGAGAAGTGCGTATCGCATGGTCTGACATTATATCGGCGCACATCAATCAACAAAACGCCTCTGTGTGCGCTGTGTGCCCTCCGTGAGACATGAATGGCTTCCGTTTTTAATTAGCCATTTTCCATGAAATGATGTGTTGTGAAGTCGGAAGCGGGACGTGCGTATCGCATGGTCTGACATTATGTCGGCGCACATCAATCAACAAAACGCCTCTGTGTGCGCTGTGTGCCCTGTGCGAGACATGAATGGCTTCCGTTTTTAATTAGCCATTTTCCATTTTCAATTATTACGACTCATACACATTTCTAATATGAGTGCTATTGCAGATGCGTTTGAATTCGCTACAATTAAGACATACCGGATTCGTACTGATACGGTGCGAATTACCTAGCGTCATCAACGCATAATTACGCTGATGCGACTGTACGGCAAATTTAATTATAAGAGGGGTATTTACACACCATGAGTAAGATTGTTGGTATTGACTTAGGCACGACGAATTCTTGTGTTGCCGTGATGGAAGGTGGCGATGCAGTGGTCATCCCCAGTTCCGAAGGCAATCGCACCACCCCGTCGATTGTGGCATTCACCAAGAGCGGCGAGCGCTTAGTCGGTCAAACCGCCAAACGCCAAGCCACTATTAATGCTGAAAACACTCTTTATTCCATCAAACGCTTCATTGGCCGCACCTACGACGAAATTACCCAAGAACGTGAAATGGTGCCCTACAAAGTTAACCAAGGTGGCCGCAACGATGTGCGCATCGTCTCGAGCAACACCAGCAAAGAATACGCCCCCCAAGAAATCTCTGCCATGGTCTTGCAGAAGCTCAAGGCCGATGCCGAAGCCTATTTGGGCGAGCCCGTCACCAAAGCCGTCATCACGGTTCCAGCCTACTTCAATGACAGCCAACGCCAAGCCACCAAAGATGCCGGCAAAATCGCAGGCCTCGAAGTGTTGCGCATCATCAACGAACCAACTGCCGCTGCCTTGGCATATGGTCTCGACAAAAAGAAAGACGAAACCATTTTGGTCTTTGACCTTGGTGGTGGTACGTTTGACGTGTCGGTCCTCGAAGTGGGTGATGGCGTCGTCGAAGTCAAAGCCACCAACGGTGACACCCACCTCGGCGGCGACGACTACGACCAACGCGTGGTAGTTTGGATGATCGACGAGTTCCGCAAAGACCAAGGCATCGATTTGGGCAAGGATCGTCAAGCGCTCCAACGCCTCAAAGAAGCCGCCGAAAAGGCCAAAATCGAACTTTCGAATATGTCCGAAACCGAGCTCAACTTGCCCTTCATCACGGCTGATGCCAGTGGTCCCAAGCACTTGCAGATGCGTTTGTCACGGGCCAAGTTTGAACAACTCACGGCCGAATTGACCGAGCGCCTCAAGAACCCCGTCATCCAAGCGTTGCGTGACGCTGGCTTGCAAGCCAGTGCCCTCGACGAAGTGGTATTGGTGGGTGGTTCGACCCGTATGCCGGTGGTGCAAGAATTGGTGCGCAAGCTCACCAACAAAGAGCCCAACAAGAGCGTTAACCCCGACGAAGTGGTGGCTATCGGTGCCGCCATCCAAGCCGGCGTGTTGGGCGGCGATATCAAAGATGTCGTGTTGTTGGACGTGACGCCGTTGTCCCTCGGTGTCGAAACCTTGGGTGGCGTGATGACCCGCTTGATCGAGCGCAACACCACGATTCCGACCCGCAAGAGTGAGATTTTCTCGACGGCTGCCGACAGTCAAACCGCCGTCGACATCCATATCTTGCAAGGCGAGCGTGATTTGGCTACTGACAACATGACCTTGGGACGCTTCCGCCTCGAAGGTATCCCGTCGGCACCCCGTGGTATGCCAAAAATCGAAGTCACCTTCGACATCGATGCCAACGGTATCCTCAATGTGTCGGCCAAGGACCAAGCCACCAGCAAGGAACAACGCATTACCATCACCGCTAGCACTAATCTCAACAAAGACGAAGTCGAGCGCATGGTCCGTGATGCCCAATCCCATGCCGAGGACGATCGCCGCAAACGCGAAATGATCGAACTCAAGAATCGCTCAGATAGCATGGCGTATGACAGCGAAAAATCACTCAACGATTTGGCTGGCAAAATCGATGCCACCCTGGCTGAAAAGATTCGCACCGTCATTGCCGAATTGCGTACGGCCATCGGCAACGAAAACGAATCGTTGATGAAGAGCACCGGTGAAGAACTCGCTCAATTGATGGGTCAAGCCACCCAACAAGCCACTGCCGCAAACTCCGGTGATGGTTCGGGTACTCCGCCCGCAGACGGCGATGTGGTTGATGGCCAATATACCGTCGACTAAATCGCCTCGATAAATAGACAACGGCACGGTACACTACGTACCGTGCCGTTTGTGTCTATGCGACATGAAAATGACATATAATAGACGAACTATACAAATTCAATGCGTGTACAGTATTACTTGGGGTATATACTTATGGATTAAATTTGGTGTTTTTATCAAATTTAATTAACATAAGAATGGTATACTTACCATAATATTGTTGCTGATGAGAGAGACAACAACCTCAAATGATCACTGTTGATCTTGTAATAATTACTATTATTGTACTCTTTACGACATTTGGGTTTTATTGGGGTGCAATCCGTCAACTGCTGGCAGTTACCGGATTACTCGCGAGTATTGTGGTGGCGAGTCGTTTTGCGCCAAGTGTGGCAGATTCGTTGCATGGTATGATTGGTGATGATGCCGTTGCGATGCTCGTTGCGGTGTTGTTGATTATGATGGCGGTGAGTGGGAGCGCAAGTCTCATGGCGTCACTCATTCAGCATTATTGTGGATTGATTGCGCTGGGATGGATAGACCATGTGATTGGGGCATTGTTAGGTGCGCTCCAAGCGGTGCTTTTGAGTGTGATGATCCTATTAGTGATGGCCGCCTTCCCGAATCAAATCTGGGTTGATATGTTGCGCGCCTCGGGCATGGTCAATTTAAGTGTATATATGTTTGGTGGCGTGGTATTGATGTTTGTCCCAGAACCACTCCAAACTGCCTTGCGAATTGTGGTGTTTCGTTGACTTATTTACAAATCAGATACGATTTGTTAGTATGATAGAGTATATTCGAGGTGATTCACCTCGTGGTAAATGGAGTGGCATGGATACACAGGCATTGGCACGACGCGTAGTCGAGCTCCTTGAAGAAAAGCAAGCCAGCGACATCATGTTGTTGGATTTGCGCTCGTTGCGGACGTTTGCTGATTTTTTTGTGATTTGTAGTGGTGGCAGCGAACGTCAACTCAAATCATTGCTGGATGTGGTCGACGAGGGTGTCGCCGAAGAATATGGTCTTGAAACAAAAACCGAAGGTATGACGTCTGCTGGTTGGGTATTACTTGATTATGGTGATGTGGTCGTGCATATTTTTTCGAATGAAATGCGTGATTTCTATCGCCTTGAACGCCTTTGGGATGCCGCCACCCCGCTCGTCGTGGTACAGTGAGGAAATGAATTATGGAATCAGGACGTTCTCGGATTATGGCGTTTAGCCTCGGAGCTGCGATTGGCAGTGCGGTTGGCTTGATTTTGGGGTCGCTCTTGACGTATTGGATTGGTGATGAAACCATCAAATCGTTGAGTAGCAAATGGAATCGTCAACCCGACCAACCCAATTTCGAAAAACTTCTACAGTAATGTAATCTACAAAACCGCTCCTCACACAGCTCAATGTGTGAGGAGCGGTTTTTCGTAGTAATTTTAGGTTGTTGGCCGGTCAGATTCGTGTCCTACCCATTCATTTTCACCATCGGCCCAGTGTTCTTTTTTCCAAATAGGGGCAATTTCTTTGATGCGATCCATAATCCATGCGGTGGCTTGTAAGGCTGGCCCACGGTGGGCAGAGGCCACGACGACGATTACTGCCACGTCGCCGATTTCGAGGATACCGATGCGATGATGTATGGCGACCTTGCCCAACCCAAAGCGCTGGGTGGCATCGGCGGCGATATCGGCGAGGACCGCGGTGGCCATTTCGCTATAGGCCTCGTATTCGAGGCGGGCGGTGCTCCGTTCGCCAAAATGATCACGCACCGTACCACTAAATGTCACAATCGCCCCTATCCCCGGTGCGCCAACCAATTCCACTAGCGGGGCGGGGTCGAGGGGGGCATGGGTGACGAGGAATAGTGGTGTGGTACTTCCACCACTCACGGGCGGGATAAATGCTACCACATCACCGGCATTGAGGGTGGTCGTGGCGGGGACGAAACGTTCGTTTTGGGCGAGCAACACCCGATTACGATAGGGCGCCAATGCGGGGTAGCGTTGCTCGAGCAACTGCCAGACGTCGGCGAGGGTGCTGGTGTCTGGCACATCGAGCACTTCGCTTTGTACGCCACTAATTTCACGGTGAGCGGCAAAATAACGAATGGTGATTTGCATAATGTTACCTCATCGCCAAGCCACGATTGTGCAAATCGGCCTTGACTTGGGCAATTGTATAGTTGCCAAAATGAAAAATACTGGCGGCGAGGACGGCGTCGGCGCCCCCGAGGACAAACCCATCATAGAGGTGCTGTGGTGTGCCGGCGCCCCCTGAAGCAATGACGGGGATGCCCACTTGACTCGAGATGGTATGCAGTAAGGCGATGTCGTAGCCGCCATAGGTACCGTCGGCATCCATGCTATTGATGACTAATTCGCCAGCACCCAATTCGGCGCCCCGAATGGCCCACTGTACGGCATCAATGCCGGTAGAGCGGGCGTTGGCGCCAGTGTGGGTAAATACTTGCCACTGGGGTGCACCATCGTTATCGGGCACACGGCGGACATCGATCGACAACACGATGCATTGACTGCCAAAGCGCTTGGCACCGTCGCTGATGAGTTGCGGGTTGAGGACGGCGGCCGTATTGATGGATATTTTGTCGGCACCAGCGCGCAACATGCGATACATGTCGTCGACGGTGCGGATGCCACCACCAACAGTGAGTGGGATAAAGACTTGAGCCGCAGTGCGTTCGACCACCTCTACCATGATATTGCGTTCGTCAGAGCTGGCCGTAATGTCATAAAAAACCAATTCATCGGCGCCACTATCGTTGTAGTAGGCGGCAAGGACGACGGGGTCACCGGCGTCACGGTGATCGACGAATGAGACGCCCTTGACGACCCGCCCAGCCTTGACATCGAGGCAGGGAATAATGCGGCGTTTCAACATGATTAGCGACTCTTTCCATCGGGAGCTGATTGGTTGGGGCGCTCTGCTTTGATACGCTCAAGCATAGTTTGCATGGTTTTGACACTTGCGCTGAGCAACTCCATTTCACGGGTTTCGATGTCATTAAAGTGACTGGCGTGATCATGTTGGAGGTTTTCGAGGCGGTTGTAGGTGCGGGTGAGGCGTTGTTCGAGATCGCGGACGTTGGTGTCAATGCGTTCGATCCACGTAGTGATTTGGCGGAATTGACGGTCTTCGGTGTCTTGGAGGCTGGTAAGTTTTTCTTCTTGTTGCAGGCGAATTTCTTCGATGCGTTGTTGATTGGCCAAATAGTGCTCAGAGGCGAGGCGTTCGACTTGCTTCGTTTCTTGGCCAATGGTAGTGATTTTGGTGTCAAGGTTTTTGACTTGCTCGGGGATTTCGGTGGTGACTTTGTCGATTTGGCTACGGAAGTCATCGAGGCGAATCAAGCGGCTTTGTTGTTCGCTGAGGATATATTTGCTGTCTGCGACCAGTTGTTGGTTTTCGACGGCTTGACGGCGTAGTTGTTGTTTTTCGATTTGGACTTCTTCGAGGATTTTGCGCAGTTCGGCCCGCCGGGTATCTTCGGCAGACTGGAAGGTTTCGAGGCGGGTGACGACACTGCGGTAGCGTTCGTCGGCTTCGCGTATCAAGGCAAACAAGGCGCCGATTTTTTGTTCTGTCTCGGCCAAACGATTAATCAACGTGGCGACTGACACGCGGTCGTCTTTGCGGGCGATGCCGAGTTCTTGGATTTGGGCCTGCATGTCGCGAATGGGTTGGATGCCATCTTCGACTTTGACCAACGTGCTTGCGAATTCCTTGCGTAGGCTACCCATGTCACGGCGAAAACCGTCGATGGTTTGGCTGAGTTCTTGGCTCTGGCGAGAAAACTGGGTCTCCATATCGGCATTGGCTTGGTCGTTTTTGCGCACCTGTTCAATGGCCAGTTGGTATTTTTGGCCTTGGTCACGGAGCAGGCGACGCAATTCGTCGATTTGGCCTTGCAAATGACTAATTTGTGATTGGTTGCTTGACCGATTACGCTCTTCTTCGTATTTGGCGCTGAGATTGGAGGTATTGTTGTCGCTCATTAGTGTGACTCCTTTGCAAGTAATTCTAATGCGTTGGGTAGGGCGATGGCGCCGGTATAGAGTGCTTTGCCGACGATTGCGCCATGAATTCCGAGTCGGGCGAGGGTAACAAGTTGATCGACGTGGCTCACACCCCCTGATGCAATGATTTTGGGGCCAGCGGGGTGGAGTAATGCGGCAGTAGCGGCGTAATTGGGTTCACTGAGGGTGCCGTCACGACTGATATCGGTATAAATCACCCGAGCGACTCCTAGTTCGCGCATCTGTGCCACCAAATCACTTGCACTGACCTGCGATCCATCTAGCCAGCCTTCCGTTTGCACGAAGCCGTCACGGGCGTCTACCCCTACGATGATGGCTTCGCCGTGTTGGGCAACCAGTTCGGCTACAAACTCCGGAGATTGGACTGCTTTGGTGCCGATAATGACCCGCGTGACGCCCAATTGGCGCACCGTGGCGACGTTTTCGTGGGTGCGGATACCCCCACCTAACTGGATGGGGATAGAGACGGCGGCTGTAATCGCGGCGATAGCCTCGAGATTGACGGGGTGGCCAGCTTTGGCACCATCGAGGTCGACCACGTGTAATTGGGTGGCGCCGGCCTCGACCCAACGTCGCGCTGCATTGGCGGGGGATTCATCATAGACATTGGCGGTGGCATAATCGCCTTGGGTCAAGCGTACACAGCGCCCTTGGTGGATGTCGATGGCGGGATAGAGTTCAAACATGCTGTGGCTCGCAATCTAGCTGTGCCATGTGCTGCACGAAATTCCGCAGTAGGCGCAATCCGGCAGTGCCGCTTTTTTCGGGGTGGAATTGGGCTGCCGCCAAATTCCCGTTGATCAAGACGCTGGGGAAATTGAGCGTGTAGTCAGTTTCACCCGCCACGATGTGTTTGTCGGTGACATCACAATAGTAGGAATGCACAAAATAAAAATCTGTCTGGTCGGGGATGCCGTCAAACAGGGCATGATTGCGATGCTCGGCCGTATAGCGCACTTGGTTCCAACCAATCTGGGGCACTTTAAGGGTGGCGGGGAAGCGCCGTACGGCACCTGGGATAATCCCGAGGCAATCGTGGGGGCCGAATTCTTCGCTGATGTCACACAACACCTGCATCCCCACACAAATCCCGAGGAAAGGGACGCCTCGTGCGACTGCGCCCCGTATCGCATCGGCCAACCCGGTGCGATTGAGGGTGGTCATGGTGTCGAGGGTGGCACCCACCCCTGGTAATACGACGGCCGGTGCGCTGGCGACTACGGCCGGGTCGCTGGTGATGGTCAAGTCCACTCCCAAGTGTTGGAGCGCCCGCACTACATTGGGTAAATTGCCGGCGCCATAGTCAATGACCGCAAGTGTCATGAAAAAATCTCCTTTGTGTCGTGTAACAAGGGGTGATGGGCACGCAACCAGGCAATACTTTGATCGGCACCGTGTGGATTGCCGGGGCGTTGCCCGAGGCTGTCGGGCAGCAGGGGGTGATTCGCAAGCTGACAGAGGTTGGCATGCACACTGGCGGCCAGCGCTCGCTGGCTGTAGCCACCTTCGAGGATGGCGACGATTTTGCCGGCACACAGTTGATTTGCAGCGGCAATCAGTAATTGCATGAGTTGAGTGTAACCGGTCACCGACAAGGCACAATTCCCGACGGGGTCATCCCAATGGGCGTCGTATCCTGCCGAAATCAACAGACAATCGGGTTGGAAGCGTGTGAGTGCTGGAATGACGACTTGTTGATAGGCGGCAAGGTATGCGCTGTCGTCACTTTGGCGTTGCACGGGGATGTTGAGCGTGGTGCCATGACCAACGCCATGTCCCATTTGCTCGCGATTACCACTAAACGGATAGAGCGGCGCAGAATGACTCGATATAAACAATACGTCGGCATCCCCATAAAACGCATCTTGGGTGCCGTTGCCATGATGGATGTCGAAATCGACAATCGCGATTCGTTGTAACTGGTGATGACGCTGGGCGTAACGCGCAGCAATGGCGATATTGTTGAAAAAACAGAACCCCATTGCTTCGCCGGGTGTGGCATGGTGGCCTGGCGGGCGGCCGAGCGCGAAGGCGTGCTGGCCAGCCTGCATGGCATCGATGGCATCGATAGCAGCACCTGCTGCCATACGGGCAGCGGTGACGCTATCGGGGGTGATGTAGGTGTCGGCGGTGAGGTCGCTGAGTCTGGTGATGCGGTTACAGCGCCGTTGCAACCACTCTACGTGTTCTGGAGTATGAACGGTACGAATGCAATCCAAATCCGCACTGCGTGCCACCTGGAATGTGGCGCCGGCAATGGGATTGGCGTGGAGTGTAGCTATGATGGCATCAATGCGCGCCGCCTGTTCAGGGTGGTGCGCATTGGTATGCAGTGTATGTTGTGGTGTGGTAATTATGGTGACTGGCATGACTATCGTGCCTATGAATGAACCCTACGATGTAGTATAGCATAGTCGTTTTGTACCGATTATGCGCAGTGAAGCGCATCGGCACGCGGTGATTCATTACCAGGTATGTTCGTTGCGCATGCGATAAAAATCGAGAATCCGTTGCAAATCGGCAGGTAGTGGGCTACTAAATTCAATGGCTTCGTTGCTCCGGGGGTGCAAAAAGCCTAATTTGTGCGCATGTAGGAATTGGCGTTCGAGGCGGGGCTTGCTGATTTGCACGCCATACATCGGATCGCCGATGATGGGGTGGCGCATATGTTGACAATGCACGCGGATTTGATGGGTGCGCCCGGTTTCGAGGGTCAACGCCAGCACCGTTTGTTGTTGGAAGCGTTCGATGACGCGCCAATGGGTGCGGGCTGCCCGGCCATCGTCCATAATGGCCATCCGCAAGCGGTCACGGGGATGGCGGGCGATGGCGGCGTCAACGGTGCCACTATCGGTTTTGAAGCCCCCTTCGACCAAGGCAATGTATTCTTTGTGCATGGTATGTGCCAGCTGTTGCTGTTGCAACTGCTGAAGCGCATAATCGTTGCGGGCAATCACTAGTAGCCCGCTGGTGTCACGGTCGATGCGATGTACGATGCCGGGACGGATGCCGCCGCCAATGTGCATGCCGGGATAATGCCACAGCAACGCATTGACCAACGTGCCACGAGGGTGGCCGGGGGCGGGGTGGACCACCATGCCAGCTGGTTTGTCGACCACGATGATATCGTCGTCCACATAGACCACATTGAGAGGAATTTCTTCGGGAACCAAAGTGGTGTCGACTGGCTCGGGGAGTTGCACGCTGATGCGGTCACCTCGTTTGAGGGGCTCGGCTGCGCGGGTCGGTTTGTCGTTGCGGGTAATATGTCCTTGCTCAATCAAGCGTTGGACAGTGCTGCGGGTCAAATCAGCGACGGCTTCGGTCACAAAGCGGTCGAGTCGTTCCCCGATGGCACTGTCATCGACTACGAGCAATATACTGTCATCATCATGCATTCGTGGGACTCTCTGGCCGTAGGGTAACCAATATCAATACAATCACACTCACGGTGATGGCACTATCGGCCACGTTAAAAATTCCGGGAAACCAGGTGACATGCACAAAGTCAGTCACAAATCCTTGCCGTAAGCGGTCGACGATATTGCCAACCGCCCCACCCACTATCCCGCCGATACAAAACTGTGTGGCGAGGGTATGGGGCATTTGGTAGCGATACATGTAAATCGCCCCAAAGCTAATCACAATATTCATCACCGTGAAAAAATGAGGAATCCCTTGGAACATCCCAAAGGCCACTCCGGTGTTTTTGATATAGGTCAAGTAAAGCCAAGGCGCAATTACCGGGATGCTTGTCCCTTCAATCGGCCCGAGATTGGTATCGATCCACCATTTACTGAGGCGATCAGCAACCACAATCAACACAAATACCAGCACCGGTAATCGCCAATAACGCGTAAACTCAGACATGCGAAACTCCTTACGCCGATTCGACAGCACGATAGCCACCGACGGTACCTGGGCTGAAAATTTCGGCAAAGGTGCGCAAAAACGACGCTACTACCACTAATTCTTCTTGCACAATAGCTTGGATATGCTCGATATTGGTGGCAGCCAAGGTATCGCTGATGTCACTCGCACCAGTCGCAAATAATTGGATGTGTTGCAATTCACGTGATTCGGG
Source organism: uncultured Chloroflexota bacterium (assembly GCA_937876225.1). Lineage (GTDB taxonomy): Bacteria > Chloroflexota > Chloroflexia > Chloroflexales > Roseiflexaceae > UBA965. The sequence goes on along the minus strand of CALFIC010000140.1, from coordinate 21,428 downwards.
TGATTTGTAGACCCGGCGAATTTCTACCGCCAATACATCATGCTCAGGGGTCTGTTGGAACACTTTGCGCAAGGCCTGGTGAATGGCCGTGGTAAAGGCCCGCAACAAATCGACATCGCTCCGTTTGTCGTGTGCGGGCAAGGTGATGGTGTAGCTCCAACCTAGCTCAAACAGCACTGGTTTGCCACCTGTGCTAAAGCGTTGCTGGTCAGGTCCCCATGTAAAACTGACTTCGGCCCACGGGGGCATGTTTTGGTCGGTGAGCGGTTCACCATGCTCGGGAAAAATCTCCGCACGGAAGGTGCGCTCGAGCGTACCCGGGTTAATTGATTCATTGACACCGTGGTCGTGTAACCCTACTTGCTCCCAAGCGTCTTCGATGGTGTTGGCTAATTCCTCGTAACTCAGCAATGTTGTCATATGTTCCTTTGATTTGGTCGATTTTTCCGACATACTCTCCTTATTGTAACCGATTGTTGTGGCATAGCGCATCATGTGTGGATTATCTGTAGAAAATGTTGATTTACGACACTCATCCCATAGACGTGAAATCACAATGATATACTACAGACATCAGATAAAATAGGTGAAAGGGTCACAATGAAATTTGGTGCACACGTCTCGACGTCAGGTGGTCTCGCCAAGGCCTTTGCCAACGGCAAAGCAGCTGGTTGTGACGCCCTGCAAATTTTTAGCAAAAATCAACAACAGTGGAATGCCAAACCGCTTACTGACAGCGAAATCAGTGCATTTCGGGCGGCGCATGCGGCCAGTGGCATGAATCCGTTGGTGGTTCATGACTCGTATCTCATCAATCTCGCCTCCCCAGACGATGCCTTGCGGGCCAAATCAATTGCCGCATTTATCATCGAACTCGAACGTTGCGAACAACTAGGAATCCCCTACCTCGTCACCCACCCCGGTGCCCATGTGGGTAGTGGGGTGGAGGCGGGTTTGGCACGGATTACCAGTGCCCTCGACGAGATTTTGGCAAATAACGTGGCACCGAGTGTGACGATTTTGCTCGAGACCACCGCCGGTCAAGGGACGACGCTCGGACGTACCTTTGCCGAAATTGCCACGATTATCCATACCTGCAAATACCCCCAGCGCCTCGCAGTATGTCTCGACACCTGCCACGTGTTGGTGGCCGGGTACGACTTCCGCACGCCCGAGGGGTGTGCGGCGATGTTGGCAGAATTTGACCAGACCATTGGCCTCGATCGCCTCAAAATCATCCATGCCAATGATGCCCAAAAAGATGTGGGCAGTCGGGTTGACCGGCATACCCATATTGGTCAAGGCTTTGTGGGGCTGGATGGATTCCGCAACTTGATGCGCCACCCGGCGATTCGGGCTGTGCCAATGATCCTCGAAACTCCCAAAGACCGTGACCCCGAAGATGATTTGATGAATTTGGCACAACTCCGTGCCTTGGCAGAGGAGAGCGCAGATGCAACATGATCTCGACCGCTTGATGAGCGAACGCCACCTCGACGCGATTGTCGTCGAAGGCCCGGATGGCTTGGGCTCGGCCAATCCCGCCTTCAATTATTTTGTCCGTGGTGCCCATTTGACTGGTCTGGTCATCAAAAAACTGCATGAGCCGGCCATGTTGATTCATAGCGATTGGGAATTGTTGCAGGCCGAGTCGACGGGACTCGTGTGTGTGTCGTCGAGTCGCTGGAATATCCGCGAAATCAGCCGCCAATTTCCCGAGCGGTTGGCGGCTCGCGTCGAATTGCGCCGCCAAATGTTGACCGATTTGGGTGTCACCGGGCGAGTGGGCTTGTACGGTACCGTGCAAATTGGGCCGTTTTTGGCGTTGCTCCGCGGCCTCGAAGCTGCCATGCCTGAGCTCACCTTTGTGGCAGAGTTCGACAAAGACTTGCTTAGTGCTGCCCGCCTCACCAAAGACGCCGCCGAAGTCGACGTAATGCGCGCCGTCGGCCGCAAAACCTGCGAAGTAGTCCAAGCAGCAGTCGACTTTATTGCGGCCGGAGTCGCCAATGGCGACGATGTCTGCGATGCTGTTACCGGGACGCCCCTGACGATTGGCGATGTGCGCCGGGTCATCGACCGCGAATTAGCGGCTCGGGGTTTGGTCGGCGAGGGGACGATTTTTGCGCAAGGACGGGATGCCGGCTTGCCTCATGCCCGTGGCGAAGACAGTATGGTGTTGCAACGAGGCCAGGCGATTGTCTTTGATATTTTCCCCAAAGACGCTTCAGGCTATTATCACGATATGACCCGTACCTTTGCGATTGATTATGCATCTCCCGAACTGCAACAAGTCTATGCCGATGTGTTGGGGTCATTCAACACGGTAATCGCTGAATTTGAGGCAGGCGCACCCACCAAACCATATCAAACCATGGTGTGTGATTATTTTGCGGCTCGTGGTCACGAAACCATCGCCACTAAATACCCCATCGAAGAAGGCTTCATCCATTCGTTGGGTCACGGGCTGGGGCTCGAAGTCCACGAAGACTTTGGCTTCCCCTCCCTCGCTGATCGTGGTGATGTGCTGGTACCGGGGGCGGTGTTTACGGTGGAGCCTGGTTTGTATTACCCCAGCAAAGGCTATGGCGTGCGCATCGAAGACACCTATTGGTGTCGTCCCGATGGCCAATTCGAAAGTCTGACCGATTTTTCTAAAGATTTGGTGATTCCGTTGCGGGGGACGCGTCCATCTGGTAACTGATAGTTGGCTTATAGGCGGTGCAAATCAAAGGCATCGTGGTATACTTTGACAAGCTGAAGTATGGATGGGAAGCATGTAATGCGCATTTACAAAGCCAAAGCCCCGATGCGGATCGGTTTTTTTGGTGGTGGGACAGATGTGAGCCCTTACGCCGAAGAACATGGTGGCAAAGTTCTCAATTGCACCATCGACAAATATGTCCGGTGTATGTTGCGTCCGAGTGACGATGGCACCGTGACGATTCGTTCGCTCGACCTCGAAGAGGTCAGCCGCAACGTGACCGGCCGTTGGGACGGCAAATTGAGCCTGCCCCAAGCGGTGCTCGATGCCATGCCCGAGGCCCGTGGCGTCGAAGTCACGATGTTTTCGGATGTACCCCCCGGCAGTGGTTTGGGCTCATCATCGGCCTTGGTGGTGAGTATGCTCAAATTGATGGGCGAAGCCTTCCACAAAAACATGACGCCCCACGAATTGGCTGAGTTGGCCTTTCGGATTGAGCGGGTGAATTTGGGTATCCCAGGTGGCCGCCAAGACCAATACGCGGCGGCGTTTGGGGGCATGAGTGTCTATCATTTCAGCAAAAACGGCGTGATTGTCGAGCCGGTGCTGAGTGACCCCAGTGCCTTGCTCGAGCTCGAAAGTTGCTTGTTGATTGGCTATATCGGGAGCCGCAAATTGTTGACCGAGCACCTCGTCAACGATCAAGTCAAGCGCTTGCAACAAGGCGACACGTTGCGCTACCACGACGAAACCAAAGCGTTTGTAGATGAAGCGGTCAAGTTGCTGCGTACCAAACGGATTGCCGATTTTGGGCGTTTGTTGCATGATGCCTGGGAAGTCAAGAAAGCTTTTTCACCGTATATTGCCCCGCCTGTGGTCGACGAAATCTACGCCAAGGCGCGGAAGCATGGCGCTTGGGGTGGCAAAATCACCGGCGCGGGTGGTGGCGGCTTTATGGTGATTGCCTGCCCATTTGAGCGTCGCCTCGAAATGGAACGGGTACTCAGCGAGGCCGGCATGCAAGTGCGCCATTTCTCGTTTACCACCCAAGGCGTGCATGCGTGGAGCGTGGATAGCGACGAATAAGCGTTGTTTGGGATATGAAACCACCGGAGCATGACTGCTCCGGTGGTTTTTTTGTAAAAAAGAAAAACTTAATTATTGACGTTATATTTGTTCATGGCGGAAGTCATGCCCAACTCGACGATATGGGTCAAGGCATCACTGGCGCGTTGCAAGGCATCGGGCAGGGCTACGGCTTCGTCGCCGATGAATTTGCCGAGCACATAGCCGTAGGCATCCCAGCCGGTGGGGACTTTGCCGATACCGACGCGTAGGCGAGCAAAATCACTATGCCCGAGCAATTGGACGATAGAGCGCATGCCGTTGTGGGTGCCGGCGCTGCCTTTTTCACGTAGACGAAGTGTCGAAAAAGGTAAATCGAGGTCATCGTAGGTGATGACGATTTGGTTGGCGGGGACTTTGTACCAGCTGGCTAAGCCACTCACGGCAATCCCACTGCGATTCATGTAGGTTTGCGGCCAGGCACAGACTACTTTGTGACCGGCGATGGTCCCTTCGCAGAGCTTGGCTTGGGCACGCGTGCCATTGGTATGCAAGGCATGGCGTGTGGCAAATAAATCGAGGACCTCGAAGCCAATATTATGGCGTGTATTGGCATATTGCGCGCCTGGGTTCCCCAATCCCACCAACAACCATGTACTCATGCTGACGCCCCTGTCGCTGTATCACCACCGATGATGCACTGATAGTGCGGTTCCTCGTGTGAGGTCATCACCGCATAATATCAGTGTAAGTATACCGTATATGAAGTAGGAAGCGTGAAGTCGAAAGGAGGAAGTGAAGTCGGAAGGAGGAAGTAGGGGCGAATCATGCCGGCGAATGTATTCGCCGCTATTCGCCCGTAGGCATGGATATAGGGCGTGGGGCGGGGGCGATATGATTTTGGGCATGGGGGGAATTGGGTATAATAGAAGCGTAAATAGTTGTATCAGCATGTGGAATTTGGGGCAAATATGACCATTGAAATTTTCCCTACACCGCAATGGCTTTCTGATGCGGTATTCTATCAAATTTTCCCTGATCGATTTTGCAAAAGCCGACAAAACACGCAAGTCGCAGCCTTTGCGCAATGGGGCTCGTTGCCGACGGCGCACAACTTCATGGGTGGTGATTTGCATGGGATAACGGCGCAAATCCCCTATTTACAAGAACTTGGGGTGACGGCGATTTATTTGACGCCTATTTTTGTGTCGGCAAGTAATCATCGCTACCACACCGACGATTATTTTCATGTTGATCCATTACTTGGTGGTGATGCTGCCTTGCGGCACTTACTCGATACTGCGCATGCTGTTGGTATCAAAGTCATCATTGATGGAGTGTTTAATCATTGTGGTCGAGGCTTTTTTCCGTTTCATCATGTGGTAGAAAATGGTGCTGACTCGCCCTATCGTGAGTGGTTTTATATTGAATCACTACCACTCAACCCCTATGACGAAAGTCAGCCGGCGGGGTATGCGGCGTGGTGGAATCTGCGGGCCTTGCCCAAACTCAACGTAAACTATCCGCCAGTGCGGCAGTTTTTGTTGGATGTAGCCCGGTATTGGATAGAGTTCGGCATTGATGGTTGGCGGCTCGATGTGCCCAACGAAATCACCGATCATGAGTTTTGGCGCGAATTCCGGATTACGGTCAAACGTGCCAATCCCGAAGCCTATATTTTGGGAGAAATCTGGGAAGATGCCAGTGATTGGCTCGATGGTACCCAATTCGATGCCGTGATGAATTATCCAGTGCGGCGCTTGGTGGTGGACTTTTTTGCCACCAAAAGCAGTAGCGCCGCAGAATTTTCGGCAGGAATCGAACGCGAACTCCAACGCTACCCCAGCGAACATGCCCATGCGGCCCTGAATGTACTCGGTAGTCACGATACCGAGCGCTTTTTGACGTTGGCTGCAGGGGATGCTGCCCGCATGAAGGCCGCCATTTTGTTTTTGTTTACCTACGTTGGCGTGCCATGTATTTACTATGGTGACGAAATTGGTTTGCAAGGGGGCAAAGATCCGCTCAACCGGGCGGCGTTTGACTGGGATGTCCAGCATTGGGATCAATCGATCCGCGAATGGATTATCCGCTGTGTGGCGTTGCGGCAACAGTTTAGTGCCTTGCGCCAAGGAGTGCTGAGTATCGTCCATGCCCGCAATACAAGTCAGACGGTGGCGTATGCCCGGGTATTGGGCCGCGAGATTTTGGTTGTGGCCCTCAATGCCAGTGAAGAAGACGCCACCATTGATATGTTGCTGAGTGGCCTTGGTATCGAAGACGAAATGTTGTTGCACGATCAACTGAGTTCTTGGAGTTATGTAGTGACGGCGCAACGGATTCAGCGGGTCAAAGTCCCCGCCAATAGTGGCGCCGTCTTGTTGGTGTCACGCCGGTAAATTGCGATCGACCCCGATGATTTGGCGAATATCGCTGACGCCATCGCGGCGCAGCAACGCTGCCAGCCCCCACGACAACTGGGCGACGATGGCAGGTCCTTGATAAACCAATGCGGTATAAAGTTGCACCAGGCTCGCCCCTGCCCGTAGTCGCGCATAGACGTCGTGAGCGCTACTGATTCCCCCCACGCTAATGATGGGTAGCTTCCCGTCGGTGAGACGCGCTACGTGGCGCAGGGTGGTCATAGCGGGGGTACGGAGTGGGGCACCACTCAGCCCACCAACTTCATTGGCGTTGGCACTGTGTAAATTGGGGCGACTAATGGTGGTGTTGGTGGCGATAATTCCACTGATGCCGGCGGTGATTGCGGTGGCGATGACGTGCTCGAGTTGATCGAGGCTTTCGTCGGGTGATATTTTGAGAAAAATAGGCCGTTGCCATTGATTGGCCACCCGGAGCGCATCGAGCAACTCGCGGAGCGCAGCAGTTTCGTGGAGCTGGCGCAAGCCGGGGGTGTTGGGTGACGAAATATTGACCGCGACATAATCGGCATGCGGCGCGAGGGTGGTAAAGGCGCTGAGGTAATCTGCGGTGGCGTCTGCCAAGGCAGTATCGCGGTTTTTGCCGATATTAATTCCCACCGGTAATTGCAAGGGGCGTTTGGCCATGCGTGGGGCCACCACGTCCATCCCTACACTATTGAACCCCATGCGATTGATGATGGCCTGATCTTCGACTAAGCGGAACATGCGTGGCTTGGGGTTGCCTGCTTGGGGGCGGGGGGTGACGGTGCCCACTTCCACATGACTAAATCCCAGCAACGCCATACCATGGGTCAAATCGGCGTGTTTATCGAAGCCAGCTGCTAGCCCGATGGGATGGGCAAAGGTCAAACCAGCCACAGTTTGTCCGAGCCCACGCGTGGCTGGGGCAAATAATTTGCGCAGGACTGCCGGTGCTCCTGGTGTTTGGCACGCCAATTTGAGCAAGGCTGCGGTGCGTTCGTGGGCGACTTCGGCATCGAGGGTAAAAAGTGCGCGGCGCAATAATGAATACATGTGTCTATTACTCGTGTAATAACCAATCCTGCCTGTATTGTAGCCTGAATCATTTTGTTGTGTATGGATATGCGACGACAAAGGTGATTTGCTACGAATATCGATTTTGCCGTTGACATCTGCCGTTGCATAGCGTACAATGCAAACGGTGTTACGGGGCGTGGCTCAGCCTGGTAGAGCGCACGGTTTGGGACCGTGAGGTCGCGGGTTCAAATCCCTCCGCCCCGACCAATTTTGGTAGACAGATGCGTTCGCAAGAGCGTATCTGTTTTTTTATGGCAAAACATACGCATTGCCGAAATAAATACCATTTTATGGTCGGTGACAACGGCAACCAGCGCAAATTTGGGAATGTTCATTAACTTGTAATCTTCATCCTACTTGACAGAAATTTTAAAGTCGTTTTATACTGATTTTTACACCGCACTGCAAGGTGCGGATATTTATCGCCTTTGGTGGGTGATATGTGACGTGTTACGCCGCGGCGAACCATTGTGGGACGCCGCCTTAATATCGCCGAATTATAGGCAAGGACGACAATAACACCATGAGTCTGGCATACGACGACGCTACTGTAAATGTTCCCCGCTCGCCGAGTAAAGCGCCTAAGCGTTCCACCGAACGCCGTACGAATCAGACTTCACCAACTCCCGTTGTCGGGCAAGGATCTTCTCGCGAGGAATTGTTTGCACCAATGAAGGAACATGAAGAGATGACTGTACCGTCTGATTTTTTACTTGATGACGATGTCGAAACCCCGGTAACCGAAAATGACTTTGTCGACGCTGATTTGTCCGTTGGCGCCTTGCCTGATGCTGTGCAGTATTATCTGCAAGCCATCGGTCGCACCGCCTTGCTCAATGCCAAGCGCGAAATCGAATTGGCCCGCAAAATCGAAGTATTGTTGTTGCTCGAATCAGTCCGCACCAAACAAGCTGCGGCAGCCGAAGTAGTGCAGGCTGAAGCAGTGCAGGCTGATGCTATCTCGACCCCCACCCGTGTTGCCACCCGCGACGAGCAAAACACCAGCATTGCCGAGGGTATCCTCGACGTGTTGTTGCAAGCGTGGCCTGCGATGCAGACAGCCAAAACGTTTTTGGCGCAGGTGTTTGGTACAGACCCTGAGTCTGAGTCTGCGGTATATATGTCGACCAATGAAACTATTGAAAAATTTTATACGTTGACCGGCTCACAACGCGCCGAATACTTCCGCATCCGCGAAGCCCATATCCGTGCCACCGCCCAAGGCGAAGCGCGCGTGATTGATGGCGAGCGCATGCGTGAGCTGTGCGATGCCTTTGATACGCAAGTCAAAAAGGTCGCTATTGCGTGGCAGTTGTTGCCGAGTAGTGTGCAACATGCGGTTGAATCAGGAAAGTTTGGTAATGAACGTACAGTGAATGAAACAACCACATATCCTGAATGGAGTAAGTCTGTTTTGATACAGCTTTCTAAATTACTGAATGTGGTACTCGTACGATCTAACTTCCGTACTGCCGAGCAATCAGGCGCCACCGCCCGCGAAGAGTTGACTGAGGCCAATTTGCGTTTGGTGGTGAGTATCGCCAAAAAATATGTTGGTCGTGGGTTGTCGTTGCTCGACCTCATCCAAGAAGGCAATATTGGTTTGATGCGCGCCGTCGAAAAGTTTGACTGCTGGAAGGGCAATCGCTTCTCGACGTACGCCACCTGGTGGATTCGTCAAGCAGTGACTCGTGCTATTGCCGAGCAAGGGCGGACTATTCGTTTGCCCGTACACATGGGTGAATCGTTCAGCCAAGTCAAACGGGTGGTCGATCGCTTGTCGCAACAACTCGAGCGCAATCCGTCTCCCGAAGAAATCGCCAAGGCGCTGGATATGCCCGTTGACCGCGTGGTGCATATCCTCGGTTCGGCCCGCCAGCCGATTTCGCTCGAAACTCCCGTTGGCGATGACAACGAGCACACCTTGGGTGAGTTCCTCGAAGACGACGTCATGCAGACTCCCGTCGAGTGGGCTGCTCGTCAGATGCTTCGCCAAGACCTCGGTGTGGCGCTCAACAAATTGACCGACCGCGAGCGCCGTATCATCGATATGCGCTATGGCTTGCTCGATGGCCGCCGTCGCACCCTCGAAGAAGTCGGTCAAGATTTGGGTATGACCCGTGAGCGGGCCCGCCAAATCGAATCCGAAGCGTTGCGCCGCTTGCGTACCACCGATATTGGGCAACACCTCAAGGATTATTTGGAATAACTGGTATACAAAGCACCCGCACACTCAATCGTGAGTGTGCGGGTGCTTTTTTTGTGCTGCCGCAGTAATTGATATATTGTTTGGTTGATCTGGTTACTTACCCCAATCTACCTACGATGCAATAACCGCATCGTAGGTAGATTGGGGTGTTGAAGGAATTACCGTGTACGAGTCGGTACGATTGATGCAGTCAATGTGATAGTAGGCGTTTCGGTCTTTGTCTTTGAAGGAGTCAAAGATTCCGTGGGAATTAACGTTTCTGAAGCGGTCAACGTAGGGTTCGCCGTGCGTGTTGGTGTGCGTGAAATAAGGGCATTAAAGATGTTGTTTCCAAACATCAGCACACTCCCATCTGCACGACCGACAACGGTATTGAGATTGGCAACTGCGACAACCACTGCATCATTAATATTTGAAGGAATATTGATGACACCGCCATCACGACTTCCCCATGCGACTATTGTGCCATCGCTTTTGAGCACGACCGAACAACGGCGACCAGCAGAAATTTGTGTGACGTCGGTTAAATTTGTAGGAATGGTGATTTGCCCTTTATCATTGGCGCCCCACCCGATGACGGTGCCATTATCGATGAGCGCCAAGGTGTGATTTTCTCCTGCGGCTACGGCTATTACATTCCCTAGTCCAGGGGGCACTTTGGCTTGCCCAAATGTACTATCACCCCAAGCAACCACGGTACCATCGCTTTTGGCGACGACGACGTGGCGGTCACCGGCAGCGATGGCAACGACGTCACGTAAATTTGCTGGTATGTCTAGTTGCCGGGCGTCATTCCGTCCCCACATAACCACTGTCGTATCCTTTTTGAGGGCGATCACAAATCGGCCCCCAGCGGCAATTGCGGTGACGTTGCTTTGTGCTGCAATTGGCACATTGAGCTCGCCATAGTCGTTGCTGCCCCACGCATAGACGCGTCCGTTAACTCCTAGCCCAAACGATGTTGCGATTGACGTAGCGACGTCGGTAAATCGCATGGTATAGAGGGATGGTGGAATAGAAGTTTCACCATGGCGGTTGTCCCCCCACGTTACAATGGTGTCGTTTTGTAACAATCCTAAGGTGAACGAATTGCCAACGGCAACTTTGCGCAATGCACTACTCGGTGCTGTTGCCGTAAATGTTTTACTGATGGTGACCGTTTTGGTTGGTGTGGATGTCCTTGTATTCGTTTTGGTATAGGTACGGGTATTTGTCGGGGTATAGGTATCGGTTTCCGTCGGCGTATCGGTTTCGGTTGGCGTATCGGTTTCTGTGACGGTATAGGTCGCGGTGTTAGTGCGGGTATTGGTGCGGGTGCGGGTATTGGTGCGGGTGCGGGTATTGGTGCGGGTATTTGTTGCGGTTGCTGTGTCCGTTGCCGTGTCCGTCGCGGTATCGGTGGGCGTTGCCGTCGCCGTGCGGGTTGACGTGGCTGTTTTGCTTGGCGTATAGGTTTTGGTTGGCGTATAGGAAGGGGTCACGGTATACGAAAAATTCGTGACGGTAAACGATGCGGTTGATTGTGGTGCTGATGCCCACAATGTACCACCAGTAAATCCACCTGTTTGTGATGCAACGAGGGTACATGTACCGGAACCAACCAGCGTAATGATACTCCCACTACTGACCGTACAGACACTCGGGGTAAGTGAAACAAATGAGGCAGGGAGTGTCGATGTGGTGGTTGTATAGTCGTTCATTTCAAACGGTTCACTGGTATAGCTCACTGACTTATTCTTGGTGTTGGTAAGTGTCGCCATATCCATGTTGATGGTTTGGGGTGCTCCTTGGGAGATGTTATCAATCCAGAAGCCTGCACCTGATGCATTACCGCCAGTTTTGTCAAATGTGCCACCCACAAACACAAAGCTATAGAAATCTTTGGTAGCAGGGACGGTTACGTCGGCATATTGCCAGCCTGTGACCCCAGAAACAGTCGCATCTAAGATCTCTAATTGACTACAATCTGCGGCATTTTCCGCCGGAATGCCGTTGTTGTTGACATCGGCATCGAGCAGGTAGCCGAGCACGGCTGCATCGTCACTGTCTTTTTTGGCGAACCAATCTAGGGTAATAACCTGTCCTGCTATTGCAGTGAAATAGTTACTATAAATCGCTGGTCCATGTTTGACATGGTAGCCACGAAACGGACTCCCTGAGCCATTTCCAAACACTAATTTAATTGAGTAAGTTCCTTGGCTTGGGACAATCCCTGTGACGGGTACTCCTCCAATTTCGATGGTACTTACATTTGTGACGGTGTTTACATTTGCGGTGTAGCCATTATCGTCATTGGTAGGAAACGAGCCTGCAGGAATAGCCGGAGCGGTGTATGTAGTCCCCCCCATGAAATTGTATGCGTTTGGACGGGTATTAATCCCTGCATAATTAGAGGTGTCGACAGATGTACAGCGATTCGCATCACCAGGATTCCCACCGAGCTTGGTGACTCCTAAGTCAACAATCGAAGTTACTGTTGACCAATTTGTTACGCCATTTTCGAAGTTGCCGTTTTTGAGGAAGTTCAATGGCGTTGGCGTTATCGAACGCGTCAATGATGCAGTACGTGTGTTTGTATAGGTATTCGACGGGGTCTCGGTATCGGTGGGGGTCTCGGTTTCCGTCGGAGTCTCGGTTTCGGTCGGGGTATCAGTCTCAGTCGGGGTATTGGTTATGGAGGGGGTGCGTGTGAGGGTTTTGGTGTAGGTACGGGTATCGGTTTCCGTCGGGGTATCGGTTTCGGTAGCGGTATCGGTTGGGGTATCCGTTTCTGTGAGTGTATTGGTAGGGGTATTGGTAACTGTTCTGGTAGATGTACGGGTCCGTGTCGACGTTCGTGTTCTGGTACTGGTATTTGTGCTTGTCATATACGGGGTTACGGTATGGGTACGGGTGATTTTGGCATCAAATATCGCACTACCGAAGGTCCGTACCGATCCATCGGTCATTCCAAATACGGTGTTGATATGTCCTGCCCCAATTACAGATACCGCCCCAGGTTGACTCAATTCACGGGGGAAATTTACCGCATTATACATGTTGCTTCCCCAGCCAACCACCGTCCCATTGCTCCGAAGCGCCACCGAAATATATTGTCCGGCCGCAATCTGCGTGACATTCGCGAGGTTTACGGGCACTCGGGATTGACCGTATACGTTCGAACCCCACAGCACAACGGTGCCATTACTTAATAGGGCCATCGAGTGGTCTTCACCGGCACTAATCGCCGTTACACCACTCAATCCTGCAGGGACTCTGGCTTGCCCATATTCATTATCGCCCCATCCCACCACTGTGCCATCACTTTTGAGGGCTAGGGCATGTCGACCGCCAGCTGCAATTGCTGTCACCCCACTTAACCCAGTGGGAACATTTAGTTGCCCTTTATTATTACGGCCCCACGCCACGACACTGCCGTCGGTCTTGAGTGCCATTGCAAAATTACCACTTGCAGAAATTGCTTTGACCCCAGTTTGGGCAGCTACTGGAAGCATTGTTTCGTTGTATGGTGTCGTTTCGCCCCACGCCACTACATTGCCACTCATATCAAGGGCATATGCCACGTACAAGCCTGCCGCAACATCTTTGAATAAGGTGTCTTTGTATCGATAGGGGATAGTGCTTTGCCAAAAACGATTATCGCCCCATGATACTAATGTGTCATTCTGCAATATTCCCAGCATCCACGATGAACCAACGACGATTTTTTTCAGGTCTGTCGCAGCTCGTGTATTGGTGTTTTGTGCTGAGCTCACCACCGGAGTCGGCATGACTGGTGGATTGTTGGCTGCCTGGCTTACTGGAGGGTGACTTATTGATACCGCAATTACCCCCAATACAATTAAACATACGACCCAAATTGCAGTGGGTGATTTGCGGAAATACATGTTATCGTTGTCCTTGTGTGTGCAGTGTGTTACTGTGCACATTTATATTACTTACTTGAAAAGTAAATTGAATGTAATTATATTATAATTTGTAAGTAAAATCAAGTAGATAAATGCTAAAAAATAAACGTTAAATTGAATCAATAATATAAATTTAGTTTAAATTTAATCCGAAAATCAGCAAAAAACGATATCGTCAGTGTATACAAGTCGTGACAAGCCTTGGCAGATTCCATGCTACGGTTGCAATAGCAACCGGCATGGAATGACGCGATACGAAGGAGGAAGTGTGAAGTATAAAGGATGAAGTGACGTACGAAATAATGAGATCACATCAATGCCCGCGCTCGTTCAATGCGTTGGTGCGACATGTGATTTTTCTACTTCCTACTTCCGTCTTTCTACTTCCTACTTCATTATTGGAATAAACGGTATACGAAGCACCCGTACACTCTCCTGAGTGTACGGGTGCTTTTTGTGGATGATGCGTGATTTGGTGTAGATTATGGTATTGGTGATACCGTTAGACTTCGTAGCGTAACGCAGCTCCTACAAAATCACGGAACAGTGGGTGGGGACGGTTGGGACGTGACTTGAGTTCGGGGTGGAATTGCGTGCCGACATACCATGGGTGGTCACGGAGCTCAACAATCTCGACCAAGCGTTTGTCAGGAGATTGTCCGCTGATAATCAAGCCAGCGGCTTCAAATTGGGTGCGGTATTTGTTGTTGAATTCGAAGCGGTGGCGATGGCGTTCGTTGACTTCGTTGCTGCCATAGGCTGCAAATGCTTTGCTGCCTGGCGTCAATACACACGGATAGGTGCCGAGGCGCATGGTGCCGCCCTTTTCGGTGACACCGAGCTGATCATGCATGATGTCGATGACGGTATTGGTGGCGTGTGGATTGAATTCAGAGCTATTGGCTTCGGGGTCGTTGAGGGTATGCCGGGCAAAGGCGATGGTGGCGCATTGTAACCCGAGACAAAGCCCAAAAAACGGAATCAAGCGCTCACGGGCGTAATCGGCGGCAAGGATTTTGCCTTCGATGCCGCGGTCGCCAAAGCCACCAGGCACCAAGATGCCTGATACATCGCCTAATTGGGCATCGATGTTTTCGCGGGTGAGTTTTTCGGACGACACCCAGCGCACATTGACGTGAGTTTTGTGATGGATGCCGGCATGCCCCAGCGCTTCGATGACACTCAAATAGGCATCGTGGAGTTCGATATATTTGCCGACCAGGGCAATGGTGACATTATGCTCTGGTGATTGGATGCGGGCCACTAATTGTTGCCACTCGGTGAGATTAGGGACTTGGGCTTTGAGGTCAAGCCGCTTACAGATATATTCACCTAAACCATATTCCTCGAGTTTGAGGGGGACGGCATAAATGGTATCGACGGTTTCCATGGGGATGACGGCTTCGCGATCGACATCGGAAAAGAGGGCGATTTTGTCGCGGATTTCGTCCGTAATATCATGATCGGCGCGACAGACGATGACGTCTGCGCTAATCCCTACGCGGCGTAATTCCATCACCGAATGTTGGGTAGGTTTGGTTTTGACCTCGCCAGTAGCGCCGATATGCGGCAACAGGGTGACGTGGATGTAGAGCACTTGGTCGCGCCCCACATCTTTGCGCATTTGGCGGATGGCTTCGAGGAATGGTAGGCCTTCGATGTCACCGACGGTACCACCGATTTCGACAATCACTACATCGGCAGCGCTTTCGCGGGCTGCCATAAAGACCCGCCCTTTGATTTCGTTGGTGATATGCGGAATAACTTGGATGGTACCACCCAAATAATCACCACGGCGTTCTTTTTGGATGACCGAAGAATAGATTTGGCCAGTCGTAACATTACAGACCCGCGTGAGGTTCTCGTCGATGAAGCGTTCGTAGTGACCTAGGTCGAGGTCTGTCTCGGCACCATCATCGGTGACAAAGACTTCGCCGTGTTGATACGGCGACATCGTGCCAGGGTCGACGTTTATATAGGGGTCGAGTTTTTGGACGGACACGCGAATTCCGCGGCTTTTCAGTAAGCGGCCAAGCGAGGCCACTGTGATGCCTTTACCTACCGAAGATGCGACACCACCGGTTACAAAAATAAATTTGGTCATCTCACGTGGCGCTCCTATCGCCCAACTCCACAACACAACACGAGGGGAAGCGTTCTTCCCCTCGAAATATTCCGTTCCATGACAACTTTAATACGTGTCATGGTATTGTACCACAGACTTGTTTAGGCGACGGTAATTGGCCGTAGCAACACGACGCGAGCCGCGACTCCTTCGGGGGGGAGGGAGGTTGCAGTGATGGTCAATTTGTCTTCGAATACTGGCTCACGAATGCCCATTTCGGTGAGAAATTTGTCGATGCCATCAAGTGGTTGGTCAATCACCACTTGTTCACCGGCATAGTGCATAGGGATGACGATGCGTGGTTCGAGCTGTGCAATCACAGCGACGGCTTCACTCGCGCTGAGTGATTCGTTGCCACCAACTGGGACAAACAACACATCGATGTCGCCGATTTCTTCGATTTGGGCTGCTGTTAATTCGTGGCCTAAATCGCCGAGATGGGCAAATGCCATGTCGTCAATATGGGTGACAAATACGGTGTTGCGTCCCCGTTCGGCGCCCTTTTTTTTGTCGTGGAAGGTGCGCACGCCGGTGACAAGAATCCCACTGACTTCGTATTCACCGGGACCGTCAAAGGTATTGAGCCGCTCCTTGAGGGGACGAACAGCGGCAGTATTGGCGTGGTCAGGGTGTTGATGGCTAACGGTCATGATACTAGCAGTCGGCCGACCAATGTCGTAGCCACTGGCGCGATCACAGGGATCCATGACGACGATGCCATCACGTCCACGAATCCGGAAGCAGGCGTGACCTAGGTATTGAATATCGGGCATGTAGCACTCCCCCCACAAAAAACATAAGTATTATCGTATCCATTGTGACGCAGATTTGCGAGTGACGCAAATTATGCGAGAGAATCCAGCGTAATGCAACGATTATGCAGCTATAAATCATCGAATTATATCTGCATACATCGGTGTGTCCAAATAACGTAGTGATTTCTATAACAGTCATGCATTATCCCCGGTGCACTCGTAGTGGTATGTGCAGTCGCAGGCATGTTCACAATCCCACGACGTAGTACAAACAATGGCGGTAGCGGGGTTTGTCTGCCTAAAAAATTAATCGGTATCGCTGTTTTCTTCATCGTCATCGCTAAGCGTGAAATCGATTCCTTGTTGAATTTCTTGCCAGACGATTTGCATGGCATTGCGCATGGCACTGCCGGTGAATCCACGGCGTTGTAATGAGCCACCGAGCCGGCGGGTAAAGGTGGTGCGGTCAAGCCCGCGCAATCGGCGGCTGATTTTGCGAGCATAGGTCAACGCATGGGCTTCGTCGTCGTCGCCAAGGTGATGACTATCGGCGACGGTGCTAATGGTATTGGTATCGATACCGTGACGGCGGAGGTCTTGGCGTATGGCTGAGCCGCCTCGATTGCTGGCGCGCTGGCGTTGTTCGACCAAGTAGGTGGCAAATGCGGTATCGTCGAGCAATCCGATCGCACTAAGGCGGGCAGTGACGGCGCTGATAGTATCGGCATCGAAGCCGCGCTGGCGTAGTCGTTCGTGGATTTCGCGTTGGCTCCGGGGGCGGATTTCGAGTAAGCGCAAGGCGGATTGTTTGGCACGGTCAAAGGCGACGCTGGCAAGTAATTGCAGGATTTTGGCATCGTCAAGATGCTGACCCACGAAGAGACCTTCGTGGGCCAGGATATCGAGGCTGACACCCAAGGCAAACTCGCCGTTGATTTCGAGGTTAACCCGTTGACTATCACGGGCCTGGGCGCGAATGGCGGTAATCGTGCCTGCGCTGGGTGTGGGTTGTTGGTTATTCTTCGAAGAACGCATCGCCATCGTCGCCACTCGCTACAGCGGCCTTGGGGGCCGCCACGGTGCCACGTTCGAGTGACTGGACTTTAATGAGGCGTTCGATTTCGTCGAGTAAGGTGGGGTTTTCGGCCAAAAATTGCTTGGCGTTTTCACGACCTTGACCGAGGCGGTCTTCACCGAGGTAGAACCAGGCACCGCTCTTGCGGATGATTTCCATTTCGGTGGCCATGTCGAGGATGCCACCTGGCCGCGAAATACCTTCGTTGGCCATGATGTCGAATTCGGCTTGACGGAAGGGTGGTGCGACTTTGTTTTTGACGACTTTGACCCGTACGCGACTGCCGATGGGATCAGTGCCGCTCTTGAGCGTCTCGATGCGGCGGATGTCGAGGCGAATCGAAGCGTAGAATTTGAGTGCTTGACCACCGGTTGTGGTTTCGGGTGAGCCAAACATTACGCCGATTTTCATACGTAATTGATTGATGAAAATAACCACAGCCTTGGATTTGCTGATGGCACCCGACAATTTACGCAAGGCTTGGCTCATCAAGCGGGCTTGTAAGCCGGGGAGTGAGTCGCCCATGTCCCCTTCGATTTCGGCACGAGGTACCAGTGCGGCAACGGAGTCGATGATGATGATATCGACAGCGTTAGATCGCACCAACGTCTCGCAGATTTCGAGGGCTTGCTCACCAAAGTCTGGTTGGGAGACGAGTAATGAATCGACATTGACGCCACAACGCGCTGCATAGGCTGGATCAAAGGCATGTTCGGCATCGATGAATGCGGCGACGCCCCCAGCTTTTTGGGCTTGGGCCACAATATGTTGGGCAAGGGTGGTTTTACCACTTGATTCTGGTCCGTAAATCTCGACTACTCGACCACGGGGTACGCCACCAACACCCAAGGCAATGTCAAGTGAAATTGCACCAGTGGGGATGACATCGATGGACAACCGACTACTTGCTTCACCCAGCTTCATGATTGAGCCCTTGCCGTATTTGCGGTCAATTTGGCTCATGGCTGCTTGGAGTGCTTTTTCTTTTTCGGTGCCAGGTCCTGCGGCGATTGCGGCGGCGGCGGCAACTGCCGCTGCAGAGGGGGTTGCGGATGCTTTGGCCATAACTCGTGTTCTCCTGTGTCAGCCGGTCGTGCCGGCGCTCTTGTCTGCTGTTGACTGCTTCGGTGGTGAAGCATTGTCAACACAGTGAGAATAGCACAAAAGTTCGACTTTGACAAGATGGAAATTTGCGTAGTGGTACATGTGCACCGCAACGCATGTCTCTGAAATTCGGTACAGTAAACGTTTTTTTGACTGCAATGGCTTTACCAAGCACATAGTAGCGTTTGTATCGCATGAAATTTTGCCTATACAATGTATTTTCATTTGTGTGAAGAAGCCATATCCATGTAGTGATGGGGTATCCCATGGCTGAATACCCATATGGTACACTACGACATATATGTATATACACACCAGCGTGGTGGGAGTGATAGATGATAAGTGAGAAACTCTTAATATCTGGTGCAGTCGTAGCTATTGCTGCTGCGTTGTTGTTGTGGTATTTGACGGGTGATGTGCGTACCCAAGTTGCCCAACGGAATCAGACAACGACCCCTGGAATGGTGCGTACCACTACAATTACGCCCCAATTTACGGCTCTTACGACCTTGCCGATGACTGGTACCGTCGAGATTGTACTTACCGTCGAATCGACGGCAATTCCCTCTGTAGAAATGACCGCCGTCCCTACGCGTCCCGAAGACGCCTTGTTATTGACTCCGGCAAATGGTGCGGCAGTACCCCAAATGCCGACCGATGTGCTTCCTGGGGCACCTACCGAGGTTCCGCCGGTGTTTAACCCTACGATGGCCACTGATGTGCCAACGATGACTCCTGAAGCGACATTTACTCCAATGGATACAGAAACACCTGTAGCCACCAATACCCCAGCCCCCACCGACACGCCACTGGCCACCAATACCCCTGCACCAACGAGTACCCCAACCCCCGTACCCCACCCAATCGAAGTCCTGAAGGGGAATGTGAGTTGGAGTGGTGAAAAAACCGTCACAAAGGATGTGTTGGTAAGCGCAGGATCGGTACTCACTATTGAACCTGGCACAACAGTCCGGTTTGGTACGGGAATCTCGCTCTATGTCGACGGTAAATTACAAGCGCTTGGGCGTGGTGATGCGCCAGTGCGCTTGACTGCCGCCCGATTACCGTGGGGTGGTGTATTTGTGCGCCCTAATGGCGATGCCTTGCTGGTATCGACGATTATCAGTAATGGTGGGGCAGCGGCGACGGTGCTGTATGCCGAGCAAGCCAACCTCACCATGCGCGATGTGACGATGAACAACAATATTGGTCAAATTCGCCTGAGTGATGCGGTGACGACCATCCAGCAAAGCGTGATTCGGGATAATTCTCTGGCGTATGGTTCAATGATTGATGCATCGATTGATGCTGGTGGTAGTATTACTATCGAAAACAGTCGGATTGGTCCTAATACCCAAGTCGATGGCATGTCAGCGCTATCGTTGCTTGCTCCCAATGTCCAAGGCACCGTGAATTTGACGTTGTCAGGGTCGATTTTTACGAGTAGCAGTGGCGCTAATGTGGTGATTAATAGTGCGGTTCCCATCAATGGTAGTATGCAATGCAATACCTTTGTCGATGGGGTGATTGGGGTGCAGATTCGCAGTAGTTTGCCACAAGTACCTGGGATTGGCTTTGCATTGCGCAATAACGCTATCGAACGTCATAGCGCCAAATATAGTACGGCTCGTGGCATGACGAGTGATGTGGCCGTCGATGCCAAAGAAAACTGGTGGAATAGCCCGAGTGGCCCTTACGACCCGCTCCGTTATCGGGCTGGACGTGGCGAATCGGTGGGGACTACTGTCGTGGCCGATAAATGGTTGACGGTGCGCCCTGCATGTGCCCCAATCCCATGAGCATTCGGGCGCGCGTGACCGCGATTTTGCATGATAGCATTCAGCAAAAAATCTTCCCAGGGGCGGTGCTGGCTGCGGCGTCACCGCACCAGCACCTGACGGTGACGGCAGGAACCTATCGCTATACCGATGTGACTGCCGTCACCGCTGAGTGCATCTATGATCTCGCTTCATTGACCAAAATCGTCACTGCCACCGCCGCACTCGCGCTGTGTAGCCGGGGCTGGTTGTCACTCGACGCGGCAGTGACGCAGTTTTTGCCACAAAGTAATGCCAAAGGAGTGACGATTCGCCATTTGCTGACGCATACTTCGGCGCTTGATATTCGCCTGTCAACCGCGGCGCTGGCTGGTGCATCAGCCTTGTGGCAGGCAGTACTAGCATGTACTCCGAGTAGCGCGCCAGGGAGTCTGGTAGCCTATGCCAATGTTAATACCCTCATTTTGGGACGGATATTAGAAGTAATTACCTACCAATCGCTGGCACAGCTTGTGACACAATACGTGTTGCAACCCGCTACCATGCACGAAACATGGTTTAATCCCTCTGCAACGTTGCTTGCTCGTATTCCTCCCAGTGAAATTGATGCTATCCGTGGCGAAGTATGTGGCATCGTGCACGATGAAAGTACTGCGGTGCTGGGTGGGGTGGCAGGACATGCCGGCTTGTTTGGTACTGCTGGCGATATGGTGCGCTTTGGGCAGGCGTGGCTGGCGACGCTCGCTGGGCAGGGTCCATGGGGGATTGATGTGGCACTAGCGCAGCAGGCACTCCAAAACCAAAGTCCAGTGGGGCAACTAGGTGTGGGATTGGGGTGGATGCTGGCACGGGATAACTTTATGCCTGCCGTGGTACATGACTCGATGGCGGCACATACGGGATTTACAGGCCCAGTGGTGGCGATTGTGCCCCAACGACAGTTGGTATGGGCATTGCTGAGCAATCGGACCTGGCCACAACGAACGCCACCCCGCCATCATGCTATCACGCGTTTGGTGGGTGAGGTATTGCTCGATTTATGATGGTTGTAGTGATTTGCTGATATGGAAATCGTCCCGCATTTGCGGGACGATTTTTTGTGGTGAGACGCGTTTATTGGGAGATGCTAGGGTTTGCCGTTAGCAGGTTTGGTTGGTTTGGGAGCATCACCGTTGCCCCCGCCATTGCCGTTGGATGGTTGGGTGGGTTGGGGATTGCCGTTG
>CALFIC010000139.1 GCA_937876225.1 uncultured Chloroflexota bacterium | reverse complement strand
CTTGGCCGCCAGCGCGGCATACGGTGCTGATCGAGCGGGCCTCGCTGGGCAAGACGCGAGCCCATATCGGTGATACGGTGACCATCGAAATCCCCGGGCATACGGCCCAATCAGTGCGTATTGCTGGGACGGCCTATGACATGAGCCTGCCACCGGCAGTGATTTCGGGGCAAGTATTTGGCTATGTCGACGCCGATACGATGGCATGGCTAGGTGGACCAACCAACTACAACCAAGTGGCGTTTGTGGTGCAAGGGGATCGCCATGATTTGGCGAATATTCGAGCCGTGGCGAATACAGTCGAGCAACTGGTCAAACGCAGTGGGCGTGATGTAATCAATACGGATATTCCCTCGCCGCCGTTACAACATCCGGCTGCGGTGATTTTGCCCACCCTGATGACAATTTTGGGGATATTAGGGTTGTTGGTGTTGGTGATTAGCACCTTTTTGATTATCAATACGATTAGTGCGATTTTGGCGCAACAAACGCGCCAAATCGGGGTCATGAAGGCGATTGGGGCCCGATCTGATCAAATCAGTGCCATGTATTATGCCCTGGCGGTGGCATTTGGGCTATTGGCGCTAGTATTTGCGATTCCGATGAGTATGCTAGGGTCGTATGCCTTCGAAAAATTCATTGCGGGTCAATTGAATGTCGATATTCGCCAATTCACTATGCCGCCAGTGGTTATTTTTCTCGAAATAATAGCGGCTGTGGTGGTGCCGGTGATTGCTGCCACCATCCCCATCCGGGCGGTCATCAATCGTCCGGCGCGTGAATCACTCGCTGGTGATACGATTGCCCCGGTAGGCACGAGCCGGATTGATATGCTGATTGCCAAAATCAAGGGGATGAGCCGGCCAACGCGGCTGGCACTGCGCAATACCTTCCGCCAAAAAAGTCGGTTGGCGCGTACCTTGGCGGCCTTGGCGTTAGGAGGGGCAGTTTTTATTTCGGCGATGACGTTGCGGGCGTCGTTGTTTGTAACCCTCGATGCCAGTATTGCTTCGCAACGCTACGATGTCGAGGTGCAGTTCAATCGGCTCTACCGCGCCAGCCGGATTACCCCTGACATCATGGCGGTGCCGGGAGTGGTGACGGCCGAAAGCTTGTTGCGCGCGGTCATCTACCCCGTACATGCCGATGGTACCACGGGCGAAAAAATTACCATGCGGGCTATGCCTGCCCAAACCACCATGTTTGCGCCACGGATGGTGGCAGGGCGCTGGTTGCAACCAGGCGAACGCGACGGGATTGTGCTCAGTACCAACATTACCCGCAAAGAGCCGAGTTATACCGTGGGTCAGGTGGTGATCATCCGGATTGCCGATCAAGATTATCCGTTTACGATTGTGGGCTATATCGAAGAACTCCAGCCGCCGGTTAATCCGGCCTTGGCCTATATGACCATTGACGGCTACAACGCGGTGGCGGGGAATGTGGGGCGCACCGACACCATTCGGGTTAGTACACAGGCTCACGATGCCCTCACCCACAAAACGACCAGTGCTGCCCTCGAACGTCAGCTGACGCAGGCCGGCTATGACGTGCGCTTGATTCATAGTCGTACCGAAGACCGCACCATCCTCGCTGATCGCTTCAATCTGATTAGCGTGGTGCTGTCGATTTTGTCGACCTTGATTGCCGTGGTGGGGGCGTTGGGGCTTACTGGCACGATGAGCATGAATGTGCTCGAGCGCACCCGCGAAATCGGTGTGATGCGGGCCGTTGGCGCATCAGACCAGGCGGTTCGCCAGGTCATCGTCAGCGAAGGGGTGGTGATTGGCATGCTGGCGTGGGTGATGGGAGTGCTGATTTCGTTGCCGATGAGTGCCGTGATGTGTTATGGCATCGGTCTCAATCTATTGGGGACGAGTTTAATTTGGACCTATGCGTTGTACGCCGTGGGTATCTGGTTTGTGGTCGTGTTGTTCTTGTCGGTGATTGCGAGTCGTTTACCTGCCCGGGCTGCCATCAAACTGACGGTGCGTGAAGTATTGGCGTATGAATAATCTTGAGGTGATGTATGGTTTTTGATTGGTTAAAACGCCCCAAATCGGTGCCAACGCCAGTGGCCAATGTGCCCATTGATTTGCATGCGCCGATTATCGAACTTGACGCAGTGGTTAAAGAATACGAAACGGCTGCTGGTCCATACGTGGCGCTCAAAGGGATTGATTTGGTGATTAACCGGGGCGAATTTGTAGCGATTGTGGGCAAGTCGGGGAGCGGCAAATCGACCCTGATGAACATGATTACCGGTATTGACCGCCCCACCCAAGGCGAGGTGCGCGTGGCAGGGACGACCATTACCCACCTCGACGAAAACGCCTTGGCAGAATGGCGGGGGCGCAGTATCGGGATTATTTTCCAATTCTTTCAATTGTTACCGACCTTGACGGTCGCCGAAAACATCATGTTGCCGATGGATTTTTGTGATTTTGGCAGTGAATCGGAGCGGCGTGAACGGGCGGTAGCGTTGTTGGCGCGCATGGAGATGAGCGAGCATGCCGACAAATTACCAGCAGCCTTGTCGGGCGGGCAACAGCAACGGGTGGCGATTGCCCGGGCATTGGCCAATGATCCACCCTTGCTCATGGCCGATGAGCCGACGGGGAATCTCGACAGTCGCACGGCCGATGCGATTTTTCGTTTGTTTCAAGATTTGGCGAGTCAAGGCAAAACGGTGGTAATGGTGACGCATGATGCCGATTTGGCACGCCGGGCAGGGCGATCAGTCACCGTGACGGATGGTCAAATTGTCAACACAGAAAGGAATATCTCATGAATAAGCGCATGGTCGTTGTGCTGGCGGGAGCGTTGTTGGTGGGGTGTAGTAGTAGTGCTACGACGCAGGCACCCACTACAGTGGCGGTGGTGACTCCGGCACGGGTATCGGGTGTCATCGCCGATGGCAAAGTATTGCCGGTACGTGATGTCACGTTGAGCTTTACCCAATCTGGCACACTAGCCGAAATTTTGGTAGCCGAAGGTGACCATGTGACTGCTGGGCAACCGTTGGTGCGGCTCGATACCCGCGCCTTGGCGTTGCGCCTCGCTCAAGCCAAGGTCGGCTTGGCACGCGCCAACGCCAAATACGACCAAATCGCCGCCGGTGCCCCACCCGAATCGATCGCGGTGGCCAAAGCGGGGCTGAGCAAAGCTAAAGCCGCCTCGGCGCTGGTACAGACCGGTGTGTTGAAATCGGATATCGAAGCCGCCAAAGCGCAGCTTGCTGATGCCAAAGCTGCATTAGCGGCGGTGCGTAACCCCAAAGCCACCGACCGCGATATGGCCGATGCGGCACTGAATCAAGCGACAGCGTCGTTGAAGCAACAACATGCCGCCTTGTCGGCTGCCAAAACGGCTGCGAAATTGGTGATGGACCAAGCAGTACAGGCATTGACGCAGACACAGATTACCTATGCATCGACCAAAGAAAATTGGCAATATGTTACAGATAATCAGCGTGACCCGTTTTCGCATGCGCGCCTCAATGATGCCCAACAACAACAATATTATGATGCAATGATCAAAGCAGAATCTGCCATGCACTCGGCCGAATTGCAGCTACAAACTACGCAAGTAGCCTATGATAACGCCCAACAAGCCGAGTCAAGTGGGGTGGCGATTGCCGAAGCGCGGGTAAGTGATGCCCAAGCTCGTCTCGACCAGCTCCAGTACCCCGACGAAAGCCGATTGGCTGCCGCTCAAGCCAAAGTATCGTTGGCCGAATCGAATTTGGCACGCCTCCAAGGAGGCGCCCGTACGGCTCAACTCGATACGGCGGCCGCCGATGTGGCCCAAGCCGAAGCCCAATATGCCCAAATTGCGGCCCCTGCTCGGGACGTGGATTTAGCGGCAGCCAAAGTCGAAATCGACGCGGCCACGATTGCCGTGGCGCAAGCCCAGTACGACCTCGATCAAGCCACTCTCACCGCCCCGTTTGCGGGGGTGGTGGCGACCATGGACCTCACGGTGGGCCAATTGATGACCCCCGCCTTGCCGGCGGTGGTGATTGCCGACATGCAGGTATGGCATGTCGAAACCGAAGACCTGACCGAACTCCAAGTGGTCAATGTACACGTGGGTGATGCGGTATCAGTCAGTTTTGATGCCATCCCCGATCTGGTGCTCCCTGGTACGGTGCGGAGCATCAATCAGTTTGGGCGGAACCGCCAAGGTGATATCGTCTATACGGTGGCGATTGACCTCGCCAAAAGTGACCCGCAATTGCGCTGGAATATGACGGCCACGATTAAAGTAGGGAAGTAAGTTCGTTTCGACTCCGTTGAGATATTTCGTAATATTTGAAAAAACAGAGCCCCCTGATTTGCTCAACAAATCAGGGGGCTTGGTATGAGTGTGGGTTATGGGTGACCGTATTTGCTATTGAGCGTATCGACGGCAGTTTTGGCGTTGCTGAGCGACGCCTTGTGGATGTCCATGTAGGCTTTGATGGCATCCATGTAGTTGCCCGACTTGAGGAGGGCGATGACCGGTTGATTGATGATATCGGGGTCCGGCACATAGGTTACGCCAAGATGACTATACAAGAACGTCAATTGGGCTTCGAGTTGGGCTACTCGACTGCGGAGTTGGGTGATTTCGATTTCGGCATTCACGATAGCGGTCCTTTCTTGATGTAATTTACTCGTGATTGCAAAAATTGTAATCGAAAAACGTGCAGTATGGGTAAGGGTATTGTCTGTTACGGAATGGTACCACTTGCGTCATTGCATGGGCGCGGGAGCGGCCGTGCAATCTCCGAGGGCGGGGTATATACGTTGATGATGCGCTGGCATGTCGCGGAGATTCCACGGCAGTTGGATGCAACTGCCATGGAATGACGGTGGGGTGTGGTATTGATTAATCAAAAAACTGTTCATCACCGGCCTCGAGATATTTTTTGGCGGCATTGACGCGGAAGCTAATCCCCAACCCCGGTTTATCCCAGACATCGACGAAGCTCTCTTTGACGATTTGGTCGGGGAGTCCGTCGATAATCTCGTACCACCACGGGTGATTGGCTTTGGGGTATTCAAAGGCGATAAAGTTGTCGGGCAAGGTGGCACAAACCTGCACCAAGGCGGCCAGGCCAATCAGCCCATTGCCGGTGCCGTGGGGCGCCATCATGATGCCGTGGATGTCGGCGTATTCGCAGATCCATTTGAGTTCGGCGATGCCACCAACGTCGAGTGGGTCAGGCCCAATCACGTCGACGGCCCGTTTTTCAATCAGCTCCATGAAGTTTTGGCGTAGGTACATCTGCTCACCGGTATGCAACGGCGTACTGGTTTTGTTTTTGACATCGCGGTATTGGTCGGCGGTTACAAAGGGGGCGTAGTCACCCGACAGCATGTCTTCCAGCCAGAGCAGGTTGTGCGGTTCACAGGCTTGGGCAAAGCGCACTGCGTCTTGGGGCATAAAGCCGGGACCACAGTCGAGGGCTAAGCCAATCGAATCTCCCAAGGCGTCCTTCATGGCGGCCACGCAGGCCACCGTGTGGGCCAGGCCTTGAGGAGTCATGACGCCTCGGTTGGAATGCACGCCCCAGGTTCGCCGCTCGCCGTAGCTATAGTTGGGGGTGGTGATGGCCATAGGGCTATGGAACGAAATAGGCTGCTTGAAAATCGTGAATTGTTCGGGCCATTCGCGAATCTTGAGCACGTTTTCGACATATTCGGCGGGGGTTTGGGTGGGCATGGGGTAGCGGTTCGTGGTGATGTACGTGCGTACTTTGTCACGTACTTTGCCCCCCAACAGTTTGTAGATGGGCAGCCCAGCCGCCTTGCCGGCAATGTCCCACAATGCCACTTCGATGGCACTCACGGCGGCGCCCCACGGCTTGAATGCACCCATGCGGCGGATGCGTTGCATCACCGCTTCGACGTTGGTGGGGTCGAGCCCGATAATCATGTCACGATAAAAGAGCACGTGGGGCTTGAGGTAAGATTTATAAAATTCGGCTTGGCCGTAGCCGTCGATGCCGGCATCGGTGGTGATGCGGATGATGGGTGCGCCACCCATGATGGCACATTTCAGATCGGTAATTTTCATCGTAATGCTCCTCTGAATGACATCGTTAAAATAATCCGACAGTCAGCGACTTAATCAAAGAAGCGTTCATCGCCAGCGGCCAGATATTTTTTGGCGTTGGCGTTGAAGGTGATACCGAGTCCGGGTGCATCCCAGACCTCGATGAAGCTTTCTTTGACGATTTGGTCAGGCAGTCCATCGACGATGTCGTACCACCATTCGGGGCGGGCCACGGGGTATTCGAAGGCAATGTAGTTGTCGGGCAAGGTGGCACTGACTTGGACCAGCGCGGCCAACCCGAAAATGCCATCGCCGGTGCCGTGAGGCGCCATCATGATGCCGTGCAGGTCGGCGTATTCGCTAATCCACTTGAGTTCGGCGATGCCACCGACGTCGAGTGGGTCGGGGCCGATGATGTCGACGGCGTGGGTTTCGATCAATTCCATGAAGTTTTGGCGCAAGTAAATCTGTTCGCCGGTATGAATGGGGGTGCTGGTTTTGCTTTTGACGTCGCGGTATTGGGCGGCCGAGACGTAGGGGACGTAGTCGCCGGTAAGCATGTCTTCGAGCCACATGATGTTCATCCCTTCGACGGCCTTGGCGAGGCGTACGGCGTCTTGGGGTACGAGTCCTGGGCCACAGTCGAGTGCTAGGCCCACTTTGTCGCCGAGGGCGTCCTTCATGGCTTGGATGCAGGCGATGGTATGCTTCATCCCTTGCTCGGTCATCAGCCCACGGTTGGGGTGGCGACCGGTAGTGCGTTTTTCACCGATGAAATAATTAGGCACGTCATACATCATGTTGCTATGGAACGAAATGCCTTGTTTGACGATACTAAAGCCTTCTTTGGCTTCTGCCATTTGGAGGGCGTTTTCGGCATAGGCTTGGGGCGATTGGTCACGCAGGGGGAAGCGTACGGCGCCGTTGTAGACCCGCACTTTGTCACGCACTTTGCCCCCGAGCAGCTTGTAGATGGGCAGCCCTGCCGCTTTGCCGGCGATGTCCCACAAGGCCACTTCGATGGCACTGACGGCGCTGCCCCACGGTTTAAAGGCACCCATACGCCGGATGCGTTGCATGACGGCCTCGACGTTGGTGGGGTCGAGTCCGAGAATCATGTCACGATAAAAAAGTACGTGGGGGACGAGGAATGGTTTGTAGGATTCGGCTTGGCCGATGCCATCGATTCCTTCGTCGGTAGTGATGCGGACGATGGGGTAGCCGCCGATGACGGCACATTTGAGGTCAGTAATTTTCATGAGGTGACTCCATTGTCAAAATGAACAAAGCTATCATACAGGTTTTTGCGCATATGTATATCACGCTGCCAAGCAGCGACGGTACATAGTAGAAAGACCACGATTTTTCTGCATCGTAGGCAACGTTTAATTTTTTGGGAATGGACTGCTATAAAAATACCCTAATTTGGTGTATAGTAAGAATATATTTTGATTTTGTAGTGCGAAGGTTGTTGCAAATATGCGTTGGTTTCGTTGGTTGGCGATCATCTGTATGGGCATCGTGATGGTGACGAGTAGCACAGTGGCTACTGGTCAGGTCAGTGCGCCGCAGATTGTTGGTGGCTTCGAAACTAGCGAGCATGAATACCCGTGGCAGGCCTTGTTGTACCCGGCATACGGTAATCCGCGGGTCTATTGTGGCGCGTCGTTGATTAGTGCGACGTGGGTGTTGACGGCGGCCCATTGTGTGAATGGGTATAGTGCATCTGGATTGAAAGTTGATTTGGGTACGCATGTCGTATATGGCACTAACCCTATGCGGCAATCATTTACACTCAAACGGGTGATTGCGCATCCAAACTATGATTCAAGTACTCAAGATTACGATATTGCCCTGCTCGAACTCAATACACCCGTCACATTTGCGGCAAATTGTGGCGATTATTTACCTCTTGCGGATTTGCATGCGGCCAATTGTCCGATTGCCCCGATCCGATTGGCGGGGGCAGGTGATAGTGGCTTGTATACGCCAAATAATGTCAATGATGCCCGTTGCCCGATTACATCACTGAGCGATCAATGCCCGTGGCCGATTGTGAGTGGTTGGGGTTCGATAAGCTCGAGTGGCTCTACCTCGAATTATTTGCGCAAAGTAGCAGTGCCGATTGTGTCGAATGCGACGTGCAATGGTAATTACGGTAGCGGCTCTGTGACTGACCGCATGATGTGTGCAGGGCGTCCCCAAGGGGGGATTGATTCGTGCCAAGGTGATAGTGGTGGTCCTATCTTCATCAATGATGCCGGTCTGCCCAAGTTACTCGGCACGGTCAGTTGGGGCGAAGGTTGTGCATGGGCCAATTACCCGGGGGTTTATTCAAATGTCGCGAGTATGCGTGGCTGGGTTGATTCATACATGACGCAGGTGATATTGCCCACACTGACGCCTACGCAGACGTTGACCCCCTCGCAGACGTTGACCCGTACTGCGACGCGCACTGCCACTAATACCCGCACAACGACATACACCCGCACCCTCACCATATCACGGACGATTACCGTATCGCGTACCCCCACGATTACCTTCACTCCATCACTGACAATTACTCCGACGATTACACTGACGCCCTCTATCACGCCAAGTGCGACGATATCACGGACGCCAACAAATACACGCCCACCATCGTCGACGCGTACTTCTTCTAGCACCCGTACCAATACCCGGACAGCTACACTATCACCAACAATGACTCCTAAACCCGAATGGATGCTCAATGTGGGCAATGGCGATTTTGAAACCGGGCATCAGACGTGGGGTGAATCACTGCAGCACTATAACCAACAATATGACGGTCTCGTTACCAATGATACAAGCATTAAATCACGTTCAGGAACGTATTATGCCTGGTTTGGTGGCGCTGATGCGTATCATGACCCGAGTGATCCGAGTACGTGGATAAATGCAACCGCACAACTATCACAAACTGTAATCGTACCTGCCAGTGCTCCATTTTTACGCTTGTATTATCTTGCGCAGTCAAAAGATTTTTGTGTCAAAAATGGGACAAATTATTATGACTACGCTCAAGTACTAGTGAATAAAGTAGTGCTTACCAAAATTGAATTATGCACAACAAAATCTGTCAATAAATGGACTCCGTTGACATTTAATTTGACTGCCTATAAAAACCAATCAGTCGTGATTACGATTCAAACAACCAATGATGACTCGTATACGAGTAGTTTTTGGGTTGATGATGTGGGATTCGTGCCAACCACAAATTATGTGCTCAGTTACTACGGCAAATCCAATACCCAAGCGCAAGTATTTTCGACTAATCTCCCGCTCCGCCCAGTGGTCGCGCCCTGATTTAACGATATTGGTGTGCTACCGTCCGGAATGGCGTGATGAGCGCCATCGCGTTGTCGTCGACTGCGCCACTGTCTTCGTAGCACCACCACGCCGAAAGCACCATCTGTGCAAAATTCCACAGGGCGATACGTTGTGCCGGGACCGCCAAGATTTCGTTTATAATCGCAATCCGGCGCTGGGTGAGGCTCACCACATCGTGATGCTGATGCAGTAAATCATGCGGGTTCCGCAAAAAAGCCCCACATTCAAAGGCCGGATCAGCACACACGACCCCGTGTGGGTCGATGATGACCCAATCATTCCCATGTTGGATGATATTGTCGTGGTGTAAATCACCGTGCAATGCGTACGTCGTGGAACCGTTGCCAAGCTCATCAAAAATCTGTTCGGCCCAGGTGACATCGCTTTGGCGAAACGGGGCACACGTTGGCCCGAGTGTAGTTTGGAGCTTGGTAAATCCTTTGGCCCTATCGTTGCTATGGGGCATGGTGTGATGGCTGGGGGCAGGTGTGATACTCTGGCGCATCAGCTGAGCGGCAATTGTCGTTGCCGTGTCGTCATCGTGGATCCCGGCATGCAAGGTTGTACCCGGCGCCACATAGGCAAGTAACATGGCATAGCGTGATTCGTCGGCAGCGAGTAATGCTACCGCCCCTCGTCCTGCATAGTGGCGGAGCATCTGGAGCTCACCAGGGAATTCGTTGCTTTTGGGACATGTTTTGATGACGACCGGTAATCCATCGTGGCGCCGGGTAGCCCGACAGACATAATTGTAGCTGAGCGGAAATGCTTCACCAATGTCTACTTGCCATAACGTACTTAGGGTGGCGAGGTGTTGGGGGAGATTATCGCACCAGGCTTGTCCTAGCGCGCCATGCATACTCACCATTAATTGTACAAACGATGGGGGTAATGGATTATTGAGCGTCATGATGGGTGACATAGATGAGGCGGGCGAGGCGCCGGTCGAGTGGCACGGTGTGGGTGCCGATTTGAAGTGTCATTGGGCCATCAAAGGGGGCAATGCTGTGTACCGTAATGTCGGCACCGGGGATTAGTCCTAGTGATGCAAGGTATTGTAGGCGGTCAGTGGCTTTGTCGCCGCGTACCCGGGTAATCCGAGTACATGTTCCTGGCGCACTATCAGCCAAACAGGTACTGGCATGCGGGGGAATCGTGCCGTCAATCGCTGGAATGGGAGCGCCGTGCGGATCAGTGGTGGGATGCCCTAGCAGGTCTGCAATCCGGGCCTCGAATTTTTCGGAAATCACATGCTCGAGGCGGTCTGCCTCGTCGTGTACTTCGTCCCACGTGAAGCCTAAGGCCTCGACCAAATAGAGTTCAATCAAGCGATGATGGCGCAATACTTCGAGGGCGATTTGTTGGCCGGTGGCAGTCAATGTCACCCCGTAATAGGGCATATGACTGACGAGGTGCAAGTCGGCAAGTACCCGCAACATGCCACTTACCGATGCCGGTTTGACGCTCATGCGCTCGGCAATCAACGAAGTGGTGACGTGTTGGTGGTCGAGCCCGAGTTCGTAGATGCCCTTGAGGTAATCCTCCATGGCATGGGTGACACGAGCCGATCGCAATTCGGGTGCAGACATGACCTGCTCCTAGTAATGACAATTACGTGTAGTGTAACACGATAGACGTAGGAAGTTGAAATCGCAGGTGCGAGACATGTTTGGGCACATTCTTTTTTTCATTTTTTGTAAAAAATAATCTGTGGCGGAAGTGTTACCTGCTGCGGCTTTGCCACCACAAAGCGCCACTGCCACTAATCACTGCAATCGTCCCAATACTGAGGAGTAGTGGCACCGTCATACTGTTTTTTGGGGGAATACCACACACAAACTGCCAAATTTGTTGCGGTGCTTGAGCAATATTTGCGATGTCGCCACTGTATGCAAAAGCAAAAACCCAAAATATCACGCCAAATCCAATAATGCCTGCTGCACCGATTTGGATGGCAAATGGCCGGTTATCCATAAATACTCACGGTGCAGTGTCGGGACTAGCCCCGACACTGCGATAATGTTTGATGTTACGGGAAGGGAATCGGTGCATCGGGTTTGTAGCCGTGCACATTGAATCCGCTGGTGAAGTTGACTGTTTCGAGGAAGACGGGACCCCATGCGACGATGACGAGCACGAGGACCACAATCAACCAAAATCCCCAGCGCTCCAAGATCATGGGTGAATTGCTTTCGACATGAGTGTCGATGGGTGCTTCACCCGTGACTGGTGCCTTCGAAAAAAACAGTGTGCCGATGACATTGACAAATAACAAGATTCCGCTGATAAGCAACAGCACGCCACCAATAGCAGCCCCATTGAGATACGGCACGGCTTCGGCGTTGACATACGACGCACTGCCCAAGTCGGTGCGCCGTGGTACGCCCAAAATCCCTGCTTCGCCATAGGTATAGCCAAAGATGAGCATCCCCACAAACCAACTATAGACTTGCCATAAGGCGACTTTGGGACTAAAAAGTGCCCGGCCGCGAATCATCGGCAACAGCCAATACAAGATGCCGATAAAGGTCATCGTGACGGCACCAGCCAACGTCATGTGGAAGTGGGCCGGGATCCACGAGGTGTTGTGCAGGGCGACATTCAATGTCAGCGAAGCATTGATGATGCCCGAAATACCACCCACCACAAACATCAACATTCCGACGAGTTGAGCAGCCACCACGGGGTTGCCCCAGTCTTGCTTCCACATCCAGTCAATGAGGGTGGTGGCGCCCCGTTTGCGCCCAGCCCGCTCGAGGACGGCGGCGATGTTGAATGCCGTCAACAAACTAGGGATGGCCACGGCAAAGGTGAAAATCCATTGAATGGTTTTCATCACCATGCTGATCCCGGGGTCGACATACATGTGGTGGACACCGACCGGAATCGAAAAAATCAACAAGATGATAAATGCGACACGGGCCAACGGATCACTAAACAGCTTACTGTCGGTCTGCTTGGGCAACATGGTGTACCACGAAATATACGCTGGAATCAACCAGAAGTAGACCAAGGGATGCCCGAAGAACCAAAACAACGCCCGAGCCGTCTGTGGGTCGGTGGTGTGAATCAAGCCGAGTGACATCGGTAACAACATGAACAAGACTTCGATGGCCACGCCAATCGTTGCCACACACCACATGGTGTAATTGGACAAGGTGGCAAACACTGCCAATGGCACGTGCTCACCGGCGTGTTCTTTGCGCCAGGCATAGTAGGTCATGAACAAAATCGTCGTGACAATCCACGTGCCAACCACCAACAACACCAGGCCTAGGTAAAAAAACGGGCTGGCGATCATTGATGGATAGAAGGTGTACAACACGTTGGCTTGATTGGTAATCAAGGTGTAGAGCACCATCAATAATCCAACCAACATCAACCAGTAGGCTACCCAGGCCAGCTTTGGTCGCCATATCTGGCGCTCAAGTGAGCGTTGCACCACAAAATAACTAAAGCCGACGATGAAAAAGGTCGTGAAGAAGAGGGCATTGATCACTCCGTGTACCGTCAATGCTTGGTAGTAATACGAAAATACGGGGATTTGCAGTTTGAGCATTGGTGCGCGGCGGAACAATTGGAATGGCCCCAGGAAAATTCCAATCGACAATGCAATCAATGCGGTGATGATGTGTGACCCGACTAACCATTGCTCACTCGATAGTAACCCTACTTTGGGGAATACCATGGCTTGGTTTTGAGCGGGTAATTTGCGTGCGGCTTGCATAGTGTCCCCTCCTTATAGCACTTCGATAACGGCGACCATGTTTTGATGACCAGGACCACAATATTCGTGACAAATAATGTGGTAGATACCCGGCTTGTTAAACACGACATCCATTTCCGAAATTTGCCCAGGCACTAACATCATGTTGACATTGTGTTGCTCAACATAAAATCCATGGGTGACATCTTTGCTGGTGGCGACGATTTTGAGTGAGCTGCCATGTTGCAAGGTGATTTTGGGCATTTGACCTTTGATCCCAAAATCATACTTCCACATTTGGGCAACCACCCGTAACGTGTAGGCATGTGCGCTGTCTTGGGTGAGTCCTGGGGTGGCCACGTCAGTATTTTCGAGGTGAGTGGGGTCAACGCGACCGACGGGTGTGGGTAGGCGGACGCCATAGACCAACACACTAGCCACCAAGGCGGCCACAAAGCCCCCCATGACAATGCCAATGGCGATCATCCAATAGCGTTCGAGACGATGAATGTGAATCATGTTAGGCTCCTCCACGCTGAATCACGACGACGAACCAGATGTACCCCCAGTAGATGGCATAGCCGAGCGCCATCATCAGCACAAAAAACAATGTGCCTCGTGGGTTAAACGAATCGTGGTCCTGTTCTGGGGATTTGGACTGTTTGTCCATGGGTGTCTCCTTTGCACCACTGTGTGCCGTGGGTTGGCGGCGAGTGACCGTCTATTTGTCTTACAAACGACGCACAGGCACCATATGCCAATGCCGTAACCGGCAAGAATCCACGAGTGGGGAGGAGCACTTCCCGATTGCGGGAGGTGGGGGGCTGGAGGGGAGTATAAAAAATCCACACCGAAAACAGCTTGTTGCTGTAACGTGTGGCCTCCAGAAGAAAATTCTCGAAGCGGAACAGTAAATGTTCCATAAGTTTTACCTTGGGGACGGTGTAGTAACGGTCGTACGGGCCGTTCTAGGTAGCAGTCGCTACGTTGAAAAAAGAGACACAAGAATGATTGGTTGGTGGGTCAGGTGGGATTCGAACCTACAACCCTTCGCTTAAAAGGCGAGTGCTCTGCCATTGAGCTACTGACCCAACCGAGTGATATTATAACGTGAAAAAGAGCACAATGCAAATAGAATTTGTGGATATGGGCGGTGCCAATACACCACCCACATTCACGCTGCGTATTAGGATAGGCGTAATGGCAGTGAAGTCAACCGTTGCCCAGTCAAGGCAAATACAGCATTGGCAATCGCCCCCGCCACGGGCCCGATGGGTGGTTCACCCATGCCCCCTGGTGCATCACCGCCACCGACGATGACGACGCTGATGTCGGGTGCCTGACTATTGCGGAGCAAGGGGTATTTGTCGAAGTTGACTGCCCCTGCTCCTCCATCGACCACCATAAATTCTTCGACGAGCGTTGAGCTGACGCCCATCATAATCCCACCTTCGGTTTGGGCTTTGACACCATCGGGATTAATCACTAACCCAGCATCGACAGCAGCATAGACGTGATGGACGTTGATGGTGCCGTCGCTCACCGATACTTCGGCGATTTGGGCCACACAAGTGCCCGCATCAGCCGAGCAGGCAATCCCGTAGGCGCGCCCGGCAGGGAGCGGGGTGCCCCATTTGGCTAAATCTGCCACCGCCTGTAACACCCCTTTCATGCGATTCCCGAAGGGAGTATCTGGGAGGTTTTTGAGGCGGAACGCAAGTGGGTCCATGTTGACGGTTTTGGCAAGTTCATCGATGAAGCTCTCGATGGCAAAGCCGTCAGCCAGCAACCCTAGTCCGCGCCAAAAACTGGTCGCAATGGGGAGTTTGACGCGTTGGGCAACGGTTTGCTTCCCTACTTTTGCGGTGTAGAAAAGCTTCCCTCCGCGTACCGCTCCAATATCCCAACCCAAAATATCCCCAACTACTGCGGGAAATATTGTCAGAAGCACATCCCCACTCGCTTGGTGATGGGCGAGCACGGTGATATTGCCCGCGCTATCGACGCTCCCTTGCATGACATGATGCGTGGGTGGGCGCACATAACCGTTACGGAACTCTTCGGCACGCGTCCATTGCACCATGACGGGGCGCTTGGCGGCGGCAGAAAGCCGGGCAGCTTCAGCACCGAGGCTCGCATCAAGTCGGCGCCCAAATCCTCCCCCGATGAATACGGGATGCACAACGACTTCGCTGGCTTTGCGCCCAATCGCATCTGCAATCCCACTCGCCATCCCGGCCGGCACTTGGGTTGATACCCAGGCATCGATACCATCTGTGCGGACATCGACGATGGCCGCTTGGGGTTCGAGGTGGGCATGGACAGCCATAGGGGTGCGGTAGGTACGTCCAATTACAAGTGAGCTGTAATGTAAGAGTGTTTCGGGTTCGCCATCATGCTGAATCAGCACACCTTGGTTGGGATCGACGGTGACGGCATTTTCGATGGCTTGTTGGGTGATGGGGGTACTAGGCTCGTTCCACACAATATCCATGGCGTTGAGGGCCGTTTGCGCCTGGGATTTGGTCTCCGCAGCGACGGCCACAAATCCTTTTTCGACGATGACGGTTTGGACACCGGGCATCGTCGCGGCGTTTTTTTGATCAACACTGGCAATAGTCGCCCCAAACTTGAGTGGTCGGGCCACGACCCCCCACA
Source organism: uncultured Chloroflexota bacterium (assembly GCA_937876225.1). Lineage (GTDB taxonomy): Bacteria > Chloroflexota > Chloroflexia > Chloroflexales > Roseiflexaceae > UBA965. The sequence goes on along the minus strand of CALFIC010000139.1, from coordinate 14,825 downwards.
ACATGTTGGGCAGGCGCATGTCGTGACCATATTTGATTTGGCCGGTGACTTTGCCTGGCAAATCAACCCGTGGCTGCGATTGACCGATGTAGCGAAATGCGTTGTTGGGTTTGAGTGCTGGTGCTTCTTTGGGTACGACCCAGTCGCCTTTATGTGCGGCTACTACTTCCCCAAAGGTCAGACTGCGACCGTCACTACTGGTGATGGTGGCATCATTGATGGTTAATCCATCAACGGCAATCCCTAATTGACTGGCCGCGGCTGTTTTGAGCATGACATTCAATGTGGCGGCTGCTTGACGTAATGGCAAATAATGCGAAACAACGCTTTCGCTGTTGCCAGTGCCATTGGCATCGTCGACGCCGCTACCGGTGTTCGCCATCTGCACGTGAATGCGTTCCCATGCGATATCGAGTTCGTCGGCGGCAATTTGAGCAAGTGCGGTCAAAATCCCCTGCCCCATTTCGATTTTTTGGACATTGAGGGTGATTTTGTTGTCGGGACTAATGGTAAACCACACGGTTGGGTTCGCCTTGGGGGCGCCACGGCTGACGGGCTTCTCGGTACCTTCTGCCAAATCCGAGACGGCCATGCGCATTTTTGGTAAACCGACTGCCCAGCCGAGGGTGAGTACGCCGGCTCCACCGAGCCCAATCAAAAAACCACGGCGGGTAATTCGCCACCGTTTGGGGGAATTGTTGGTCATGACGTGGCCTCTTTTTTGAGTGTGGCGGCGTGGGCAATTGCTTGGCGGATACGGTAATAGGTGCCACAACGGCAGTAGTTTTTGTCCATGGCAGTGACGATTTGTTCGGGTGTGGGCGTCGCATTGCCGTCGATAAGGGCTGCCGCCGTCATGATTTGGCCACTCATGCACCAGCCACATTGGGGCACTTGCAGGTCGAGGAAGGCTTGTTGCACGGGGTGGAGTTTGCCATCGGTATCAGCCAAGCCCTCAATCGTGCGAATCTGTTTGCCGACTACACTATTCACTGGAGTTTGGCACGATCGGGTCGGTACGCCATCGATATGGACGGTACAGGCGCCACAAATGCCCGCACCACAGCCGATTTTGGTGCCGGTCAGATTGAGTTCGTCACGCAATACCAACAACAACGGGCGACTATCGCCGTTGTCTGGGATGGGGTATGTTTTTTGATTGATGATTAATTCCACGGGGTATCCTTTCGTGTTGTCACTCTTAGTAGTATACCGATTTTTAGAAAATTAATCACTGAGGGGCGTGAGTAATATTTTCAGCCCTTGTTTGGCTTCAAATTCGGCAAAAGCCTGATGCCACTCACTAATGGGATAGACGGCACTCACGATGGCTTGGGTGTCGACTTGCCTACTGGCAATCAACCGCAATGCACGATCCCAGGCATGGGGCACACTGGCATTGCTACCAGTGACGATGAGTTCTTTGTAGCAGACCTGATCCATGTCCCAGGCAATCGGTTTGCCAAATAAGCCGATTTGGGTATAACGTCCCCCGCGGCGTACCAATTGGAGCAACTGTTGGGCGGCAGCGCCGGCTCCTGCACACTCGAGTACGATGTCAGCACCGAGTCCATCACTAATCAAGTCAATTTGCTGCCCTACATCACTCGTGCTGACATCGATGATATGAGCTGCGCCTAGTTTGCGAGCCATGGTGAGGCGGGCTGCATCTGCCGGCGTGCCTAGCATAATCACCTGTGCGCCTGCAGCGACGAGTACTTGCAAGGTAAGCATCCCAATCGCGCCTGGACCAGCGATGACGGCGATATCACCGGGAGTAATCCGACTCAGGTCGATGGCATTGACCACACACGCCAGGGGTTCGGTCAAGGCAGCGGCTTGGTCACTGACATTGGCAGGAATTTGATGGATGTTTGCGGCAGGTACCCGTACATAGCGGGTAAAGCCTCCATTGACCGCCGATCCAATCGATTTGCGTTGCAGACACAAATTGGGGCGTCCATTGCGACAATGTCGGCAGTGTTGACAGGTCTGATAATATGTTTCGCTGGTGACCCGCATCCCCACACTGATGTCGGTGACTCCTGCGCCTACCTCGACAATCCGACCCGCAATTTCGTGCCCCATCACCACCGGCGGTACGGTGCGGAATTCGTCGTGGTAGATGTGCAAATCGGTCCCACAAATCCCGGCATAGGCCACTTCGATGATGACATGCCCTGGGGTAACGGTGGGCACGTCAATCGTGCCGAGGGTTACATTCCCGACGCCAGGGGCTATTTTCATGACTGCCTGCATTGCGATTCCTTTGACTGAGATGGCAAAAACTGAATATGCTTATTGTAGTAGATAGTGCTGTTGTGTGGGGTATGCTCCCAAAATACCCGTATAATCGAACTATTGTCAGACTACTCCTAATTTTGATATGAAAGGGGTATGCGATGCGCCGATTCGATGATAAAGTAGTGTTGATTAGTGGGGCTACGAGTGGTATCGGGCAGGCTACTGCGCAACGGCTATTGTCCGAAGGTGCCCAAGTAGCGTTTTGTGGCTTTGGCGAGGTTGCTGCCGCGGAATTGGTCGCTTACGGGGCTGGGCGGGCGCACTATATCAATGTCGATTTGGCTGATGCCGAGGCCTGTGCGCAGTTTGTCGATAACAGTATCCGCCGCTTTGGCAAAATCGACGTGATTATCAACAATGCCGCTTCGGTGGCGCGTAGTACGCTCGAATCAACCGATGCAGATTTTTTCGACATGATGATGGCGATCAATGTACGGGCGCCCTTGTTGATTATGCGTCAGGCCTTGCCCTACCTCCGTGCCAACCCTAGTGGTGCGGTGGTGCTCAATATCGGCTCGCTCAACGCCTATGTGGGTGCAAGTAATTTGCTGGCCTATTCCACCAGCAAAGGCGCGCTCGTGACGATGTCACGCAATTTGGCAGCCGCTCACCGCCACGAAGGTATCCGCGTGCAAGTATTGAATGTGGGCTGGACCAATAGCGAAGGCGAAAACGAACTGCAACAGCGGCTTGGGAGTGGCGCCGAATGGGCCACGGTGGCCGGCAAAACCCGCCCCACAGGGCGATTGTTGCAGCCTAACGAAATCGCCAATGCGATTGCGTTTTTTGCCAGCGATGAAGCCGCGGCATTCTCGGGTGCCGTCATTGACCTCGAACAAATGCCAATTCGGTAAAAATATGTATGGCGAAAGGGTGAATCCATGGCTACCAAACCAACCCGTCCGCAAGAATCGACCGTGACCCGCACCTTTCGAGCGGCAATCAAAATCGGCGAAGACTACGTGACCATCGAAGAAAGCATCGCCTTGCCCCTCGATGCCAGCGACGCCGACATCGCCAATGCAGTGGCGCTAGGGTGGCGGATCTACGCCCAGCAACGCGATGCCGGTGAAGCCCAGATCCTCGAAGCCCGCGAATCGTACGGCGCCGATCGTGAGCGCGGCGCATTGCCCTCGCAATTGCAACGGATCGATGATCTCCAAAAAATCCTCGGGTGGGACGCCACCCAACTCGCCACCTACCTACAAGAACGCCGCCTCGATGTGCGCCAATTGACCCGCCGGCAAGCCTCGCACCTGATTGACCAGTTGCGGCGCCTGCTCGACGAACAACAGCGTGACGAAGGCCCCATTACCAAAGGCCAACACGAAACCTTGCAACGCATGGCCGCTACCTACGGACTCGAGCTTGACGCCGCCGTCGGGCAATACTTGGGGCTCGATGTCCCGGCCGAGCAACTCACCTTTGGTGAAGCAAGCAAACTCACGGCGCTCCTGCAACCCAAACGCCGTCGCACCTAAATTCAGTCCAAAATTGCCCAATCAGTGCGTACCTTTTTGCTAGTGGTCAACGGTAGATAAGTGCAACATTCGTACAAGAGGTGCGAATGAACGTATCGAAGGAGGCCTGATATGCGTATCGTACTTGGCACATTGAACCGGGTTGAGTTGATTGGCTGGGTGGGCGGTGAGCCCGAAGTCAAGAGCGTCGGCAAAGATTCCAAGGTCTGCACGTTTAGCGTTAGCACCAAGCGCATGACGGGTCGTAGCAACGGCGCCATGCAGTATGAGTCGGAATGGATGACCGTCGAGGCTTGGGATCGCGTGGCAGATCGCTGCATCAAGCACCTGCACCGTGGTAGCCGGGTAATGGTGTTGGGTAGCTTGTTGACTCGCTCGTGGGAAGATCGCGAAACGGGGCAACGTCGCTATCGCACCATCGTCCGCGCCACCGAATGCTTGGCATTGAGTGTCACCGAAAGCGACGATAGCCACGAAGAAGTAGAAGACGACGAATCGGTCATGTCGTAAGCACTGTGGTTCGGGCGTACACACAAATCCCCCGTGTAGATGGTGGTATCTACACGGGGGATTTGGTCGGGTATTATTGGGCTAATTTTTTGTCGAGGCGCCGTTCGGCATCGAGGCGTTCGAGCTCGTAGTCGTTGAGGTCGACAAAGTGCATATGTGCGGCGAGCTCGGGGTGGACGGTGGCGATGGCATGGTAGATTTGTTGAGCCACGGCGCGGTAGGTGGGATGGCCTTGGGGGCTCGAGCGCAATTCACACAGGTGATAGGCTTCACGCAAATTGAGGGTCACCTGCCAGCGCATCAAGCAGGCCATCGGCACCACGTATTGTGACACTTCACCCAAATCGTCGTTGATAGCTCGCGCTAAATCACTGGCGCGCTCGATGGCCACACAATAGGCCTCGTCGAGCTGGGCGGCGCGTAATTCGGGAGGCACCATATAACCCAAATCGCCCCCAAAGGGTTGGCGGGTCTGGGTCAATATGCGGTGGCGTTGTAGGTCGCGGTAGGCGCCAATATCGGCCACGATGTCAAAGGTGTAATGCGCTTCTTCGAAGGCTCGCCCTGGCTTGTGGAAGCGTACCGCGCGCTCTCCTGCCGCCGCCGTAATGATTGCCACCTGCTCGGCATGGGGCAGGGCGGCGACGTGGGCCTGCACGTCGCTGAGTGATAGCGACGTATGCGGGTAGAGTGCCGCACTCGCCACGCGTGCTAGCGCATCCTGGTCGTAGCGCACCAACGTGACCTGGGGTTTGGCGCTGGTAATCGCGCCACTCGGGAGCGTACCTGCGATATTGGTGAGATTGTGGCGAATCGTTGCCATGTAATTGCGCATGGCAGCGCCTCGTGGCGTTTTGGCGCGTTTGACAAACGAGGGGATGAGGCCGTCGAGAGCCTGTTGCAACTGGTCACTAATCTGTTGCATTTCGGGCATAGCGTGCGACCCGAGTCGGGTAATCAGGTATTCAAAGGCCCGGCCGTTGCCAAACAGCCCCACATTGGTGCGGGTAGCCATCGGCAGCAAGCCCCGCAAGATGTCAAAGGCTTTGGCGCGGGTGGCCGAATTGTAGGCCCGCTCGCTGGTCTGGGCATCGCGTGGGGTGCGAGCCCGCACCCACGCCATGGTAGGTTCGAGCAATGCGCTGTAGGTATCAAACAAATGATCGAGAGTCGCTTCGTAGGCTTCGGCCCAGCGTGATTGCATGATGGTCGCTTCGCGCACGTAGCGGTATTGGCCGTTGACTTTATTGGTGAAGTTGACATAGCGCGTCGATTTTTCGAGTGGGCTTAGTCCTATCCGGGCATCTTCGATGAGTTTGGCGGCTACGTTGCTGATTTCTTCGCAGGCCACATGGGCGCCACCCAACTCGGCTACCGAATCATCGCCATAGCCCACCAGCACGCGGTCATAGAACGCTTCGGCTTGCCCGACCGCCACGAGTTGATTGCGGCTCGCCGCATTCGCGTCAGCCACGAGTTCATTGAAGCCTGATTCGGGGAGGTTGATGAATTCATCGAGCAAAATCCGGCGGATGCTTTTTTCGCTCCGACTATAGCGCGAAAAAAGCGCTCCTTTGACGACTTCGGGCAGATTACGCAAGCCAAAAATAGGAGCATCAAGGTCAGTGACAAATGGTGCCAAAATAGCTTGTTCGCTGGCACTAAATTCGCTTGGACGATTCGTATCTGTCATCGTACCCTCCTCCTGTGTGCGTTTACAAAATCTGGTCGTCGTCGACTGCCGGGTGGGGGATAATCAACAACTGGTCGATATGGGGATTGGCGATAATCGTGGTGGTGCCACTCGGCCATTGAATCGTCAACGAATTGACACTGGTGTGACTCCCTAACCCAAAGTGTGCGGTTGGCTCCATTTGACACAAATACCCACTGCCGCCGTCGATAACCTGCGCCACCACCCGATCGGCATAATTGATGGTAATCAAGGCTCCCCGGGCAGGTGCACCCGCCCTCGTCAAAGGGCGTACCCGCAACCAGTGATTGGCGTTGGCGGGCACATGGTAGTAGCTCAGGGGTTGTGGCGCTGATTCACCGTGGCTTATCAACAACTCGAGACGCCCATCACCATCGATGTCGGCGATAGCGGCACCGGTGCCGAGCCCTTCGGGCTCACGCGCATCGCCGATATCGAGCTCCACCCATTGATTATTGCGGCGGCCAAATAAGCGATTGGGTTCCCCCAAATTATTGAAAAAGAGCTCGGGGTTGCCATCGTTGTCGAAATCGGCTGCAATCACGGTGCGGATGCGGCTTGCTTCGGCGAGGGCAGGTGGTGCAATATCGTGGAATGCACCATCACCGTTGCGCACCCACAAGCGATGCGGCCCTTCCCAATTGCCATAGGCAATATCGAGTAGACCGTCATCGTTGGCATCAAACACGGCCACGCCGCGCCCATGTTGCTGGCGGTCGCTGATGCCAAAGGCAGGCGCGACATCGCTGAATGTGCCGTCGCCGTTATTTTTGAAAAACAAATTAGGGCCACGTTCGTTGATCGCCAGCAAGTCGATATCATTACCAAAAAACGGCGCGGCGACGACTGCTCGCCCGCCGGTGGCAAAGTTGACTCCGGCCGTGCGCGATACTTCGCTCAGTTGCCAGGCCTGATTGAGCTCGTATAGGCGCATGGGTGCACCATAATTAGCCACAAAAAAAGAATAGCGCCCACCGCCCGAACGATCGATGGTGGTTACCGAGCGGCCGGCACTGCGATTGACAATGGTTTGCATTTCGGGTTGGTCAAACAAGTCTACCCGTTGACCACCGTGCAAGGCAAACAAGCGGTCACCGTGTTGTTTGGGGCCGGCAAAAGTATCGCTGTTGAGCACGTAGATTTCTTCGATGCCGTCACCATCGAGATCGGCGGCAGCGACTCCAATCGCTTGACGTTGACTATCGGTGATAATCGCATCGGCGGTGTCGAGCAACCCACGACCATTCCATTTAAGGGCGAGGTTGGGGTAGCCAAAGCCCGTCACAAAAAACTCGAATTGACCGTCTCCATCGATATCACAGACTGCTACGCCATAACTCAAGCGGTCAACGTTGTGATAGATTAAGTCGTGGCGCGCAATAAACATGATATCCACCCATACATGAGTACAAACTAACACTATAGTGTAGCACAATTTTTTGTGTAAAAAATATTTTCTTGTTGATGGTCGATTTTGGAGTATAATGAAGGGAATTTGTTAATTAATATGCTTTATTACGGTTTGTTATTTTTATTCGTATTTATGGTGAAAAAGCGTGGGGCGCTGACGTGAATCAGCATATATGAAGATGGTTCGGTTGCGCTGGTTCTATACCGCTACCCCGTCGCACCGGCAGGCGACGGGGTAGTGTGGGTTGTTGGTGGGGATCGAGATTTACTGTTGTGGTTAGGCCGAATCAATCAGCTGGTGGGCATAGAGTTTGGCATAAATGCCGTTTTGGGCGATGAGTGCGCTATGACTGCCATCTTCGACAATCAGTCCTTGCTGCACCACCAAAATCCGGTCGGCGCTCCGTACGGTGGCGAGGCGGTGGGCAATGATGATGCTCGTACGCCCCTTAAATAGCCGCTCGAGTGCTTCTTGCACCAGTGATTCGGTCGTGGTATCGATGCTACTCGTGGCCTCATCGAGGATGAGGATGCCGTGGGGTTGCAAGGCAATCGCCCGAGCGAGCGCCAGCAATTGGCGCTCACCTGCCGACAAACTTGCACCGTTCGGCGTCACCCACGACTGGTATTGAGCGGGCATCCGTTCGATAAACGCCGCTGCATTTGATGTTTGCGCAGCGTCGAGGATTGTTTGGTAGGGGACACTGTCGCGGTAGAGCCGCACATTAAAGGCGATGTCCCCTTCAAAGGTCACCGGGTCTTGGGGAATTACCGACACGAGTCCGCGCAATGCCAACGGGTCGAGCTGGCGGATATCGATGTCATCGAGCAGAATGCGTCCTTGCTGGGGGTCATACCAGCGTGCGAGTAGACCTATCAAGCTCGATTTGCCTGCCCCTGTCGGCCCCACGATGGCCACCCGTTGCCCGGCGGGGATGTGGAGGTCGATACCCCGCAAGACAGGTTGGTTGGCGTTATACGCAAAGTGGACGTTTTCGAGTTTGACATCGCCAGTAAATGGATTGGTAGGCGGTATCGGTTGCGCTGGTGCGTTAATCGACGATGCTTCGTTCAAGGTGTATTGGATGCGGTCTGCCGCCCCAAAGGCGATTTGTACCGCGTTGTATTGCTCTGACAAGCGGAGTACTGGCTGGAATGCGCGATCGGCGTATTGGATAAATGCCACCAACATGCCGAGTGTCGCCCAACCTGACAGTACCCCTTGCCCACCGCCGTAGAGTAACATGGCCAACCCGATGGCCGAAATAAATTCTTGTACCATCAAAAACAAGGCACTATGCCGACGCAATACAATCAAGGCGTTGCGATAGGCGTTGTTGAAGCCATCAAAGCGTGATGTACTCGCCTGTTGTGCCCCAAACACCTGCAGTACTGGGATGCCTTGGAGTTGTTCGTTGAGGTAGGCACTCACCCGGGCGAGCGCCGTACGTTCGCCGGTGGATGAGCTCCGTACCCGTGCGCTAAAGTAGTTGGTGACCACCACAAGTACCGGCAATACCGCTACCACGAGCAACGCTAACCGCCAATTGACACTAAACATCACGATGGTGGTGACGATGAGTGTCGCGGTTTCCGTGACGATGGTGACGGCACTCGTTGATATCAGCGCACTCAAGGTATCGACGTCACTCGTGAGGCGCGTCACTAAATCGCCGACGGGATTACGATGAAAGAATGCTTGGTCTTGCGACATGATGCGATTAAATAGATTCGTCCGCATGTCGGACAAAGCGCGTTGGCCAGCTTTTTGTAAATAATAACTATAGACATATTGGATGATAAACATCGCAATAGCAGTGCCACCGTAGAGCGCGGTAATCGGCCACAAATCCGCAGTATTGCCGGTGGCAATGGGGCCATCAATCGCCCACTGCAGGAGCGATGGTGGAACAACATTGAGTCCAGCAGTAATCCCCAGCAAGACAAATGCAATTACGAGTGGCCGCCAGTGAGGTTTGACGGCGTGGTACATTAAACGAAACAAAACGATATCAGGGCCTTGGGTGTTGATTGATTTACGTGTCATGTGCCATTGTTACCATGTGTATGATGAATATTGCGCTAGTATACACCCGTATGCGATGTGTTGTGTAATTGTGTGCCGATATCGAGCAATTAAATGGCATGTATTGTGTGATATTTCGTAGCGAGAATATTGATAAAAAACAACTTGCGTGTTAGCACAATGTAATACACATTGCTACCACGGAGTGATGCTGATATGGTAGGATAAAGACACTACGAAATCGGTGAGGATATTGTGATTACCACCAAGAACCCAATTAGTGTCCCAACACGATATGTGATTGCTGAACAACAAGATGCTGCGCTTTGGGTTATCGATCAAGAGCCTTGGCGGCGTTGTTGGTTTTGTGATAGTCGATTAGGGTTGCCGAGCGACGAATATTGCGGTTCATGTGGGGCACGGTTTACGCCACGGCGTTACCGTGGTGAATTCCACACGGACTCTGCAAGGGGGTTATTGCTTGAACTTACAAAAAACAGTACAATTAAAATAGATTCATTACGGTTACCGGTATCTTATGAAACACTCACTGTGTCGGATGGAACGGTAGTGTTGGCGCGGCCTGTTGATGGCCAAACTTTTATGCCATTGGCGGCGCATGACTCATTGTTGTTAGCCCATGCGTTTTTTAATGGTGCGATGCATTTATACGGTGCGGGGTATACGCTTGGGGCGTTGAATCCACTCGACGTCGTGTTTCACAATGATGCAACGGTATCGTTACGCATTGCACCATACCTCGCCAAAAACAGTGAATCTGAAGCACAGATTATTGCCCAAATTGGTGCATTGGTTAATTCATTTATTGATGTCCCTCGGATTACACGGCGATTCGATATTGCAGATGCTGATGTCAATCCGTTGTTGGGCATCATCGCCGATATTCGCGCGGGATTACTCGATACGTTTACACAATGTCTTGCCCGCGTCGAAAGTGCTTTGGTTCCCTACGAAACACGGCGGTTTTTGTCTTTGCATGATGTAGCAACCACAGATGTTGGCATGAAACGCCAAAGCAACGAAGATAGCGTATTGGTTGCCAAGATGCAATGGTTGCGTGATGAGGGGAATTATTCGGTCGGGTTGTATGCTGTGGCTGACGGTATGGGAGGGCATGCTGCGGGCGAAGTGGCAAGCGCATTGGCAATTAATTCTATCAATGAACATATCGTGGCCGGCAATTTGACGCAACTCGCCCAGCCCATGTTTGGCAACGATGTATCAGCGGTGGTCCAGTGTATAGACGATGCAGTGCAATTCGCCAATCAACGTATCATCCAAGAAGCCCGTCAACAAGGCAACAACATGGGCACGACGCTGACGATGGCATTGGTTCTTGGCGATACGGCCTATATTGCCAATATCGGTGATAGTCGGACATACTTATGGCGTGATGACCAACTACGACGGGTAACCAATGACCACTCGCTGGTGATGAAATTGGTAGAACTCGAACATATCATTGAAGCCGATATTTATACGCATCCTCAACGCAATGGGGTGTTACGCTCGATGGGGGTTGCGAATGCTGCCGAAATCGACATCTATATCGAGCGCTTACGGCCCAATGATATGTTGTTACTATGTAGTGATGGTTTGTGGGAAATGGTGCGGGATCTCGATATCGCGGCAATCTTGCGACGTGGTGGGAATGTTGATAGTATGGCCAAGGCATTACAGGTCACTGCAAATAATGCGGGTGGCGATGATAATATTAGTGTGATTTTGGTCCGTTGTGAATCGTAAATACGCCGAGAAGTTGTTCTCGCAGTGAATGAGGTGGAATATGAAATGTCCAATGTGTGGGGAAATGAATAAATTAGATGTGCGCTTCTGTGAACACTGTGGCGCGCGTCTCGATGCCCCTGTGACCGATTCCTCCCCTGCGGTACAAGTCATTGTACCGGCGTTAACCTGCACCAAATGTGGGGCAATCGTGTTACCAGGTGAGACTAATTGTGATAATTGTGGTCAGGCAATTGCACCGGTGTTTGTTGGGAATAGTCAAACGAGTGCAGAATTGCAAGTGGTCGATTTGCCGCGCGAAGGGTTTGCAGACACGGCTGTCGATTTGAATGACCTCCACAAAAACGCTCAGGCAAGTGGTACTTCTGGTGCTATTGAATATCGCATTGAAAACACCCCAACGGAACCTGATGTTGTTGAGGTACCGGCTCAATCTGAAGTGGTACAAGTGGATGCGCAATCTTCCATTGAACCAACTTCGTTTGCTGTCGAACCAATCACCCAAGCAAATCAATCACAACCGCTGGATGTGGCAGATGACGTACCGGCAGTACCTGCCCCAACCGATGCCGAATATGTGCTCAGCAACGATGCTACGGCAGTTGCATTTGATGGCGACGTGCATGCGTTGAAGCGCCGACGTCAAGAACTTGAAGAAGAAATCACGCGTCAGCGTGAAATCATGAAGCAACTCGACCATATGCGCCGTGCATTCCGTGAAGTAACTCCGCAAGCAGTGTTGATGGGTTTGGCCGAAGCAGAAGAAAAACTCAAAGCAGCCGAACAAGAAATGGAAAGTCTGCCGATTCTCCCTGAAATTGATCCGGCAGTGATTGAGCGACTCCAAAAGGATCTTGCCCGCCAAATCGAAATCATTGACCAATTCGAACAACTGCAACGAACATTTGGCTCGGCAACTCCTCGTGCGGTGCTCCAAGGCATTATCGATGCCCGTCAAACCGAAGAACGGATTCGTGCGGAACTCAAAGAATTTGGGGTAGATGTTATGGTTCCGCGGGCCGGGAGCAGTGCTGCGCCGGCGGTTCCCCCTGTTGTCGCTCCGCCGGCACCGGTTATTTCTCCCGTAGTTACAAATTTGCCAGTTGCAGTCCCACCACCGGTCGCTCCGATGGTGCCAACGGCGCCTGCAGATATGCTAATGCCGATGACTAATGCAATGATGCCCGCACCGGCAAATACATTGGAACCAGTAGTAAACCCCGTTATTAATCCGGTGGCACCTGCAGCGCGATTACAACTTGAGTCAGGCACTATTGTTCCCTTGCCAACAGGTCGCCGTGAAATCATTATTGGACGTGACGATCCTATTAGTGGTGTTCATCCCGAAATTGATATGACTCCGTATGGTGCCGAAAGTGGCGGTATTAGCCGCCGACATGTGCGTTTAACGATTATCGACGGTCAATGGATGATTACTGACTTGCAGTCAACGAATCATACACGCGTCAATGGAGTACGAATTGATCCAGGTGTGCCAACGCTTTTGCCTGATAGCGCCCAAGTTGTGTTGGGGCGAATCGGTTTTATCTTCCGTAGCTCGTAAGCAATGACAAATCATATTTTTGCGGGGCTGAACGAATCACAACGCCGGGCTGTCGAATCTATCGACGGTCCGGTGCTCGCGTTAGCTGGTCCGGGTAGCGGCAAAACCCGTGTCCTTACTCACCGTATCGCGAATCTTGTCAGTAACCATGATGTGGTACCGGAGCGCATTTTGGCGGTCACGTTTACCAACAAAGCTGCCCGCGAAATGCGTATCCGCATGCGTGATTTGCTCGGTGCTGAAGTCGCTGACCGTATCGACATAGGTACATTCCATAGCCTTGCCGCTCGCTGGCTCCGGCGTGATGGTACCAAAATCGGCTTGCCGAGTAGTTGGTTGATTTATGACGACGACGATCAACAGCGCTTGATTCGCCGCATCACCAAAGAACTCAAACTCCCCGAGAAGCCCTTTACCCCACGGAATGTGCTGGCGGTGATTTCCAACGCCAAAAACGAACTCATAGATGTCACTACATATACGGCTTCTGCACGCTCCCCTGAAGTCCGCATGTATGCCTTGTGCTATGCCCGCTATGAAGAATTGTTACAGATTGCCGGTGCAGTAGATTTCGATGATTTATTGTTGCGCACGATTGATCTGTTTCGCACCGATGCGTTGGCGTTTTATCATTCCCGTTACCGCTACATTTTGGTCGATGAGTATCAAGACACCAATCGTGCCCAGTATGAAATGGTCAAGGCCCTCGCCAAAGGTGCCGGGAATATTTTTGTGGTGGGTGATGACGACCAATCCATTTATGGGTGGCGTGGGGCTGACGTACGCAATATTCGCCGTTTTGATGCGGATTTTCCTGGTGCCCAAGTGATTATTTTGGCAGAAAACTACCGTAGTAGCCAGATGATTTTGGATGTGGCACAGGCGTTGATTGACGCCTCACCACGCCGTGTATTTCGCAAAGAACTCACTGCTCAAACGAGTGGGGGCGAAGCGGTGACGTGGCGTGAATATAGCGACCAAAACGACGAAGCCCAACGGGTCTGTGATGCCATCGAGCATATCGTGGTGTCAGGGAGTGGGCGCTTCAGCGATTGTGCCATCATGTACCGTACCAATGCCCAAAGCCGTGCCTTTGAAGAAGCCTTGGCACGCCGCCGGATTCCGTATGTGTTAATTGGGGGCATGCGCTTTTATGAGCGACGTGAAATCAAAGATATGTTGGCATGGTTGCGCTTGATGGCTGATCCCCATGATGATGTATCGTTGATGCGGGCACTTGAATTCCCCAGCAGTGGTGTTGGTGCCGCTAGCCAAGACCACGTCAATAGCTGGGTCGCTACGAATCGCTGTTCGTGGTATACCGGCTTGATGCAGTGTATCAATGATCCACAAGCCATCCCCATGCTCAAGGGTGCTCCGCGTCAACGCTTGATACAGTTTGCGTTGCGCCTGCAACGGCTACTTAGTCAGACAAATCTGGCCTCGCTGTTGGATGTGTTTGACGCGATTTTGATTGAAACATTGTTTTCGGCCGCACTCAACGAAGAATATGGTGAAGCTGATGGCGAATCACGCATGGAAAACGTCACTGAATTGCGTCGAGTCGCCGGTGAATATTTGTTGTTGCCTATCAATGAGCAATTGTCACGCTTCCTCGAAGAAATTGCCTTGGTATCCGATGTGGATCGCCTCAATACGTCAGACAATCATGTGGTTTGTATTACCATGCATCAAGCCAAAGGCTTGGAGTACGACAATGTCTTTCTGGTGGGGCTTGAGGATGATTTGTTGCCCCATGTCCGCACGCACCAAGACCCTGCTCAAGTCGAAGAAGAGCGTCGGATTTTGTACGTGGGGATTACCCGTGCCCGCAAACGTTTGGCGATGTCTCGCGCCAATCGCCGCCTCAATCGTGGGCAGTATGTGAACACCATTTCTTCGCGGTTCCTCAAAGATATTCCCAGTAAACTGCTATCAAATACTGCGATGGGAAGTCGGGTTGGCGCGCGCACCATGGCCACTCCTAACCCAACGTATCAAGGTTGGGGGACGGCCGCAGCCTTCCAAGCCAATAAATCTGTCACGCCG
>CALFIC010000138.1 GCA_937876225.1 uncultured Chloroflexota bacterium | reverse complement strand
TGCAAGTGATAATTCGTCGATATTGCCGTAGCCCGCAAAGACAATCACGTAGTGCATGTCGAGTAATGCCAAGGCATTGGCTAATTTTTCGGCCAAGGCTTCGTTGGCCGTCCCGATGACTTGCCGGGTGACTTTGGCGGGATTGGTGAGTGGTCCGAGCAGATTAAATGCCGTGCGGATACCGATTTCGCGTCGTACCGGACCTGCAAAACGCATGGCTGGGTGGAAGCGTGGTGCAAACATGAAGCCGAAGCGTTGGGTGCGGATGCGTTTGGCGACTTCGAGCTGATCGAGCTCAATCGACACCCCTAACCCTTCCAATACGTCGGCCGACCCACAGCGGCTCGACATGGCGCGGTTGCCGTGTTTGGCGATATGTACGCCCGCCCCCGCAGCCACAAAGGCCGCAATTGTCGAAATATTGAATGTGCCAGCACCATCACCGCCGGTGCCACACGTATCGACGGCGCCAGAGGCGACGTCGACATGCAAGGCATGGTCGCGCATGATGCGCGCCATGCCAGCAATCTCGGCGGCTGTTTCGCCTTTGAGGTGGAGTGCCGTCAAAAACGCCGCAATCTGGGCAGGAGTCGCCACCCCACTCATGATTTCATTCATGGCTGCGGCAGACTCTGCTTCGTCGAGATTATGCCGGCCTACCAAACGAATAATACTGTCACGGATTGTCATGTTCTACCCCTTTGTATCTGTAATGACGTAGCGTCTAGCCGAGTAATACTAACAATGCTACCCCGATGCTCACCACAGTGGCCCCAATCAACCGCGTCGACCCAAACGATTCTTTGAGCCACAACCAGCCTATCAGCCCGGCAATCACGATGCTTATCTCGCGCATGGCGGCCACATAACTTACTGGGGCACTGGCATAGCTGCGTAATATCATGATGTATGACACAAATGACAACCCGCCAATTAGGGCGGCCCGGGGGAATTCTGCGCGCACTAACGCCCAGTGTGGGCGTTGCTTCCAGAGCGTAAACGGTGCCATACACGCCGCAGTACACACCATACACACCGAATAATAGGCCAATGTATCGCCGTTGCGTGCCCCAAAGGCATCGATAATGGTATACCCCGATATCGTGAGGGCAATAATCAATGGCAACCACGGCATCTGCCATGGTAATCCTGGTGCCCGATGGCGGACGCCAATCCAAATCGTCCCCGAGGTAATCACCAGCACTGCTACAATGCCACCGGCGTGCATGTGGTCGCCCAACCAGATTGTCGCCCAAATCGCTGAAAGTAACGGCGCTACCCCACGCGCAATCGGGTACAAGACACCGAGGTCGTAGTTGTCGTACCCATACGCCAACAAAATATAATACAGCGCTTGGAATACGGCACTCGCCATGGCAATCATCCATACATGACTATCGACCCGCGACCATGCCCATGGCAACATCACCAACCCGGCACAACTTATCGCCAACAATGTCGATACTTGGCGATTGACTGACCCTTTGAGTAACAGATTCCATCCCACGTGAATGCAGGCGGAACAGACAATAAAGGCGACAATCGTTATTGGCAAAGTATTAGTGAACCTTTCGCATCAGGGACGCCACCAGGTCGAGGGGCATGGCCGTGGCAATGCGCCCATTATACCCCACCATGGTTTGGGCGGCGCACAGGGCATTACCAATCGCTTCTTCGACCGCATCTGCCACCCCGTGGAACAACCCATTCATGGCTACTGGCGGGACGACGCTAATCTGTTCAAGTCGATTGATGTCGTCGTGCAGATGATTGCCCGTGCTAAACGCCACAAAAATATCCCCACTGCCGTTGTGCCCGTAGCCGCCCACCCGCCCGAGTCCTACCGTCGCACGTTGCGCCAAGCGGTCACAGCCGGTGGCCGTCAGGGGCGCATCAGTGGCGATGATGACGATAATCGAGCCATCGCCACTCACTACTTTGGTACGGGCACTCGGTACCACGTCATACCCGATACTGCGTCCCACGGGTACACCATCAATCCGCAAATCTTCGCGGGTGCCGTAATTGGCTTGTA
Organism: uncultured Chloroflexota bacterium; assembly: GCA_937876225.1. Lineage (GTDB taxonomy): Bacteria > Chloroflexota > Chloroflexia > Chloroflexales > Roseiflexaceae > UBA965. Next base: position 28,767 of record CALFIC010000138.1, on the reverse strand, counting down.
CCAACACTCCCACCGTATATTGCTGGCCGGCACATTGCACCATGCGTGATGAGGTGCCTGTACCACCCTTGAATTCATGACAAATCATGCCGGTGCCGCCACCCACGTTGCCTTCGGCAATTGGGCCGCTTTTGGCGTCAGCGAGGGCCTTGAGGAATTGTGGCCGCCCCACTAATTCGCCCACACGATCACTCAACCAGCCGTCGTAGGTTTCGGCAATCACCGGCAGCAAAAAACTATCGTTGTAGCCTGAGGTAATCGCATGCCACGACATCGCATCCCACACCGCCCCCACCCACGGGGTAGCGGTAATTGCAATCGGGTTGTAGAGTAGTCCTGATTCTTTGAGCCAGGCCACGCCAGTGACTTCGCCACACCCGTTAAACGAGTGGTAGCCACCAAACACCGGCTCATGCCAGCTTTGCTCACCACGCGGCAAAATCACTGTCACACCGGTACGCGCCACGTGGGGAGCATCGCTGATGACGGTGTCGTACCCGACTAACACTCCTGGGACATCGGTAATGGCGTTGTAGGTGCCGGTAGGGAGTGTGCCGATTTGGATGCCTAAATCACGCAGTCGGGGCATGGTTTTTTCCTTTATGGTTGTAGGGCACGCCGTTGGCGCCATTCGGGTGCGAGTACCCCCATGATAATATCGTTTCCGCGCACACCATCGCGATAATCACTGGCGCGCAAAATGCCTTCTTGTTGGAACCCAACGCTGCTATAGAGTTGGCGTGCTTCATGGTTGCGTTCGAGCACGGTTAATCCGACGCGATACAAATTGAGTTCATCAAAGGCATAGCGCAAGATGAGCTCCATCCCGTCGCGGCCATAGCCTTTGCCCCGATCGGCACGATTACCAATGGCAATCCCGACTAGGGCGGTTTGTAGATTCCAATAAATGTCATAAAGTACCACATACCCCACCAACCGGTCGTCGCTCAATGTGCGTAAGCGGAAGTGAGTGGAATCATGACTATGACCACCACTAAGGTACGATTCCGTTATTTCTTGTTCATTGAGTGGGCGGGCTGGCAAAAACTGTTGGCGGCGCAAAAAATCGGCGTCGGTACTCCATTGCGCCACAATCGCAAGGTCGTCAGGCGTGGCCGCAGCGAGCCGTACCAGGCGCCCCGTGAATAATGAATCACTTTGTGTCATAACCCTGTCCTGTTGCCGTGTGTCGGTGTGGGTATTATTCTGCCACAAATTGGACATAATCCCAAATAATCGCTTGGGGTTGGCCTCGTAAGCGTCTGATGACAGCGGTGGTGCGATGACGAAATGCGTCGAGCGCAGCGGTGGCTTCGCGCACATCATTGCCATACAGATACCCACGCACCCCGTCGCTACGGAGCTGTAATGCGGAACACGTGATGTGGGGGTGGTGGGTCGGTAGTTGGTGCCAACACGTTTTGATCATGCGCAGGTACACACTATCGGCACGAAGCATTGGGAAATCTTCCCCAAAATCAAGCACTACTCGCCAGCGTTGCGACTGTTCCATCAACATACTCCTTTCGCGTCATCAATTACGGGGTATAACCGTGTGATGATCGCAAAAAGGTACGCAGAAGTGCTAATTTAGTGGGTGCTTTTGCTGTTTTGGCGTAAAAACCATGTCAACGATGCGATAACCAAGGCGATGGGCGCCCCAATCCGCAATAAATCACGTTCGCCGTCCCAACTGACGACCTGCCCAAGAAAGACTACCGCCATCAACACGATAATCACACTAGTCAGTTTGTTTTTCAGGTCGTCGAGTGTGCGGATGGTGAGCCAACTGGGGAGCTCGAGGCGATCATCGACAAACAACTCATACAGCCCGAGTGCAGTGATATAGCAGACGGTGGCAAGTAGGAACGTGTCGATCGCCTCGATGAAGCCAAAGGTCAATTTTTTGCCGATACCGTCGTATTCGTTGGCGGCAAGGGTGCTTGAGACGAGATGATACACGTCCCAAATCCCATAACACAACAATGCAACCATCCCAATGAATGCTCCTAGGACGGCCAATCCCACCAGAAAACGGCTTTTGGCAAGTAATCGTGAAATAAATAGGGTCATGCTGTTCCTCCTTCGTGATGCCGTTTGTGTAGCCGTTGCTGTAACCGGATTTTGACAGCCGGCCATTCCCGGTCAAGAATCGAATAAAAAAACGAATCACGGATACCCCCGTTGGGCGTAATAATGTGATTGCGTAAGCACCCTTCGTAGGTTGCCCCTAACGCTTCAAGCGAGCGTTGCGCGCCTTTGTTGTTGGCGTTGGTTTTGATTTGTACCCGAATGCAATTGAGTGTTTCAAAGGCATACATCAGCATCAGTAGTTTGACTTCGACATTGGTGCCATCGCCGTGCACTTGTGGATTGAGCCAGGTGCCCAACTCGAGGCTTCGGTGGGCGGGGCGCAAATCGAGGAAGCGCGTCAAGCCTACAATCGTATCGTCGTGCTGCCGCACGATGACATAGGGCACTTCGAGTCCCGCATCGCGACGGCGGATGACTTCGCTGATATGGGCATCCATCCCCGCCGGAGTATCGGCGGGGGCAAACAAAATATAATCCCAGATCCGGGCATCGGCTCCGGCGGCAATCAGTCCGTCACGATGCCCTATTGGATCAAGGGCATCGAGGCGAATCTGCGTCCCTATAAATTGTTGCACAGGAATCCATTGATTCATCGCACTCACCTTTACGGAACCATTTGATCGGGCGTATGCCCACGTGCCTGGATTTCGCGTTGGTACGGGCGCAATTCAATCCATGGTGCCGGTACTGGGTCTGGTCGGCGCGGCATCACCCGCCCGTTGAGGATGGTTTGTTCACAGCGCAGGAGCTGACTCCCCGTGCGACTCGCCATGGCAATATCATAAAAATGAAACTCACCGTGGTGCATGCGCAACAACGCCACATCGGCATAGGCGCCTACCTGCAACGTGCCGACGTCGGGCAAGCCGAGGATCTGGGCGGGGCGTGATGTGACCGCCTGTACCACTGTTTCGAGGGGCACATTCATGGCCAGGAATTTGCTCATACAGGTGGGCAAATCAAACATCGGCCCATGCACGCTCAGTTGATGCATGTCGGTCGAAATCACGTCGGGTGCGAGTCCCGCCGCCAACATCCCTTCGGCCACCGCAAAGTCAAATGAGCCTGCCCCATGCCCTACATCGAGGATGACCCCGCGCTGAGCGGCTGCCACAATACTGGCATGGGGGCGATGATCGCCGGCGGTGACTCGCATCGTGCCGCCGGTGAAGCAGTGCGTCAAAATATCGCCGGGTTTGAGGAACTCCAGCACTGCATCGAGCTCGGGTGGCCCCGAGCCAATATGCACCATCAATGGCAAGCCACAGCGGTCAGCGGCTTGGCGGGCGAGGCGCAACGGCTCCAGCCCGTTGTCACCGACGGTTTTGCCTTCGATGCGCGCTTTGATGCCGATGATGATGTCACGGTGCAAATCAACCATGCGACAACACAAATCGACGTCGCAGTTTTCGATGTTGAAATGCTCACCAAATGGGGCAGTCAACCCCACCCCCGAGATGTTGAGGAAGGTGACGATGCGTACGTCGCATTGGCGCATCACAAACTCACGTAGGCCGGCAAAGTTGTAGGCGCCTGCGGATCCCACGTCGACCCAGGTGGTGACGCCACTGCGGGCGGCGATGGCGTCTGGCTCGATTCCCCAATAGGTGACACCGTGGTAGACGTGGGTATGGACGTCGATGAGCCCGGGCAATACTAACAACCCGCTCGCATCGATGACGTTGCGAGCGCTTTCGGGTGCAATATAGGGCGCCACGGCGGCGATGCGGTCACGCCGTATCGCTACATCGTAGCTGCCATGGCGGTTGGTGCTAGGGTCAATCACCGTGCCGCCGCGGATGAGCGTGTCGTACATAATTAGGCTCCGAGGTAGGCGATGACGTCGATTTCGACCATGAAGCCGTCGAGTTGGCTCCCTACCGTGGTCCGGACTGGTTTGGGGTCGGGGAAGTAACTGGCATAGACCGTGTTGTAGCGGTCAAACAACGCCATGTCAGACAAATGCACGGTCGCTTTGACCACATCGCTCATTTCAGCACCGGCAGCAGCCAGCAGGAGCTTAATGTTTTCGAGCGTACGGGCGGTTTGTTCTTCGATGGTAGTGCCGACGATTTCGTTGCTGGCAGGGTCGATCGGTGCTTGTCCCGACACAAACACAAAATCGCCGACGCGGAGTACGGGCGAATAGGCGCCACCGGGTTGGGGACCGTTTTTGACATGAACTGCGTGCTTGGGCATGATGATGCCTTTCTTATGGAGAAGTTGCGTGTATCTGTTTGATTATACCAATACTCTGTCAAAAACTTCTTCCTTTGTCCCGTACCGGTATGAAATAGTAGTGGATGGGCGCAACAACGACCGCCAGCATCATTGCAATGGCGCTGGCGTGACCGTATAATCTTCTGTTTTGGTTTTTTGAAAAACGTTATGCCAGCAACACCACAAATGGTGTATTGTCTGCTGCAATTACGGCATATTCAGGGAAGAAACCAGCGCGTTGCCAGGCAGCCAGCGCCGCCAAATGCATGCTGGGGATGCTCGCACGCAGGCGTTGCCCTGGATGAAGTTTTTGGGCATGGGCAATCACTTGCATGATAAACGCATAGCCACGGCGTTGTCCGAGCAAATCAGGGTGTAGTCCTGCCAACACGTCAATCGCATTTGCCGGATAATGAATGCCGGGGGTCTGCGCACTCGTACCGATTACGGCAAATCCAGTGAGTTCGTGTTGGGCATCACGTACTTGCCAATATCCAGTTTGCGGTCGGCATATCCATTGTTGTTCAAATGGATCATCATTGAAGTTGTAGCGGGCCATGATTCCGGTATATTGCCACGCTTGCATTTGACTGACCGTCGTAATATCAACGGTATGTAGTGACAGCGCAGGGATTTGTATAATTGAGCGTACTGACATATATGTGCACACCATAACTTGTGGAGAAACATTTACTTGTCCGTCAGTGTATCATTGCCGGTAGCACTCTACTCTGCTGATTGGTTACACAACGATAACGAAACGATGAAACACCAATGACACCTCTTGCCGCTACCGAAATTAACAGCGTTCACAAGCGATAGCACTACTCGGTGATGATGTGTTTTGGGCAAAATTCGTATTCAATCGGAATTATTTGCAATCACATGGTCTATTTGATGAGCGTTGATAGTGTGTGTTTATGGTTTAGCAAGGGAATTCTTGAGGTGCATTTGCGGCGACAGCGGTGACCATCGAATCCAAGTCGTATGGTTGTTACATGACCATAATGATGGTACATTTGCATAAGATATGTTTTGATAAAAAACTGCACATAATTGGTATCGATTTGATGGAACAAAATGCAACTGCCAAACGTCGGCATACGCAGATAGTAGTTGCACTAGGGTGTTTCACCATGAAGGGTAGATTGTTATGGCACTAGGTGTACGCATACAAATAAAAATGGTGATGACATGGGTGTTGTTGCTGGCATTGCTGGCACCCGCATTTGTGTCAGCAGAGGAACGTGACGTCAGTGCCGTAACTGATACGACACCGTATACTGATCAAATGGTGGTGACCCTCAAAAGCACGACAACTCGTTCTGCGGTTGATACGCTGTTTTGGCGCCAATTTGGTGATACTGCGCAACGGAGCGGTTTGGCACGTGCTAGCTATAAACGTCCCATGAGTGATACACGTCACGTGCTCAAAGTGGAACGCTTTGTCAGTCGTGCCGAAATCGCTCAACTGCAAACTGCATGGATGAGCATTGCCGACGTGGTGAGTGTTGAACCAGACGTCATCGCACAAATTACTGCCGTCCCTAATGACCCAGAATACCCCAATCAATGGCACTATTTTTCGCCATCAACACCGGTGAATGGCACGACGTATTATGGTGTTGATGCGATTGGGGCCTGGAACCAAGGTGCAACTGGGAATGGTGCTGTGGTTGCCGTATTAGATACCGGGATTACGCCCCATCCTGATTTGGGATTATCCCAAGTTGGTGGGATGGTGACCGGCAATAAACTCGTCGGACAATATGATTTTGTCAATGACGCCACTATGGGCGGTGACGGCAATGGCCGTGATACCAATGCCCGTGACGAAGGCGATTATTACAATGGGAGCTCGAGTTCGTGGCATGGTACCCACGTGGCTGGTACGATTGCTGCTATTACCAACAACGGTATGGGTGTCGCTGGTATCGCCGGCGATGCACGATTGTTGATTGGGCGCGTGCTTGGTCGTGGCGGTGGCTATGGCAGTGATATTTCTGATGCCATCAAATGGGCTGCACGGGTGCCGGTAGCTGGTGTAGAGTTAGCACCGGTCAAAGCCAACGTCATTAATCTCAGCCTTGGTGGTGGTTCAGCAACGTGTCCGAGCTATTATGCCGATGCAATTACCGCAGCGACCAATGCCGGTACGATGGTGGTGGTGGCTGCCGGCAATAGTAATATGCCCGCTGAACAATTTACCCCAGCCAATTGTGTTGGTGCAGTGACCGTGGCTGCGGTCGGCCCAACCGGTAAACGCTCGTACTATAGTAACTATGGGAGTGTAGTCGATATTGCCGCCCCTGGTGGTGATGCCGTGGTTGGTGGGAATTTGTCAGGCGGTCGGATCCGTTCGACGTGGTTCAATGGCACGACGACCATCGACACCGCAACCCCCACCTACGGTAATATGCAAGGGACGAGTATGGCCTCCCCCCATGTGGCTGGCGTGGCAGCGTTACTTTATGGGTTATTGCCCAATGCGTCGGTGGCGACGATTCGTCAATATTTAACGGGGGCGAGTAATCTCACTGCATTTCCGAGTGATGCTAGTGCGAATGCTTGCGGTGCTAGCACATGTGGCGTGGGCATTGTAAATGCCTCCAAAGCCGTACAGGCTATTTCGGCAGTAGCACCCACCGCGACAATTACACTCACACCAAGCATTACGCTGACCCCAAGTATTACACTGACGCCAAGTATTACGCTGACGCCAAGTAACACGCCAATTGCGACGATGTCTGCAACCGCAACAGCGACCCGTAGTAGTACGGCAACCATGACGCGGAGTGCGACGCGTTCTCCCAGCAATACCCGTACGTTGGAGTCAACGCGGACACCGTCGTTGACTCGGACTGCAAGTACGACACGTACCGCAACCCCGTTGCTCAATAACACCCAACTACTGAAAATAACCTTTGATGATGTGGCTTCTTTTCAGGCAGCACGTTGGCGTGTGAGTACTACCCTGCGCTGTGTCACAAGTACACCAGTATGTGTCGATGAAGTCAGTGATGGTGTGCAAAACAAAGCAGTTCACATGGATGCAAACCGGGCCAATGCGTTGACTTCGGTGTCGTTTTTGGCTCCCCGCACCCCGTCAAATACCTTGGTGAGTGTGTGGGTACGTACCACCAATAATGCCGTCAATATTATGCAGAGTACTGGTGGCCAGAATCCATTTACGATGACTATTGATGCCGGTAAATTGGCGTGCAAAATCAATAGTGCAATTGCCACGGGCGGAATTGATGTCAATAATGGTGTGTGGCATCATTTGGTTTGTTTAGTTACTCCTGGTAGCAATGGTGTCATCGAAAGCTATGTCGATGGGCATTTGGCTGGGAGTGCCGGAATCGTTACCAATTCCTTTTTGCCCGCCAAATTACAAATTGGGCTGGTAGGTAGTACATATAGTTCATTCGATCTCGACGAATTGTGGGTCGCTTCTGGTAATGTGAGTGCCAATGAAGTCCAACTCATTTACAACAAACAAGCACCGACGGGTTCTTCATTGATTGACACACAAACCTTGACCCCATCAGCGACGCTGACGAGTTCACGGACGGCTACGGCGACTCCGACTACCACAAGTACGGCGACCGCATCAAATACCATCACGCCAAGTAGTACGCGTACGCTGACCCCTTCAATGACACCCTCATTGACCATGACACCCTCGTCTACCGCGACGCCCTCGTTGACCATGACGCCCTCGTTGACCGCGACGCCTAGTCCTACATTCACGGGAAGTGGTATTGTGAATGGTGACTTTGAAGGCTACAAAACTGGTTGGACCGAAAATTCTTCGTTGAACTTCCCTATTATTGGTTCATGGTCGAATTTCGCTGCCTGGACTGGCCGCTATCTGGCATGGTTGGGTGGGGTGAATGGTGGCGTCGATTCAATCGAACAAACCGTTACCATCCCAGCCGACAACACATCACTGTACCTGCATACCGGATTCTATTCATGGGAATCGACCTGTAGTAGCGATTTTGCCCGAGTCTACGTTAATAATACCCTCGTCAAGCAATGGGGGATGTGTAATCGCAGCAAATGGTCACCGCTCACGCTCTACAATCAACAGGTGATTGATTTGCGTACGTGGCAAGGTCAAACCGTGCCAATTCGCTTTGAATTGTCTAACGACAGCTTCAATCCCAGCTCATGGATTATTGATACCGTCAAATTCGGTCCTACCATCAGCAATACCACATTACTCAATGCCGATTTTGCTAATGGCGCCGATGGCAGCTGGAATGAAGATTCACGCAATAATGGTCAACAGACTGGTCAGTTCATCGCTAATGGTGTCGCCAAACTAGGGAACAAAATACCTGCCCGTAACCTCACGAGTGACCGCATTACCCAGTATGTGACGTTGCCTGCCGACGCCAAACGCTTGTTGTTCGACGTGAGCGTGAACTCAGACGAAAGTTGTGGCAAGTTCTATGACACCATGACGATTACTGTCAATGACACACCACTGGGCACGATGGATATCTGTAAGGGTATCCGATCAGGCCGCGCCAGTGTCGACATCTCTGCCTATGCCGGCCAACGGGTACCAATTAGTATCTTCTTGACCACCGATTCATCGTATGGCAGTGAAATCACGATTGATAATGTCACCGTCAGTAACACCCTGACTGCCGTCAACGTGCCCCAAGTGGTATTGATGCCCGTCAAAACTGTGATGGATGCGACTGCGCTGCATAAGTAACCGCAATCGCAAACGCTGGGAGGAGTGTGTAATCTACACTCCTCCCAGCGTTTTTTGTATGTTGGTGCATGATTAATTTTTTGCTTCTAATGGTACAAAGTTGAGCAATTATGGGCTGTCTCAGTGGTATCGCCGATTCGCGTGATGTACCTGACCAAACAATAATGGTTTTATTTCCAAGACACGGTCTGTATTAATTGCGTAGCGCTAGCGGGTTATTGCCCACTGAGATACTGCACTAAATTACTTGATCCATTGTTGCATTGCCCATACTGTTCACTCAAATCTGGGGGTACGGTGGTGTTGTTATTTGCCGTCTGGACTGCTTGATAAATAGCCATACAGGGACTAATAAATTGATCAAGTTGGCTGATAAGTTGTTTTTCTAATTCTGTAGTTATTTGGTTTGGCATGTTTTCACTGACAATGGCATGGAGTTGGTCCACAATCACCTGATTACGGCTAATGCGGGGTCGAATCATTTGTTCATAAATTTGTGGGTTAATTGGTTGCTTCGTTTGAATCCACGGTTTGATTTCATTGGTCAAAAAAATCATTTCGTTGATTAATCTGCCAATGCGCTTGATTAATGGTTCTGGTGTTATTGGTGATGATCCTGCTGCTGGTGTTGCTTGTGGGGCCGGTGTAATATCGCTGGCCGGTGTCTCACTTGCTGCCGGCGTAATATCGCTGGCCGGAGTTTCATTTGCTGCCGGCGTAATAACGCTGGCTGGTGTCTCTGTGGCTTGCGCAACATTGCTACTCGGTTGTGGTGTGCGCCCAAAGGGCCACCAACTTGCGGTATTGCTGGTAGCGTCAGTCGTGGTGGTTGGGGTGGGCTGATGGCCAATACCATTGAGTGTAGGGATGATAATCACGGCAACGGCAATCAGTGCAATCGCCACAAGGATGCCACTACGCTCGTTTGCCGGTAATACGAGGGGTAATCCTGGGCGGATTAAGGCAATCACGCTACGGGGAAGGAGCGGTGCCCCGGCGTCTGCATATATCGCTACGATGCGCCCACTGCAGGGTGCGGATATGACCTTGCGGGTCTCACCATCTTGGATGATTGCTAATGGTTCACCGATGGCGACCTGAGCATCACGATGTCGCAACCATGCCACGAGCGTGTAACTCGGTCGTTGGTCAAAACTTATATCGAGTTGTACAAGCATATCTTGCATGGGATTATCCTCTAAACCACACTTCCGTGTCATTATTGCATAATAACACGGTTGACGTTGCTGAGTGCACATGGTATTATTCTATGCGGTGCCGACGTAGCTCAGTTGGTAGAGCAGCTGTCTTGTAAACAGCAGGTCACGAGTTCGAGTCTCGTTGTCGGCTCCAGTACTATTCCTCACACAGACCCACTGCACGCAATGCAGTGGGTCTGTGTGGTGGTGCATCGGGCCGTTGCTATTGTTCTTGTTGTTGGGTCAGTAACAACGGTAAACTCACGTCACGCACTTGGACTACTACATATTTAATGCTATTGGATTGAAACGTCTCGATGATAGTAGGCGAGCTAATTGCGCCTGACGTTGCCATAATACTGTCAAAATACCACTCCATCCCTACATTCCGAAAATAGACACTGAAGCTATCTCCTAAAATTGCAAGGTTTGGTAATGCTGGTTGTGGCAATCCTATCGGGGCGCGCCATACCACAAAATCTTGATTTGTATATGATTCATTATTCCATTTGGCATCCCCTGGACGGATTGTATTAATGCCATAGCTTCGTGGGTATACATCTCGATTGAACAAGAGCGCTGCAAAATGTTGATCTGTAGCATCCTTCCACATCGTTTGATAAACCGGCGTCGCAAGTGGCCATGGTGTGGTGCGATGTTCTGTAGCTGCAACCCGCGCTACGATTTCTTGCGCCACATAGTAGGCAGCAATATCATTCCAATGGAAATCGCGCTGGTGATATAACAACGGCACATCATGTTTGTGCTGTTGCAATATATCCGTGACGGGGATCACGTCAACCCCTGCATCACGTAATTCACCTTCGAGATTTTTTACCATTTGTGGATCATAACGCGGGGCATACCATGGTAAATTTTCTGGATAAAGGATGTCTTTACTCGGTGCAATCACCAAAATCATATGTATATTATTGGCCGCATAGGCTGTATTTGTCGTCTGAATCAGCTGGCGGAGTTGGTTGTGCTGCCCCGGGTCTTGTAATATTTGCTGGAGCAATGGGAATCGTTCGTCACCCCAGCGTCGTAAAAAATAAAAATCGTTGTTGCCAAAATAAACACGGCTCGATACCCCAAACAAGCGATAATCAAGTTCGTTTTTGCTCCGAATCATGATACTGCGCCAGCCAATATTATCCGATATACATTGGGCAAGTACCGTGAAATTTTGGCTCACATCCCAACGACTCCCCCGCCATTGCGTCGGACAATCTTGGCGTTGGCGTTGTTCTTGCACGGCAATCGTATTCGGTTCTGGGTTAAATAACATTCCGATGCTAGGCACGAGCGTGCATATCAGATAACTCCCGATCGCAAGTCGTTGTACATATGTCGCAGTTGTCAAAAACCGCACCACGCGTGGGTGAATCAAATACCACAAAATCCAACCTGCGCCAATCAGGAGACTATTTTGGATGAATCGCGCATCAGTGAATATGGCACTTATCGTGGTGGCGAGGATGGGCTGTGTGGCACTAATCGTCATCACCACGCTACTCGTGACCACGATACTCACCCAGTGGCGGCGTCCGATCCGTTGCAACGACACCGCACACAGTACCCATAACAATCCTATACTCCCCCAAATACTCAGATGGGCAAATGGGGTGACGCGTTGCCAATTCGCATCCATAAATGCCCACGCAATGGGTGCGTTGGGTTGGGCACTAAATTGCATCGTAATCGTTGTTTGCGGGATTGTAGCTGGATGAAATACCAGCACCGCAATGTGACGCTGCTTCAGTGCCTCGGTCGGTGGTAGGGCATACGAGGTGGTGTTGATTTGTACAGCTGTTGCTTCCCGCTGTGGGGCAATCCAGTAATGAAATGACAAAATCCCCATTGATGTCGGCTGGGCAATGGTCAATGTTACCGTATCACGCAACCAACGAAAATCCTGCCCACGGCTATTTTTTTCGAGATCACGAATTGATTTACCGCCATCTGAAACAATATCAGCGGCGTGTAATTGGTGCTGTTGTGGGAAATCAATGAGATAGGTAATCGTATATAGGCAGAGTCCCCACATCAGCAGATACGCACAAATGGTGAGGATGCGTAATTTCATCATACGGAGATACTCCAACAGAATACGATAATCGCAACCGGTGTTCGGGCATGTCATTTGATAGCGCCATCAACGTACGGTAGCGCATCTCATTGCTAGTATTCGTTGTATATATCGTTTAATAATAACGGCAGACTCGCATCGCGCATTTGCCATACCACATAGCGCACATTGCCTCGTTGCAAATACCCCAGGTGATCTGGCGTAAATGCATCATGCCAATTGGCAAATTTGGTAATAACCACTTGGTTAAAGTAGCGTTCTAAGCCTGCGGTCTGGAAGTACATGCTGTAACTATCACCGTCAATTTCTAGGGCGCCAAGTGTTTGACTCGGTGATGGAAAATCCGCTCTCCAGACATTGAAATCACGGTCGAATCGATTCTCGATTATCCATGGCGTGTTGTTGGGCATGGTCGTGATTTGACAATACGTCTCCGAATACACATTGCGATTCGACAAGAGTGCTGCAAAGCTCTGGTCACTTGCTTTGCGGAACATTGAGCAGACATTGAGTGGATGATTCCATGGATTGGTGATTTTTTGGTGTTTCGCGATACGATCCGTCACTGCACGGGCCACATAATACGCAGATAAATCATTCCAGTGGAAGTCGCGTGGATGATAGAGCAATGGCACATCTTTCTTGTGTGATTGCAACAGATCAAATGTATGAATTACATCGAGTCCACTGGCTTCCATATCGTTTTCGAAATCCCGTACCATCTGATAATCATATTTTGGGGCATTCCACGGCAAATTCTCGGGGTAGATGAATTCTTTACTTGGCGCAATCACCATAATCACATGAATGCCTTGTTTGGCATAGTTTTGGTTGATTTGTTGGAGCGTTGCGAGTAGTTTTTGGCGTTGGCTAGGTGTCTGCAAAATTTCTTGGAGCCATGGGAAGCGTTCGTCGCTCCAGCGTCGCATAAAATAAAACCCATTATGGCCAAAGTAGATGCGGCTTGATACACCAAATACTTGGTAATCTATTTCGTTCTTGACCCGAATAAACGTACTGCGCCACCCAATATGATCAGTGACACATTGCGCCAGCGGTGCAAAATTGGCTGCGACATCCCACTGCGCGCCCGTCCAATGATCTGGGCATTCTTGTAATTTGCGTAACTCTTCGATTTGTATGTTGGCCGATTCGGGTGGGGCAATCATACCTATGACTGGAATCAAGGTAAGCATCCCATATGCCACAAAAACAACCCGGGCTTGGGCGGGTGCGTGGGTGAGAAATGCCAGTCCCTTTGGATATTTCCAAAACCAAATCAGCCATACAATCGCCAACACCCATAGCCGATTGTAGAGCGCCGGTTGATCGGTTATCCAGCCAATAGTCGCACTAATCGGTGTTTTGGCTACCAAAACCATCAACACCCCAATCCCCGCAAATGTAATGCTGGTTAGTGGATGATTGCTAATCCGATACAACGTGAGTGTCGTAATCGCCAACGTGATAATCACAAATAGGGTCAGCTGTGGTTGCGGGTCTGGTTGTGCGGTGATACTGCTCCAGTACGCACCCGCAAACGCCCACGCAATCGGTGTGGTAGTTTCGTTGGGTTTAAAAATGAATTTGATAGGCAATAGGGATGATTGTGTTCCCGATGGTGTCGTCAATATCGCAATTCGACGTGACTGGAATGGCAAAAAAAGCGGTGTGGTTAACCGGTAATTTCCTACTTGAATTTCCGTGGTAACACGACCGGGTGCAATCCATACATGCATGTGGACAATCCCGGTTTGGGTTGGTTTGGGCACGGCAATCGTTACATCGTCGCTCAACCATCGAAACTCATCACCTTGCGGATTTGTTTCGAGGGCACGAATCTGTACTTCAATGGTATCGAGTTGACGCGCCAAAAACTGATATTGCCGCGGTTGTGTAATTAACCACTGTAATTCATATAAACAAAACAGGGTTACGCACAGATATGCGATGCCGATGATGTATTTTTTCATGCGTGATACACCTTAAAAATTCGCGTAGATGAATGGGGTAAACCCTTGATCGATCAATACCAATATTGCTAATGCAAAACTGAGGCTAATAGCACTCGCCCGCAACAGCGGCCGATTCTGCCAAAATAGTTTGCATTGCACAAATGCCCGCTGTGGCATACAACAAATACACAATGCCACCACCAACAAAAATATCCGTTTGGGATCAATGAGCGTGACCGTATCCACGCTCACGAGTGTCGTCTGCCACTTGATACAGGCTAGCCAAATCTGCCAGGTACGGCTCAGTGATTCGGCTCGGAATGGTACCCAAAGCAACATCGTTATCACAAACGTGCAGAGTTGCCCCCACCAGCCTCGTGGTCGCCACCAGCCTAGGCGCTCCACGACCATCCAGACACCGTGACCGACTCCCCATACCAAAAACGTATAATTGGCTCCGTGCCATAAACCACACAGCACAAATATGACCCAAAGGTTAAATAACGTACGTCGCTGTCCGCGGCGATTGCCACCGAGCGGAATGTAGACATAATCGCGGAACCACCGCGATAAACTAATATGCCAGCGTTGCCAAAATTCAGTGATACTTTGCGCGCTATAAGGCCGGCGGAAGTTCCGTGGGAAGCGAAATCCAAATATCCGCGCCAACCCACTTGCCATATCGCTATACCCCGAAAAATCGAAGTAAATCTGCATCGTGTATGCCAAAATTCCCAGCCACGCATTGGCACTCGACAAGGTAATGTGTTGATTAAACACCTGATCGGCAATCGCTGCACATTGATCACCAATGAGGATTTTTTTGGCGAAACCAAGGATAAATAATTGCAATCCACTACTGACATTTTGTGGGCGCAATCGGCGATTCTCGAGCACAAATTGACTGCTGATTTCTTTAAACCGCACAATTGGTCCTGCAATCAAATGCGGAAAAAAGAGCATGTACAGTAAATATGAATTAACTTTGGTATTGACGGGAATCCGCCGCCGCGCCACATCGATGAGATACGAAATTGCATGAAAGGTGTAAAATGAAATTCCTAAAGGCAATAATACCGCTGCTGTTTTTGGGGTGCTTATGCCAACCGCATCGAGCCAAATCCGCTCAAAAAAACCGACATATTTGAAGTAGATGAGTGGCACTAGATTGACTGCAATTGCGCTACCGAGCACCCGCCGATTATCGATGATATATGGCGATATCATGCTGTTAAATATAGTTAAACCAATGATTACCAAAATATACGGCCCTGAACCACTCATATAAAAGAGCACACTTGCAATCAGGAGTAATGCATTGCGCCATTTGAGTGGTATAAGGGTATAAATAATCACCGTGATTGGGAAAAAGAAAAAGAGAAAAATAGGTGACGCAAAAATCATAAGGTAACTCTTCGTCCTGTTTTGGCTGATTCAATGGCACCAAATACCATGGCGAGGCTTTTGATGTTGTCGCGACAGTCGCCCATCGGAGTGGCACCGGTGCGATAGCTATGTACGAAATCTTTGAGTGAACCAGCAATCCCATGCGCAATGTCACTCGCCGCCGTCGCCGTGAAATGATGGCATTTGGAATGGAATCCACCCTGCTCTACCACGACATCCGCACTGATGGCATCATGCCCATCCCACTTGGCACTCCCTTGCGATCCCACCGCACGCCACTCTGATTCCCACGATGTATGGAGTCCCTCGGCTGCCCAACAACCGCGGTAGGTGAAGCGGGCTCCATTGGCCATCTCAAAGATGGCGGTGGCCCCGGCGGCACCTTTGTACCAGCTCCAGCGTGGATTGAATTCTTCACAATACACCGATACCGGGGTGCTATCACCCAATAAATATCGTGCGGCATCAAAGGTGTGAATCGCCATGTCGAGTAATAGTACATTGGCCATTTCGTCGCGGAAGCCCCCAAAATGCGCCCCAATATAAAAGTCAGCATCGAGAATGCCGATTTCACCCACTTGTTGAATCAAATTACGGTACGCCCATAACCGTGCATCATAGCGTCGGCTCTGGCTAACCATATAACGCACCCCCGTGCGGTCTGCGGCTGCTACCATGGCACGTGCTTGATCCATTGATACCGCCATCGGCTTTTCCCCAATCACGGGAATCCCTGCGTTGAGACAAGTCAGCGTTACATCGTGATGTGCCTCGGGGATCGTGACATCTACCACGAAATCAGGCTTGACAGTGGCCAATGCCGCCGCAAGCGAATCACCATAATACCCCGCACTTATCTGCAAATCTCGCGCTGCCTGCGCCGCTGCTTCTGGTCGTATATCGACCCAACCAGCTAAACAAACGTCTGGGTTTGCGACGAGGTTTTTGGCCCATGTACGACCCATGCCGCCGGCGCCGATAAGCAGTGCATTGAGTGGTTGCATAGTGCGGATTCCTTTGTGGTGGTATTACTATAATTGCTCATATCATAGCAGTTTATTATGGTTTTATGCAAAAAATAATCAGCGATATTGGCGCTAATTGGTTATCTCTGTGTATTCATTGCCATATTGCATTCCCTGCAACTTTTGAACGATTACTTCGTCACATCTATCGTTCACTCGCGCAAATAACGTAATTCCCCTACAGGCACGAATATCTGCATACTACTGCGAAAAATGCCTGTATAAAGTGCACATTTGTGGATTAAATAATGATTTATAATAGAGATAGGGTTATTTGAGTAAGTGAGGTTTTATGCGTGGAACGCGGGCAGGGGCCGCAGAAATGATGGAATTTTGTCAAATGTGGTTGCGGGGGCAACAACAAGGATTGGACGCACAGTATGGATTGTCGCGCTGTGATTGGCAGTTATCGCAAGTCGACAAAACCGTGACGTATCGCCGTCACGGCACCGTGGTAGCGGTGGCTCCGTTTACCATGATTGGTTCGTTTTGTGGACGCAACGGGACGTGGTTGTGGTCGTGGGCGAACCCAGCGATTCATCGTGATGTGACGATGAATCAGCAACAAACGTTAGCATGTGTACAACAAGTGGGGATGACGAATTTGGCGCAACCAATGTTACAAGTTGCCGAATTACCTGATTTGTGGCAAGACCGAGCACAAGCTACCCGCTACGAGCAGCAGATGTGTACTGCAGTCGGCCGATTAGTGAGTATGGCAACCTATAGTTTGGGTGGAATTGGTGTCCAATGCTACGTCAATCCAGCCCAAAAAGTGATTGGGTGGGTCGTACTCAATCACGTGTATGTACCGGTAGAGAGCGTATAACGCATGAGCGACGCCTGGTTCCATGTGGTATGGAACAACGTCAAGCGAGTGCCGACGATGGGTGCACGCCGTACTAAACCCCTTGACTATGGACGATTGTATATCGCCTGCAGTCAGGGGGAAATTGTCGGTTGCGATGTATCCACTGCGCGCGCTATTCAGTTATTTGTAAAATAGACAGTAATCTGCTCCAAGAAATATTAGGGAAATTGAGTGTGGCTGAAGTTGCGTATATTGCTCCCACGCAATTTGACGAACATCCCCATAATCAGCAAATGGCGCGCGATATTGTGGTCGTGCTCCAACAAATGGTTATCCCATCAGCGAACGAATTGTTTCACTACCTGTTAAGATAGCAGTAACAATCGATTGTAATGGATAGTCATCATGCTGACACCGTATATTCCGACCACCGCATATATCCGTGTTGCTACTGCCTGTCCGGTAGTAAGCGTGGCGGATGTGGCGAGTAATTGCCACGAAATCATGCAATTATACGATGCCGCAGTTGCTGCTCGCGTCGCGCTGGTGGTATTCCCCGAACTCGCCATTACGGGCTATTCGCTCGGCGATTTGGTGCAACACGATGCCTTGTTACAGCGTGCCAAACACGCACTCATCGATCTCGCTCGCCATACCACGGCCGACACCGCCATGATTGTGGGCTTGCCGTTGAATGTGGGCAATGCCTTGTACAATTGTGCGGCAATCCTTGCTGATGGGCATATTTGTGGCATTGTCCCCAAACAGTTTTTGCCGAGCTATGGTGAATTCTACGAAAAACGTTGGTACCAAACCTGGCAACAATCCAATACCACGGTGGCAATTGGTGACGACCTCGTCCCCTTTGGCACCCAATTGTTGTTTCGCGTGGCCGGGGTATCAGTCGGCATCGAAATCTGCGAGGATTTGTGGGTCAATCAATCACCGAGTCGGCTGCTCGTCGACCACGGCGCCATGATTATCGCCAACCCCTCGGCATCCCCCGAATTAGTTGCCAAAGCCAGCTATCGCCGCAATTTGGTCAGCATGCAATCGGCGACCCTGGTGTGTGGCTATATCTATGCCGGTTGTGACTGGACCGAATCGAGTATGGATGTGGTGATGAGTGGTCATCAGTTGATTTGTAGCAACGGGCGCATTCAGGCCGAACGCCAGCCCTTTGCGCGCAATCAACGTATCACCATCAGCGATATCGACATCGAGCACCTGCAATTTGACCGGCGCCGTGATTCAAATCGCGCCAATCATATCGGCTATAGCGTGGTGGCGACGACGGTGACGGTGCCGAATTTTACCCCCCAACCAGTAGTGAATGCCTATCCTTTTTTGCCGAGTGACGAAGACCCCGCCGCACGCGCAGCGCGCCTGCAACACATCCTCGCCATTCAAGCCCATGGCTTGGCACAACGGATGCGGGCGACGCGTGCCCCCTACCTGCACCTTGGATTGTCAGGTGGGCTCGATTCGACGCTGGCGTTTTTGGTGGCTTGTCAGGCTGCCACCATCCTCGGCCATACCCCTGCCGACGTGTTGCGTACCTACACCATGCCGGCGGCCGCCAGCTCTGATCGCACCCAATCCAATGCAGTCACGCTGGCTACGTTGTATGGCATTCCCAATCAGGTGATTGCTATTGGTGATTTGGTGGTAGGGCAATTACATGCGCTCGGGCATGACGGTGTCAGCCAAGATATCACCTACGAAAACGTACAAGCCCGTCTACGCACCAGTATTTTGTTTAACAAAGCCAATCAACTAGGGGGCTTTGTGTTAGGTACGGGGGACTTAAGCGAAATCGCGTTGGGGTGGTGTACCTTCAACGGCGACCATATGAGTCATTACCATGTCAATGCGGGCGTCCCCAAAACGTTGGTGCGGCATTTGGTGCAACAGGTGGCTGACACGCAACCCAACCCTGCGGTGACGGCGGTACTGGTTGACATCCTCGATACCCCCGTATCCCCCGAATTAACCACCACCCAGGCGGGCGAAGTAAGCCAAAAGACCGAAGATATTATTGGCCCATACGAACTGCATGATTTCTTTTTGTATCACTTGGTGCGCTGGGGTGACCGCCCCGCCAAAATAGCCTTGCTTGCCCAGCAGGCTTTTGGAGATGTGTATACCCCGGACGTGATTCACAAATGGCTTACTATTTTTATCAAACGCTTTGCGGGGAGTCAGTTCAAACGCTCGGTGATGCCAGATGGTCCCAAAGTAGGCAGTGTGGCATTGAGCCCCCGTGGTGATTGGCGCATGCCATCGGATTTATTGAATGCAGCCGTATGGAATGATGCGTAGTGCGAAGACCTAAAGGTATTGGTACGCGCAAAAGATGAATGATGATGAATACAACGTATAGCTCTCCCATCGTCACCGTCGACAGTGTGGTTTTTCAATTAGTACAACAAAAATTAGCTGTGTTGTTGATTGCCCGCACCAATCAACCATTTGCGGGTATCCATGCCTTGCCGGGTGGCTATGTGAGTGCCGGTGAAACGACGCTCACCGCAATGACCCGGATCACTGCTGCCAAAGCAGGGATTACGCTTGCTGATTGTGGGCTTGTGGAACAGTTGTATACCTTCGATACCGTGGCCCGTGATCCCCGTGGCCATGCGGTGTCAGTCACCTATATGGCACTAGGACGCAACATTGTGCCCCAGGTGCGGAGTGATACCCACCATCCGCAATTTTTTGCGCTTGATGCCTTGCCCGATATCGCCTTTGATCATGCCCAAATCATCCAATATGCCCACGAACGCCTCAAAAGCAAAATCAGTTATACCAATGCGATTTATGCCTTGCTGCCCGAATTATTTACGCTGTCACAATTACAGGGAGCGTACGAAGCCGTGGTGTCGCACACCCTCGACAAACGCAACTTCCGCAAAAAAATCCTCGGGCTCGAGATTATCCACGAAACCGATCAGACCTTCCGTGACGGTGCCCATCGTCCCGCCCGACTCTATCGCTTCAACACCCAAGCGCTGACTACATTCAATGAGTTTTGAACAACAATAATCCCCCCACGCATCATCGTGGAGGGATTGTGTTGGGGTGTATGGACCAATTACGCACGGATTTCGGCGAGTTGCGCTACCACGATATCGCGAATCAGTGTTTTGTCCATTTGCCAGCCCAAGGGGATTTGAAAGGTACGCTTGCCCGTTACATATCCCGTCAAGCGTGGTAAGAAGCTTTCGAAAATAGGCACGCTCCAGGGGTGGAACATCAGATGCTTTTTGGCGGCCGCAAAGCCCACCACATACGACCCCTCGAGGTGGATGTGTGGTTTGTTCCAGGCTACTTTGACCGCAAGCTCGGGGAATTCGGCCATGATGAAATCGATAATTTCGCGCATGGTACGGAGCTGGTCTGCATCGAGCGTGGCGTAATATTCATCCATCGAGGCATATTTTGAAGGCATGTACGCGATTCTCCTGTGACACGTGGTCAAAAATAACACAAATGTGCTAATTCATCTTACCACATGGTACATTTTTTGTAAAAAATACCCCTGCCGAATGGTGAATCGATCCACCGACACCTTATACCTCGGCGAGGCGTGCGCGCACCAAATCGCAAAGCAACACCTGGTCGACCTGCCAATCGACAGGCACCTGGAAGGTGGTTTTGGCGACTACATAGCCACTGCCAATCAGACGCGGCGTAAAGTCCGTCATGACGGCAGTACTCCATGGATTGAGGGTCAGGTGCTTTTTGAAGGCCGCCATGCCAAATACGTATGTTTTGGCCAAGCAGACTTGGGGCACATTCCAAGCGATTTTGGCTTGAAGTTCGGGGAAGTGTTGTGTAATTACATCCAAAATCGTCTGCATGGTCTGGCCTTTGACCGGGTCAAGGTGAGCCAGATAATCGGGAACGGTATGAAATATCGTGGCCATGGGGCGTTATCCTTTGGTATCGGTTATGGCTTTGATGTTGATAGATGCATAAAAAACTGCCCAATCACGTCGCTGGCATCCACAAACAGGGTATCGGTACCACCGCTCCACTCATGCCCACCACCGATGACTTGATAGAGCTGTAGGAGACTCGTTGGGTGTCCGGTGTCGTATTGGTGATGGGCGACGTGGCGCTGGTCGGTACCATCTGGATCTTGGATGAAGTCGACACGACTGGCCGTAGCGCCATGGGCGCGTTGCCAATAGGCCATGATTGCTTCGACGCCCAGATACGCTCCCCAGCCGCCGGTGTTGTGGGGATCGCCGGCATAATCGGTGACCGTATCGGCCGTGCCATTAAACGCCAAGATGGGAATTGGCTGCGGATTGGGGTAGGCGTCGTATATCCACTGCATCATTGTCCCTACCACTGGCGCGATTGCGGTGAATACATCCGGGCGCTGACAAGCCATTAGATAGGCCATGTCGCCCCCATTGGACATCCCCGTCATGTAGGTGTGTTGTGGGTCGAATCGATGCGTGGTTTGTAAATGATGCGCAAGTGTCACCAAAAAATCGACGTCATTGATGGTTTCATTGGTATGAAAGGCATAGCCGACCTGCCAAAACCGTTTGCCTTGAGCGTCTTTCGTTCCTTGAGGATAGACTACTGCAAAGCCGTAGCGGTCAGCAACCGCATCCATATGCGAAAAAGTGCGGGTCTTGGCGGCATTGTCGGTGTAGCCGTGGAGCACAAATACGACTGGCGCATGAGCGGGCAAATCGGCGGGTTGGTATAACAAATACTCCCGGGTGCCACCGGCATGCGCAAATTGCAGGAATTGTTGCATAGACATCATCACGACCTTGTTGTTGAGGATTACTTGCGCGTGATGATAGCACAGTTTACGAAGAAGGAAGGAACATCACTTTGTCTTCTGTGCGCCCTGTGCGAGAAAAGAAAAATTTCCCATTGCTTTTTCTCGTATAATGTTCTATTATGCTAATTGTAGTTAGTGTATTTATTACAATTACTAAAATGAGGTAGCGTGATGGCAATTGCATATGGGATTATCGATGCACAATCTGGTTTTATGCCGGCCCATGCCAATGTGGCGGGCACAGGTGAGTTGGGGGTGCATGAAGGAGATCTGATTATCCCGCTGGTAAACCAATTGACGCAATATGCACTAGGGCGTGGCTGGGACGTGTTTACTACTCAAGATTGGCATCCTGCCCAGACGGCGCATTTCAGCGCCACGCCAAATTTCACCACCACGTGGCCGGTGCATTGCGTGGCGGGGACAGCCGGCGCTACGATTCATCCCGAGATTGCGGTACCCGCTAGCGCCACAATTTTTCATAAAGGAATGGAAGTCCTCAACAATGGGGCTGATGATACCAGTTATAGTGGTTATTATGCCCACACAGACGATGGGTTGACGTTGCCTGCATGGCTGGTCCAACGGCAGATTAGCCACGTCTATTTGGTGGGGCTCGCATTTGATTATTGTGTGGGGAGCACGGCGCTCGACTTGGTGCACCGCTGTGGCGTCGCCGTCAGTGTGATTATCGATGCCACGCGGCCGGTGGCGATGGCGAGCCAACAGACGATGTTGGCACGTATGGCGGCAGCTGGAGTAACGGTCACCACCACGAATGAGGTTATGGCATGACAAATAGCGCACCGCGCTTGGGCACATTGACGAATGGGCTCGATTATTACAAGTTGACGATGAGTCAATTGCAATACGAGCACTACCCTACCACCGCCGTCACCTTTCGCTTGCACCACCGCGGCAGCGCTGATTTGGTGCGCTACATTGATACCACGGCACTCCAAGCCGATATCGATGCCTTGGCGCGCCAGGGGTTTTTGGCGCACGAATTAGCCTATATCGCAGGATTAAAAAACAGTGCGGGCGGCGCGGTGTTTGCGCCTGATTACCTCGACTATCTTGTCAATCACCCCTTGCCGGCGGTGCGGGTCAGCACCCAGGCAGGGCAATTGCAGGTCGAAACGAGCGGTGCCTGGCCGTTGGTGACGTTTTGGGAAACGGTAGTAATGAGCGCCGTCAACCAACACTACTTTGCCGGCGTTGTGGCTCGTCATGAACGGATGGTTGATCTGTATGCCGAGGGGCAACGCCGCCTCGATGCCAAAATCGCCGTATTGCAAGCCAATCCCGCCATCAAGATCATCGACTTTGGTACCAGGCGGCGCTTTCACGCCGATTGGCATGCCCATGTGGTGCAACAGTTGCACCAGCACTGCCCGCAAAACCTGATTGGCACGTCCAATGTGGCCTTGGCGCAACAACTCAACCTACGTCCGATTGGTACCTTTGCTCACGAAATGCCGATGGTGTATGCCGCCCTCACCGACCGTCATGGTGGCGATGTACGGGCCTCGCACCAACGATTTTTGCAGGATTGGTATGAACGCTACGGGGTCGATTTGGCGATTGCCTTGACCGATACGTTCGGGTCGAATTTCTTTTTCGCCGATTTCAGCCTGCGCCAAGCCCAACAATGGCGTGGTTTGCGCCACGACTCGGGCGACCCGATTGCCTTTGGCGAGCGTACGATTGCCTTTTATGCCGAGCGTGGCATTGATCCGCTGAGCAAAACGATTGTCTATAGCGATGGCCTTGACATGGCGACGATTTTGCGCATCCAGGAGCACTTTGCGGGGCGGATTCAATTGGCCTACGGCTGGGGTACCAATTTGACCAACGACGTTGGCCTCACGCCCCTGAATATTGTGATGAAAACCAGTAGCGTTGAAGGGCAACCTGCCGTTAAACTCAGCGACCATGTGGGCAAACATACCGGTCCTGCCGCCAAAATCGCCGCCTATCAGCAGTTTTTTATGGTGTAAAAACCAAAGGCTGCCTGTGAAATCAAAGCCCCTCTCACATTGGTATGTGTGGGAGGGGTTATTCGCGTTCATCGACATGCAGGGTATGGAGCAAGCGGTGAGTGATGGGGGCCAGCACAATGCTGGCAATTGCAATGAAAAAAATCCCCGAAAAAAGGGCATAAACACTGGCAAACAACTTGCCGGCGGTGCTGTCGACATGGTCGACTGGTCCCATTCCGCCCAGAATCATAGCGGCATTGATGGTGGCATCGATCCAACTGAAATGCTCGGTAATGTGATACCCCATAATCCCGATGCCCCAGGCGATACTTGTCAATGTGATGGCCACGGCAATATGGCGCACCATGCGTTGCATAAAGCGTTGGCGCGAAATAACCGGCTTCTGGCGATGTTCATAAAATGACATAAATTCCTCGTGTGTATGTATTGCGTTCATGCTACTACGAATCTGATGCTGGTGGGTCTGTAGCGCGGCTCTGGCTTTCCAGTAGATTTGCTGTTTCACACAGAGGGCGCGGAGGACGCAGAGACAGTGCACCACCACGTCATTCTATGCTGGTTACCAAACCGTAGCGTGGAATCTCTGCGGCTTGCCACACAATTGGTGATTGCTTGTGTTGCGATATCGTCGGAGCGTGATTGCATTCCGCATTTTCAATTTTCAATTTTCTTCATCGAATCTTGATGCAATCTTGGTAAAAGTACGGAACGTACGGCGCATCCCGATGGTCTATTGTATGTATCGATTGTGCTACGGCACACACAGGAGTTAAATCATGAATCGCAAATCGCTCGTAATCGCATTGATCGCCACATTGATTCTCGCTATCGGGATTGGGTCAGCTGCCGCCGCCACACCACCTGCCCGTGGTGGCCAAAACGGTGGTGGTCAAAATGGTGGTGGTCAAAATGGTACGACCCAAAACGCCAATGCCCGTGGTGGTCAAAACGGTGGTGGTCAAAACGGTGGCGGCCAAAACGGTGGCGGCCAAAACGGTGGCGGCCAAAACGGTGGTGTGCAAGCTATCCGCATCCAATGCGACGTTGGTCAGGTCAACAACGTCGATCCCATCGTGATGCCCGGTATGGCTGGCATGAGCCATTACCATCAGTTCTTTGGCAATCGATCGACCAACGAAAACACCACCACGGCGTCATTGCTTGCCAACCGTGACAGCACCTGTCGTGACCGCGCTGACTTCTCGGCCTACTGGGCACCCCAACTGTGGCAGGGCAGCACCGCTATCGCTCCCAAAAGCATGACGGTGTTGTACGCCAAAACAGTCACGAGCGCCGTCGTCGCCCACCCCGCTGGCATGGTCTTGATTGCCGGTAATGCCAAGGCCACTACTGCCCAAGATTTGTCGATTGTGTCGTGGTATTGTGGTAACAACGTCCAAAACGCTGCCGCCACGCCACCGGTCTGTACGGGCAACCAAGACTTGGTCGGTTTGATCCGCTTCCCCGAATGCTGGAACGGTAAAGACCTCGATTCGACCAATCACAAAGACCACGTGACCTATGCAGTCAACGGCGTCTGTGCCGCCGGAACGGTGGCCTTGCCCCAAATCCAAATGCACATCCACTACCCCGCCCAAGCCGATGTGAGCACCTTGGCGATGTCGTCCGGTTCGATCTACTCGCTCCATGCCGACTTCATGAATGGCTGGAACCAACGCGGCTTCGAACGCCAAGTGGCCCAACGTCTGCGCTAACGATTGATGGCGTCACACAAAACGCATCGGAGTAGAGACGCAGCATGCTGCGGCTCTACTCTGCTACACTACAGGTAATAAATTACCGTGAGTGACGTTTTGTATGACACACCTCAATGAATCCCAACAAACGGCGGTGACGCATGGCGACGGCCATGCCTTGGTGCTGGCCGGTGCTGGTACGGGCAAAACCACCACCCTGCTGGCCCGCGCCAAAGAACTATTGCGCCGGGGCGTGCGTCCCGATGAACTTATCCTGGTGACCTTTACGCGCCGGGCCACCCGCGAAATCCGTGAGCGACTGACCCACGACCTCGGTGATACGTCGAGCCAAATCCGGGTGGGCACCTTCCACCGCATCTGCCTCGACTTGATGCGCCTCGAGCCCGATGCCTTTGATATGCGGGCTTTTACTGTCATCGACGAAGACGACCGTGAGCAGTTGATGCGCCTCGCGCGGGGCACCGTGCTCCCCAATGACCAAAGCGATAAATCGAATCTGTTGCCCAAAGCCAGTCAATTGGTGCAATGGTATTCGTATGCCCGCAATGCTAACATCCCGATTAGTGTCTATCTGCAAACCCAAAAACTATTTGAAGACGCCCAACTTGCCTTGGTGCTATCTGTCTATACCGAATACGACCAGCGCAAAGCCAATGCCCGCTACCTCGACTACGACGATATTTTGTGGCGCTGTGCCGCGATTTTGACCCAACGTAAAGATGTGCGCGACCGGATTGTGTCCCGCTTTCGCCACGTCCTGGTCGATGAAATCCAAGACACCAGCAAATTGCAGTGGCTGTTGCTCCACGCCTTACGCCAAAAGGCGCAGTTGTTTTGTGTGGGCGATGACGCCCAGAGCATCTATGCCTTTCGCGGGGCTGATTTCGCCACCGTGCATCATTTCGATCAGTTGGTCAAAGGGGGCACCGTCTATCGCCTGACCGACAACTACCGCTCGACCCAAGAAATCCTCGATATCAGCAATTGGCTCCTCGCCCAATCCCCGTTGCCCTACAACAAAAAACTGGCCGCGGTACGGGGCATGGGCCCCACGCCCCTGCTAGTCGAATGCGACGATGATTTGGGGCAAGGGCAGTGGGTGGCGGGTGACATCAAGCGTCGGCACGCCACGGGGGTGCCATGGCAGAGCATGACCATCCTCGTGCGTACGGCCTATGCCGCGCGGGCCATCGAAGCAGCCTTGATCGAACAAGCAATTCCCTACGTGTTTATGGGCGGGACGAGTCTGCTCAAAGCCGCCCATGTGCGTGATTTGTTGGCGTTGTTGCGGGTAGTGATTAATCAGCGTGACGAAGTGGCCTGGATGCGCTATCTGACATTGTTCAAAGGCATCGGCGATCGCACGGCTGAGCGCTGGATCCAACAAATCGCGGCCTGTAGCGATTTGTCGCAGGTCACGACCTTTTTGTATCGCGCCAAACCCGAACCCCAAGGCCCTGCCATGCCCGTGATGCACGTGCTGTCGGGCGAACAAACGCCGGTGGCAGTGGTGCAAGCGGCGCTCGACGCCATGACTCCCTTGCTGTCCGTCAAATATCAATTTGAGCAGTGGGAACAACGGGTGCGTGACTTGGAATTGTTGGTGCGGGTGGCAGAGCGCTTCCGGAGCCTCGACGCCTTTGTGGAAGAATTCGTGCTCGACCCCTTGCACGCCAGCCAGTTCAATCCTCCCGACGACGCCGTGGTGATTTCCACCGTCCATGCCGCCAAAGGCACCGAATGTGACGTGGTCTATTTGGCGCGCGCTGACATTGGCCAATACCCCCACAGCATGGCCAAAGACGAGTC
Source organism: uncultured Chloroflexota bacterium (assembly GCA_937876225.1). Classification (GTDB taxonomy): domain Bacteria; phylum Chloroflexota; class Chloroflexia; order Chloroflexales; family Roseiflexaceae; genus UBA965. Next base: position 895 of record CALFIC010000138.1, on the reverse strand, counting down.
CGAGGTCGAAGAAGAGCGCCGCGTGTTGTACGTGGCCTTGACCCGCGCCAAAGATGAGCTCATCATCGTGCGCTCGCCCGAGCTGATTGGGACCTGGGGCGTGCATTACACCTTCCTCGACACCTTGCCGGCCGGCTTGACCAGCCGTGTGGCGGTAGGGAATCGCCGCCGCGAGGCCTGGCGCGATTTGCTCATGTCAGGGGGCGTGATTCCGGAGATTGAGGAATAAATTTTTACACCTGCCGAAAGGTGTACTCGTGATATTCGGCCACCCTGGTAAATCCCAGGCTGGTATAGAGCGCAATCGCGGCGGCGTTGTGGGCACTGACATTGAGCCCGATATGGTGGATGCCGGCGGCCTGGAGTTGCCCCACCAAATGCGCACAGACGCTCCGCCCTAGCCCTTGGCCGCGGTGGGAGGGCAAGGTAGTGACGTTGCCGAGGGCGGCCACCCCTTCGCTGGTCGAGACCACGTGGATGCCGGCGGTGGCGACAATCCCCGCGCCTTCGCGAATCCCGGCATAAAACCCGGTCTGGAGCATGCGCGGGTCAAACCAATTGCCTGGGTACGCCGCGGCGTATAAACGTTCGAGGGCGGGGATATCGGCCGCGCTGAGCAACGTGGCCCGCTGGTCGATGGCCGCAATGGCTGCCGAACTGTCGCTCAGTCCCATTTTGAAATAATGACCGTGGTGGTGGGCCTGATAGTGCGTTGCGAGGGCGGCCACGGCGTGGACATCGACATGGGAATAAAACGTACGTGGCAAGACGACAGACAGCGCCTGCAAAAACGCCGCATGATCGTCACGAGTGGGATTGGCGTGACTCAACAGCACGGGCAAATCGCCGGGCATATAGATGAGCGCTAGTTGGGTAATCTGGCCAGCGTCAAGCC
>CALFIC010000137.1 GCA_937876225.1 uncultured Chloroflexota bacterium | reverse complement strand
GCTTGCCAATAATTTGCTATTTCGACATGCCAAGTGTCAGGATTCGATATTGGCGGTTCAGGTGTGGTGACAGTGATTGGATCACTTTCATCTGCATATGTTTTAGTATGTACATCAAAAAAATTAATTAACACTATTTGTTTTAACAGCGAATAATACGGTTGCCATTGGGGCACACTCAACGAAGATTCAGGACTCACAGTGGGCAGCGGAGCCCCCACATCCAAAATTTCATTCTGTAATGCTTGATCATTTAATGGCTGCCATTCAGCTTGACCATCCGTATTTATCTTTGGCTGATATACCTGCCCCTTAAACGTCCGTACCGATGTAATTGGTGTCAGTGGGAATAATGTCAACGATCCATTCGCTAAATTAAGTGGGCGTAACCGAGTTTCACTTACAATAACCATCCCTGGACGACAGGCAATTCGCATATTATTTTGGCAATTCACCGCAAACGATGGGTTAACTCTATTTCTCTGTATTCCTTTATAGTAATACAGCGAACATGCGTCAGGTTCTGGTATCATCAGAGCCGCACTACAGGTAATCTCGTTTAATGCCAAGTTCATTACTTGGAGCATTTGCAATGTTTGATACTGCGTATTGACACTATTCGAAGTACGCGTGTCATGGACTTTCTTCGTTTTGTCATCATACCATTGCCCCCCTAACCCTACTGGCATAGGTGCATTTGGCCAATAATCGACCGGACTAGTCCACAATGCGCTATTGTCTATTCCAAAATTATTTGGATTTGTGCCATGAAATAACGTGGTGATTTGATCAACACTCAATACTCTGTTATTTACAAAATACGCTTGGAGCACACGGCCAACCTGTGACAGCGCCAAATGACGCTTATTCACATCCTGTACTGCAGGATATTGGGTTGTCCGTTCGGTAATAACTGCCGATTGCATGCCATGCTCTTCGGTGGCTGAAATCCCCGTTAATTTCCAATCATCATAATACGAATGTACTACCCGCACGTGTTCAGTGCGATTGGCATCGATACACGTACCAGTCGCAGGACAGATATTTTGTAACGACGTCACCAGCCACTGCAAACGATATTTATGTGCGGTTCGCCATATCTGATTATTGTGGTAGTACATCATGACTTTATACGCTACCGTACTGCCTGAATCATCAGTAACAGGAGTTAACGGTATATTCAGTGTTAACTGCGTTTTATCTACGGTGCCATCAGGATTACGACTCCAACCACCACTAATGCCATATGGGGTCAATTTACTTGTATCCAACCATCGCGGGCGGGTATTATCACGTACCGTATCAGTAATTGTTCCATCACAATTTGCAGTCAAATCGCATGGCAATACAATATTTTTTGATGAACACTCACTAGAACGAGTTGAATCATTAACACCAGGGTTCCATGCACATTGCATCACCGGTAAATTACCATAGTCACCATTCGCTGGATCAACGTCAATTTTGACTTCCATAAAACCGACAATTTTCATATCACCATGCTGTGCATCCACATTATCGCGCATGGGATTGAGACTACCGGTAGGTGTCACAATATCCGTACTGGTTGTGGTGGCAAATGTTGTGTTTTGGGTACGTTGGATTTGTCCCTTGGTATCACCACTAGGCCAGTCATAGATGGCGTTATTGGCGTAAAGCAAATTTCGGTTGGTTGGCACTATTTGCATTTCAACCATAATGGGTTTAACTGGAAGACTACGATTCGTTGGCGCCGTCATCCCACCGATATTCAACCCATACGGTACAGCATCGGTCCAAGTCGTCGTGGCCGTAGTAATGTCATTTGGCGAACTATCAACACTGTCAGCTACGCCATCGCCATCATTATCAAAACTAAGGAAATCGGGCATGCCATCATTATTAGCATCCGCACAATTGGCAGTGTTGCTCGCTAATTTCGCAACACATTCCAGCGTATCGTTGATCCCATCACCATTGGTATCGGCGGCAAAGGGCGATGTGTAATATCTTTGGTTGGAACCCGGATATTGGGTGTAGGTGGTAACCTCTACGAAATCACTCAAGCCATCACTGTCGGTATCAGCGACAGTAGGGGATGTCCCCAAGCGAATTTCTTCGAGGTCAGTCAACCCATCACTGTCAGAATCAACTGAAGTGAGGGTGGTACCGTAGCCACATTCGAGGGCATTGCTCAGGCCATCACCATCACTATCAGTGCTTTTGTCTGCGGCAACAATGGCACTACAATCAGTATTTGTGCCTGGTTCAACACTACGGGTCTGGTTGCGAGATACCACCCGCATATTGCTGGGGCTCGTCACACTTGCCACCGGCACGGCCACCCCCAGCGGTTGATCGAGGGGCGCAATCAGCGGATTAAACACTTTGGGTGGGGCTGGACGCGCCCCGTTGGATGCACCAGCTACTGGAGTAGGATCGTTCGGGTTCACTACGGTGGCCGCCTGGGTGCGCGGAATCGTGCTATAGGGCTGATAAATGGTCATCGCCACCACCACCATGGTGACCGGCAAATACATGCGCCGCCCAAACAGCTGTAGTAGCACCACCACCACCAACAATACCCCTAGGCTCCCCGTCATCAACAACCAATCACGCACTGTCCGAGCGTCAGTGCCAATATATTTACTGAGAAGATGCAACGGTTGATGCATGGCAGATTGGAGCGCCAACCCCGTGCGGGCATAATCAAAAAAGATCGTTTTGATGTCGACGCGAGCCGCCCGATCGTTGGCCGTCGCCGGCAAATCAAGTGCCAACGAAATCGTCGCCGGTAAACCGTCTTGGTCGACACTCAGTTGCCCATTGCCGGTACTGGCATTCAATTGTTCAGATTGGGCGGCCTGGTAGGTTTGCGTATCATAGGTCACGCCATGGGCCATATCAGCATCCAACAAGCGGGTCAGATGTGTCGCAAAGGCCTGACCATCAAACCCAAAGGCGTATTGATTGCCTTGGTTGCGGGTGACATCGCGCATTCCCGCCAAATAGGTCAAGCCACTCAACTGCGACGCCACTGTACTGGCGTTAGCTTCACGCCACGTCCCGTCCGCTTGCATCACATAGGTGTGCCCACGCGCCCGCCGGATGTGCGTACTACTTTCGCCTTCGTCCGTGATGTTGGTAATCACGACTTCGGCGGTTTGGTTCGATTCGTCGGCGCGCCCCTCGATGCGCATCCGGATATGCTTGGCCGGCTGCCCATAATTGCCCATCTGTGGGGCAGGGGCGGTGCGCTGGTCGACCTCACTGCGGAAGGAATAACTGCCACTTAGCTTGGCGAGCTCCCACGCATTGGTGACCTGCTTGGCCGGTGAGTAATTGGCAATAAGTTGCACCACCGCATAGCCGCCACTGCCTAGCAGAAGCAACATGACGACAATCAGCACGCTCAGTGTGATATATTTGCGCTGCATAAAAATCCCTTATTTACTTATCTATTTATTAAAATTGATACTATTATAACTGAATTGAATTCTATTATTGTTAAGTAATTGTTTTTATCAAAAAATACTTATTTTAGTAATTTAGGCGATAAATATCTGTTTTTCTGTTTTTTTCAAAGAAAAAAACATTAATTTGTTTTACAGAAAAAATAGTTTGTACATACAAAATAATTATCGTCCAATATATCTCCCCCACCACACGATGACTGGGGGCGCAATCATGCGTTACCATACCCCACGCATCCCCCACCACAGCAACGCCAGCAAACAAACGATGGCAATCACGATGAGAATAGGGGGGAATTCGAGGGGCGGCGCAGTGATTGATTGTTGCGCCGCACCGGGCAACGTGGTGCCGTCATAGGTGCTGGTGTCATCATCTGCGACCTCCACCCATTCCCCTACATCGGCCACCAGCACCGCTGCCGCCATATCGGCAGTGGCGGTGGGGAGCTGGGCATAGGCGGCCCGCCAATCAAACCCGGGATGCTGCTGGTGGCGATGCCACAAGCGCAATCCCGCCATCACATGGCCTACATTGCCGCGACTCGTTTTCAACAAAAAAACATGATCGTCACGATCGAGCCGCACACCCGTATCCCCCAACTGGGTCTCGACGATATCGGTGAGCATGGTACCATCGACGGCCCGCATCGTCACACACTGCCACGGCATGGTGGTCAGCGGCAGGGTCTGTGCCACTGCCACACACCGCAGTTGGCCATGGCGCACTGCCGGTAGTAATTCTTGCCACCAAATATCGATGGTGTCGGCGAGTTGGGGCGCATCACAATTATCAAACGCCAGCAATGGGGGTGCCGACAGGTCGAGCAGTGCCCGCTGCCAATGCGCCGGTTGTTGCTGCAAGGCCTGTGCCACCGTGGCGCGGATGGCGGCAATGTCGGGGAACTCGGCGAGGTCGATATAGTAGGCCCGCATACCGTCGTGATCAAACAGCGCTCCAGCGGCGTGCACAAAATGATACAGCAACGACGAACGCCCACTCTGGCGCGCCCCAATCAGCAACGCCGGGTTGCGTTGCTCGAGGATTTGGCAGAGTTGGTTGAGTTCGCTCCAGCGCCCCACGAAATATTCGTGGGTGCGGAGCATTTCGGGAGCAAATGGTGACATTGACAACATCCATACTCATTGGCGATTCATGTACATACCAGGAGCGATACAGCCTACTGCGTCGCGAGGATTGTACGATATAATACCCTGTGTACGCCACAGGTAGTGGCATACACAGGGAGCAGCCCATGACATCCAATCAAATCGAAGCCAGTGTGGCGACGTTTTTTTTCAGTTTATTGATTATTAGTGGCGTGGTTTATACGCTCAGTATGCGCTTCCACTTCGAGTTCC
>CALFIC010000136.1 GCA_937876225.1 uncultured Chloroflexota bacterium | reverse complement strand
ACGCTCTTCCGATCTCCGAATCACCTGTGCCAATTCAGCTTCAGTGGCGTCACATACTTCTTGCCACGTGCGATAGGTGTGTTTGAGCTCGCGGAAGGCTCGCCCGCTATTGCGGTCGGTGGTGTTTTGTGACAAAATCGTCAACACCAATTCGTCAAGCGCATCACGCCCTGCTCGCCAGTGGCGAATGCCATAAAAATCGTCGAGAATGTCCAACGCGTTTATAAGCGAATTATGCATTTTTGTTACCATAGTAAAAATCCACGATATAATTGTATATCCACATCAATTTATTGAGGCATCACGTGACCGAACGCGACAAGCGTATTCTATTTGATTTTGTTGATGCATGTACGTTGCCTCGTTGCCCCATTTGTACGTTGGTACAACGGGCCGAACAACGTACCCTCGCTGTCTATTGTGCCGAAGGTGCAGGCGACCAACAACGGCGCGCCGATGTGCGGGCCGCACGGGGCTTATGCGCCCCTCATGGCGCCCAACTACGCGATGCCAAAGACGCGATGGCCGCGGCAGTCACCGCCTACGATGTGCTCACCAACCTGCAACGCGATTTAGTCGCCTTGCGGAGTCATCCGCGCAAGTGGGGGCGGCGTGGTATCGCACGCCCTGAACCCTGTCCGGTGTGTGTCGACATGCAACGCTACAACCGTGCCGTTTGTGCGGGGATTGTGGCTTGGAGCAACGACATTTTGTTGCAACAAGCGTTGGCCAGCTCACACGGGATTTGTGGTCCGCATTTACGTACCATCAGTCACCATGTAGGAGTGGCTGACGAGTTTTGGGGAGCGCAATCACAGGCCTGGCAACGGCTACACGACGAATTGGGTGAATTTATCCGCAAACGCGACGACCGCTTCCGCCACGAACGCCAAGCCAGCGAAGCCGATGCCTGGAAGCGGGCGTGGCACCAGATTTCCGGCGATGTATTACACGACATCACAAAGGAGTAAAGTATGAGCAGTGGTGCCCTTCGTCTGCCGACCAAACGCGAAAGTTGGCTTTATGCCATCGCCAACTTGGGGAGCTCGATTCCCTACCAAGCCTTTGCCGCCGCGGTATTGTTTTTTTATACTGACGTCAAACACCTCGCGCCCGCTACTGCCGCTTTGATTATGACCATTTATGCCATCTGGAATGCCGCCAACAATCCGATCCTTGGGCATATGTCTGACCGCACCCGTTCGCGCTGGGGGCGGCGTCTCCCCTATATTCGGTTTGGTGTCATCCCCTATGCGATGGCTTTTGCCGCCATCTGGTTTGCCCCCTTCGATGGCAAACTCCAGCCCACCGAGCTGGCCATCTGGTTCCTCGTCACCATCGTGGTCTTTGAAGGCTTCGGTACGGCAGTAACGGTGGCGGGCTATCAAGCGTTGTTGGCCGAAATGTTCCCCACCTACGAGTCGCGTGTCGAAGTGGCAGTGCGCATGAACTGGCTCCAGACCGCCGGCTTGTTCATCGGCGCCGCATTGCCACCGGTACTCGCCACCATCCTGGGCTATCCGTTGATGGGTGTAGTATTTGCGGTCGTTGCCTGCACCGCGTATTTCATTGGGTTACGCGGAATGTACGAGCAGCCCAGTTATTTGCCCACCGAAATGCCCTTTTGGGAGGCTGTCAAAAACACTCTTGTCAACCGTAGTTTTGTGAGTGTGATGTTGGCCCAGATGATGCGCTTTGTCTCGACCAACACTTTGACCTCGGGGATGTTTTTCTTGGTCAAATACAGTCTACATGCCAACCCCGCTCAAACCACGTTGATTCTGGCTACAGCGTTTATTGCGGCTGGGTTGTTTTTGCCTATCTGGAGCCGATTTATCGCCTTGCGCTTCGGGCCACGTACCACCTTGATGATTGCTTATGCCAGTATCGGCTTGGCCGTGATTCCCTTAATGTTTGCTCAGACCTTTACCCAGGCTTTGGTCGTAGCCTTCTTTCTGGGCTTCCCCGTGGCTGGGCTGATTATGATGGGTGACGTCGTCATGGCCGATGTCATCGACGATGACGAAGTCCGCACTGGTGAACGGCGCGAAGGGATGTTTTATGCGGTCAATGGCGCTGCCACCGCCTTGAGTAGCACGATTGCGTCGATTGGATTCGGGATTATTTCGACCATGTACGGCTACAATCCAATCAATGACGTCCAGCCTGCCAGTGTCGATTTTGGCTTCCGAGTTTACATGGTAGTATTGCCGATTTTGGGGGCGATTTGTGCCATGACAGCGCTCTATTTTTATCCGCTCCACGGGCAACGCTTGGCTGATATTCGTGCCAAACTAGCCAAGTAATCATTTTCTTTTTTTGAATAAAAACGTGGTGCTTCGGCGTGAAACGGCCCCATCCGAGTAATCTCGGATGGGGCAATTCATGGTCGCGGATTCGTGGGGTTGATTGTGGTACTTATGCGCCCCAGGTTTTGCCGAGCACGCGCATCCAGTTGTCAAAGCAGAGCTTGGCCAATTCGGCATCGCCGTAGCCCCGTGCCCGCATGGCATCTACCAGATTGGGCAAGCCACTAGCGTCGCCGATGGCTTGGGGGATGGTGGCGCCGTCGAAGTCTGATCCGAGGCCGACTCGATCGATGCCGATGCGCTGGACGAGGTAATCGATGTGGTCAACCATGACCGACAACTCGGTATCGGCGTTTTGACCGCCGTCTTCCCGCAAAAACGCCACCGCAAAGTTCAGCCCTACCATGCCGTCTGAATCGCGGATGGCGTCGAGCTGTTTGTCGGTCAGGTTGCGGGTCGACTGACTCAAGTTCCACACATTGGAATGGGTGGCGACGAGGGGGGCAGTGCTCAGTTTGGCCACATCCCAGAAGCCTTTTTCGTTCATGTGCGACAAATCAATCATGATTTTGAGGCGGTTACAGGCTTTGATGAGCTCTTTGCCGACGTCGGTCAGGCCGGGGCCGGTATCGGGAGAATGACGGTGGCGGAAGGGTACCCCTTCGGCAAAAATCGTCGGGCGGCTCCAGACCGGCCCAATCGAGCGCAACCCGGCTTGGTAAAAGACTTCGAGTGCGTAGAGGTTTTCATCAATTGCTTCGGCGCCCTCAAAGTGCAAAATCCCACTCATGGCGCCGGCCGCTTTGGCTGCCAAAATATCGGCCACACTGCGGACTACTTTGAAGTCGCCGTGTGATTCGCGTTCGATTTCGAACAATTTGGCCGTCATTTTCATGGCATGGTTGAGTGAATATTCGAGGGGCAAAGCAGCCGGTAAGCTGTCGCGATCGTTGACTTTATCGGCGGTGGGATCGGCAGGGATGTATACGGCAAAAAAACCACCAGCCAAGCCGCCCCGACGGGCCCGGCTCATATCGATATGGCCGTGGGGGCTTTCGAAGAAGTTGTCGCCTGGATTACGATCGGCGGTCAGACGCAAAAGCGTGTCGTTGTGGCCGTCAAAGACCGGTATTGGTTTATTCATCAGCTTCTCCTTGGTGTGTGTCATGCATATGCTACGTGTCTGTCACGCTACTGTCAAATCAGGGTGTGGTAAAATACCATTCTAGTATGCAGTTGTATGAGGAATGAACATATGGTTACACCGGCACTGTTGGGGTTACTCCGTTGTCCGAGCTGTGGCTCGCAACAGCTCGATAATCAGACCGATGCGGTGGTTTGCCGCGTTTGCCATGTCCAATACCCCAAACACCCCGGCTATATTGATTTGATGCCACGGGGGGTCGATTTCGCCTATGTTTCCAAATATGTCAGCGAAGAAGAACAACTCTCCGAAGAGCTCGATTACCGCGACCTCGCCCCTCCCGTCCTCGCTGCCGGCGTACGCAATCGCACCACGGTACGCCTGCTCAACCTCAACAAAAACGACGTCTGCCTCGACAATGGCTGTGGCAATGGCCGTTTTGCCGTTTGGAACGCCAAATTGGTCAAAACTATGGTCGGCAATGACCCCGCCACCATGTTTGCTGATGCCGCCATTACCGACATCGAATTGACCCAAGCCGATTCACGGGTATTACCGTTTGCTGATAACGTGTTCGACAAAGCATTTTCGCTCGACGTACTCGAACACTTCCCCATCGACGTCATCGATGCCTATCTGCTCGAACAAGCCCGGGTGCTCAAGCCAGGCGGGCAGTTTTTGGCGATGTCTAACACCAAAGAAAAATCGAGCCTGCAACCACTCGTCAACATTAGCCGCTGGATTGGCCGCCAATTCGTCAAAGCCGGTGTCTATGACTTCGAACGCGAAAAATTGCGTAAATCAGACCACATCAAAGCCCTCGAAAATTGGGATGATGTCTTGGCTGCCTTTAAACGGGCTGGTCTCAAACCGGTCAAAGTGGTCTTTTGGAACAGCGTCTTTACGAGTTTCGTAGAACATGTCGTGATGAAGCTGGGCGAAGCTTGGGCTGGGCGCGCCAAACCCGGCGATGCTAACGCCAAAAGTGCCGCTATCACCGATGGTACCGACCGCGAAATCCGTGCTCGCCGCCGTTTGCGCAAACAACTCACCCGCACTAGCCCGGTGTATTGGGTAATCCAATTCATTACCTGGATGATGGAGCTGGACTTGTGGTTGTTTGGCTCACTGCATTCAGGAAGTTACTTCATCGTTGTCGAAAAGCCCCGCGTATGAGCGTGCGACCACTCTATGTATCGCCCATTGGTCGTGGTGGCGTCGATATCGGCATCCAAAACATCCTGCGCGCTGTCAAGCGCGCCGGTGTCGATAGTGCCGAGTTGTTGCGCATGCCCGAGCGCTACAATTTTGCGCCGATGTTGTTGCCCAATGCCTTGCCCCGTGAGTGGTGGCGTGACCGCGACATCATCCAAGCCCGCTCGCGGGTCGCATTTGCCCTCAAACGCCCGGGGATTCCGTTAGTAACCACGGTGCATCACCTTACTACTGATCCACGCTTGACGCCGGTCAGTAGTCTGGCACAACGGATTTTTTATCGTTTGGTTGAATCACGCTACGACGGCTGGTCGGTGGCCAACGCCGACGCCGTGGTTTGTGTGTCACGCTATACCCAGCAAATGACCGAGGCCACCTACGGTCGGCGTGACACGCATTTGATATACGACGGCATCGATACCGACGTATTTACTCCTGCGCCACAACGCCAACGCCTCGATGCCTTGCCCCCCAGCGATGCCCGGGTGCGCTTGTTGTTTGTCGGCAATCGTACGCGTCGCAAAGGCTTCGATCTGTTGCCGCGCATCATGGATTTATTGCCTGCCGATTATGTGCTCTACTACACGGCCAGTTTTCAGGCTGGAGTCGATATCAATCCCCACCCCCGCATGATTCCCATCGGCACTCCCGACCGCGATGGACTGGTAGCCGCCTATCGTTCGTGTGACATCATGCTCTTCCCGTCGCGGCTCGAAGGTTTTGGCATTGCCCCAGCCGAAGCATTGGCGTGTGGCATCCCGGTGGTGACGACCAACGCATCGGCCTTGCCCGAAGTAGTGGATGATGGTCAGAGTGGGTATTTGGTCGAGACCAATGATGTACCTGGGTATGTGATGCGGGTGCGTGAGTTAGGCGAAGATGCGAAATTGCGCCAGCGCTTTGGTGAATTTGGGCGCGACAAAGTGGTGCGTTCATTTGGGTACGACATGTCGGGTCCGCGCTTCCGCGACCTTTATTTGCAGTTGTTGCAACGCTGATTTTGTGGATTGTGATACAAAATCCCCCTACAATGTCCGATGACATTGCAGGGGGATTTGTGCGTATGGCGATTATTGATTGAACAAATTGTTGATGACATTACCACCGATATTGGCTGGATTCGTGCCTGCTTGGGCTTGGGGCATGTATTGTGCCAGTGAGTTGGCGAGTACCATCATCGGCATGGTCTGCAACCAGATGCGCCCAGGGCCTTTGAGGGTCGTCAAAAAGAGTCCTTCACCGCCAAACAAGATGTTTTTGAAGCCGCCGACCATTTCGATGTCCATCGATACGGTGGGTTCGATCATGGCTACATAGCCGGTATCGACTTTGAGGATTTGCCCGGCTTCGAGGGTGTATTCGACGATTTCACCGTCAAATGCCACAAATGCGACGCCAGGACCCTTGAGCCGCTCCATGATGAAGCCTTCGCCACCAAAGAAGCCGGCACCGAGTTTGCGTTGGAAGAAAATATCAAACGTCACACTTTTTTCGGCACACAAAAATGCTTGCTTTTGGGCAATGACTTCTTGGCCAGCAGCCAAGGTAATCGGGACAATTTTGCCAGGAAAATCAGATGCAAACGAAATAATGCCCTTGCCATTGGTCGCGGTGTATTCGGCTACAAACAGTGATTCGCCACTGACTACACGGCGCAACAGACCACCGATGCCACCACTCATGTTGGTGTTCATGGTGATGTTGCCACTCATCCATGCCATGCCACCACTTTGGCTGACTATGGTTTCGCCGGGGTCAAGCTCACAAATCACGGCTTGCATGGTGGTGCCGACGATGGTGTAGTCCATCCCGCCAGTACCTTTGCCTTTGGCGGCAATCGTTGGATCGGGCATGTCAATGCGTTGAGGGTTTGTCATTGTAGTGCTCCTTGTAAAACGCTGAACAACGTACAGACGGTTATTTCGCTCGCATGGTTGCACGATGAGGGCAAGCGGCGAGGATTGCTGATTATTGGAGCAAAATCGTACGAGCGGTGGACGCATCGGCCTTGATTTGGGCGACGAGTTCAGCAAATCCCGCAAAGCGTTGCTCGGGACGGATAAACGCCACCAGCGCGAGTTCCACCACTTCATCATACATATCTAGGGTGACATCGAGGAGATGGGCTTCGATGCGTGGCTCGACGCCGTTAAACGTCGGTCGTTGCCCGATATTGGTGACGGCGGGGTATTGCTGACCATTGAATGTGGCAATACAGGCATAGACCCCGTATTTGGGCAACAAAATCCGCGGATCGATTGCCAGATTTGCGGTGGGGAAGCCAATCGTGCGCCCTCGTTGGTCTCCTTTGACGACAATGCCACGATAAGTGAATTGGCGCCCGAGCATGTGATTGACCTGCGCAATATCGCCGGCTTGGAGCGCCCGGCGGATGGCGGATGAGCTCGGGGCCTGATGCTCGGCGTGGATACGGGCGACGGTATGCACGCTAAATCCAAGTGATGCCCCGATTTGGGTGAGGCGCTCTGGCGTCCCTTCGCGGCCACGACCAAGCGCAAAATCCCAGCCTACCCACAGCGACGTAATATTTGTGGCGTTGGCAACCCACTGCATAAAATCTGTAGCAGACATGGCTTGGACATCGCTATTGAATGCCACACTAAACACCGCATCGATGCCACAGTCTGCCATCAAGCGGATGCGTTCGGCGGGAGGGATTAACAATTCACTCGGGCGTTCGGGATGGACCACACTATCGGGGTGCGGGTCAAATGTCACCACCACGGCGAGTGCGTTTTGGGCATGTGCTTGGACCACGAGTTGGTGCAAAAACTGTTGATGTCCGTGATGGATGCCATCAAATACCCCGATGGTGACAATACTTGGTCCCACAAGGGCGTGGGCAGGAAGTCCGTTGAATTGGTGCATGTTAAACCTCGCCCCATTGAAAAACTTTGCGTGGATGCCATTGGCTAGCGTTGTATTCGAGTACTGCAATCAATTGCCCGGCGGTACTGAGCGCAATCGCCCGCGGGTGAGTATCGCTGGTGGCGGCAATTGGCATTCCTCGTTGTATGCGCATGTTGTCACTGTCATTCACGGTAACCTGTAACCAATCGGCGACAGCCGCCTGTGTGGGTTGCAGATGTTGGGCGACACCGTCGCTTTGTAATTGCGCGAGCGTCACACTATTTGCGAGGGTAAATGTGCCTACTTGGGTGCGGCGTAAGGCATGTAAATGCCCAGCACTGGCGCATAATTCACCAATATCGCGAGCTATTGCGCGGATATAGGTGCCCTTGCCACAGGTCACCGTAAACAATAACTGTGGTTCTTGCCACGCCGTGACGGCAAAATCGTACACATGCACGGGGCGGGCAGGGAGCACGGGAGCTTCGCCACGCCGTACCAAATCATACATCCGTTCGCCATTGACATGTAATGCTGATACTTGGGGCGGTACTTGCATAATATCACCACAAAACGTTGTTTCGATGCGCGCCATGTCACTGGCCGTCAGCGTGGGAATAATCGCTGTGCGGATGGGATTGCCCATCGCATCATCGCTATCGGTGGCTATGCCAAAGGTCATGCCGGCATCATAGCGTTTGTAGGTATCGTCTTGGACATATTCGATGAGTCGCGTTGCGAGCCCAAGGGCTACTACCAAAACCCCGCTGGCGGCGGGGTCGAGGGTGCCCGCATGCCCCACCCGTTTGACACGGCTGAGGCGGCGAATTTGGGCGACGACATCGTGTGAGGTTACGCCGAGCGGTTTGTCGATGCAGAGGAATCCATGCATAGTGCTTGTAGGTCAGGAAGTAATAAGGCGGCTGCGCTGGCAATGGTGTGGTTGGGTAAACTAATACCGGCGGCATGCGCATGCCCACCACCACCATGTTTTTGGGCGACAGCGGCGACGATTACGTTGCGTGAACGTAAGCTGATTTTTACTCCCTGCTCCCTTTCCTTAATTAACATAATAATTTCAAACCCATCGATGCGTTGGAGCATTTGCAGGGCTTCGTCTGATTCATCGTCACTTGCTTTGTGCGTGGCAAGCATTTCTAGTGATACCGCTGCCCAAACAATCGGTCCTACGACGGTCATTTCGCTAATCACGCGGGTTGCGAGTTGCAAGGCGTCGAGGCGGGTCGATCGGAAGACTTTTTGGACGATTTGGTGGTGGTCTGCACCGGCAGCAAAGAGTTTGGCGCCGAGTTGGAGTGTTTCGGCCCGAGTATCGTAGATCTGGAAGCTCTGGGTGTCGGTCATTATCCCCAGCAATAACGGGGTTGCGATACCAGCGGTGATTGTGACGCCGAGGTAGGGCAAGAATTCCGTAATAATCTCGCAAGTGGCACAGGCTTGCGGGATGATGAGGTTTTGCAGGGCAAATTGGGTGTTGGTGGCATGATGGTCGATTTGGATCATGCTGGTGTGTTGGAGTGCGTCGCGGTGTTTGGTATGCACGCCCCCAAAGCGGTCGCTCGATGCACAATCGACGGCGATGATGAGGTCTGGCTGTGGCCACGTGCTATTTGCGTCGAGGGCGATGCTTTTGTTGATGTCAGGTACCCAAGCGAGATAGTCTGGAATTGGGTGTTGGATGACCGGAATTATGCGTGCATTGGTGATTTGTGGCAAGGCACTGAATAATCCAATCAATGACCCAATTGCGTCACCATCGGGATTGACGTGGGTAATCAGCATAATGGTGTGCGCATTGGCAATGCGAGACTTCCATTCGTTCGCATTATGGGCAAATATGTCTTGACGATTCATCGCGGCACCTTTCTGTGATGACGCTGGGTGGCTATGCGGTAGTGTATAAAACACCGGAGTATGCCATAGCACCTCCGGTGTTTGTCAATCAACCTATGATTATTGGGATGGCGGCTTGTCGCGCAAAAGTTCGCCGATGCGGATACTGTGGTCGATGGTATTGTCCAACATGAAGCGCAAATCGGGGGCTGAGCGCAAATGGCGGAGCTCACGGGCGACTTCACGACGGATGAATCCTTTGGCACGGTCGAGGGCTGCCATGGTTTCTTTGCGAGTTTCGGGTTCACCCATGACCGACACATGCACATGCGCCATCTGTAGGTCTGGGCTCATATCGACGCGCATCACGGTACAAAAAGCCACACGGGGATCTTTGATTTCGTGCTGGAGGAGCTGGCCGACGATTTGTTGAATCTCGCCGGCCACTTGTTCGGTGCGTTTACTCATAGGCGATTAGGCGGTACGTTCCACCCGCTCCTTACGATAAAACTCTAAGGTGTCGCCATCTTGAATGTCGTTAAAGCCATCAACGACCACACCACATTCATAGCCTGAGGTTACTTCACGGACATCTTCTTTGAAGCGGCGTAGGCTGCCGAGGCGACCATCGTGGAGTACGACACCGCTGCGGAGGACACGGACGGTGAGCTGACGATTGATCTTGCCATCGGTGACATACAACCCTGCGACCACTTCGCGGCTTGGCAAACGGAAGGTATTGCGGACTTCGGCGTAGCCTTCGGTGACTTCGCGGTATTCCGGGTCCAGCATCCCGATCATGGCTTTTTTCATCTCTTCTACTAAGTTGTAGATGATGTTGTAAAAGCGAATGTCGATGCCGTGTTGTTCGGCGGCGCGCCGGGCAGCCGGGTCAGGACGGGCGTTGAAGCCGATGATGATACCGCGTGAGGCAATCGCCAAATTGACGTCGCTCTCGGTGATGGTCCCAGTGCCACGGTGGATGATTTTGATTTGCACTTCGTTGGTGTTGAGCTGACCGAGGGCATGTTCGATGGCCCCAAGTGAACCCATCACGTCGACCTTCATAATCAAATTCAGGTCTTTGATCTTGCCTTGTTGGATGTTGGCAAACAAGCCATCGAGGCTGACCGAGCGCAAATTGGCCATGGCGTCGAGGCGGATTTGGCGTTGGCGTTGGATTGCCACGCTACGAGCCACCGTCAAATCGTCCATAACCTGCAAAATATCGCCGGCCATGGGGACTTCGTTGAGCCCGAGGATGACGACGGGGGTGGCGGGTTCGGCGAAGCGAATCCGTTTGCCCGTGTCATTGAACATGGCGCGTACGGTGCCGGTACCATTGCCCACCAAGACGTTGTCGTCGAGGCGAATGGTGCCGTTTTGGATGAGTACGGTTGCAATAGGGCCGCGTTGGCGATCCATTTCGGCTTCGACCACGGTTCCAATGGCTTTGGCATTGGGGTTGGCCTTGTAGTCTTGGATGTCGGCGACTAGCAAGATCATTTCGAGCAAGCCGTCGATGTTGGTGCGCATACGAGCCGATACTTCGACACACGGGACATCACCGCCGTACGATTCGACAATCACGTTGTTGACGGCAAGTTGTTGTTTGACCAAATCGGGATTGGCATTGATGGTGTCGATTTTGTTGATCGCTACAATCATGGGTACACCTGCGGCGCGCACGTGCGAGATGGCTTCGACGGTCTGGGGCATCACG
Source organism: uncultured Chloroflexota bacterium (assembly GCA_937876225.1). GTDB lineage: Bacteria > Chloroflexota > Chloroflexia > Chloroflexales > Roseiflexaceae > UBA965. Next base: position 903 of record CALFIC010000136.1, on the reverse strand, counting down.
CCGTCGTCGGCAGCGACCACAAGTACTACGATATCGGTGACTTGGGCACCACGGGCACGCATGGCCGTAAAGGCTTCGTGACCAGGGGTGTCGAGGAAGGTGATTTTGCGGTTCGAAATTTCGACCTGATAGGCGCCCATGTGCTGGGTAATCCCACCGGCTTCGCCTTCAGCGACCCGAGTTTGCCGGATTGCGTCAAGCAATTTGGTTTTACCGTGGTCGACGTGACCCATGATGGTGACCACGGGTGGTCGTGTAATCAAGGTCGCTTCGGTTTCGGCAGCGATGCTATCTTTGATGTTATCGATGATACCAATCATCTGTTCGGGGACATATTGCACTGTCTCGATATTGTATTCGGCACAAATCAAGGCTGCGGTGTCGTAGTCAATCTGTTGATTGATATTGGCCAGCACGCCCCCTTTGAGCAAGACTTTGAGAATATCGGCAGCGCTGACGCTGGTTGCTTCTGATAATTCCCGGACGGTTAGTGAGCTGCCGATTTGAATCGGACCCTTTGGCCGAATAACCGGACGAGGCGTGTTGTTGGGTCGTCCATTGGGCATGCGGGTCATCATGGATGAACCTCTGCCGCCTTTCCCGCCCTTGCCACGCCCTGAACCATCGCTCTCAACGAAATCCGAAGAACGAGTGGCACTTTTGCGGTCTACGGTGTTGCGTCCGCGACCCGATACGCCACCACGGCTACCGGGGACGGGACCACCGACACCACCGCCGACGGGACCGGAGGAAAAGCCACCGCCGCCACCACTGCTGCCGCCACGGTTGCCACTTGGTGGGCCACTGCGCGGCGGGCCGCCTGCAGGTCGGTCACCAAATGGGCGATCGCCAGCGGGGCGTGGGGTATACGGCCGATCGCCGGGAGGGCGGTCGCCAGCGGGG
>CALFIC010000135.1 GCA_937876225.1 uncultured Chloroflexota bacterium | reverse complement strand
CGATTACGATGCCGTGTGTGCCGTACTCGCCAACATGACGCCCGTCAGCCGGGCTGGACAAATCCCCGCCTACCACGGTTTGACCTACGGCTGGCCCCTCGCCAAAGTACTCGAGGCCGTCGATGGTCGTCGCTTTGGGCAGTTCATCCAAGACGAAATCTGTAAGCCACTGGGTATCAGCGATTTGTTTTTTGGATTGCCAGCTGATCGGCGCGGCGATGCAGCACGATTGACTCACGACCTTGGCCCCAATGGGTTTGCCAACAACCCCGGCGAAAACCCCACCTTGATGGCCAATCACCCCGGCATCCAAGCCACCTGCTTCCCCGCTGCCAACATGATGGCCAGTGCCCGATCGATTGCCCGCGTCTATGCATCGTTGATCGAAAACGGCGTCGATGGCGTACGCTTGCTCCCCGAACGGCGCGTCGCCATGGCCACCAAAGTCCAACGCTGGGCCATGGACCAGACCCTCGTCAATACCGAACGGGGCTTTGGGTTGGGCTACTTCCTCGGTCAAAGCCTGCCCGCCATGGGACTGCGTGACACCACCTTTGGTCATGACGGCTTTGGTGGGGCGATTGGCTTTGCTGACCCCGTGCACGGGCTGGCCTTTGCCATGACCAAAACCCAGATGACGCTCACCCCCAACGCACCATCGATTAACCAAGAACTCGCCGCCATTGTGCGGGAACATCTACAAATTCCGGCCTAATTCACACCACCGAGAGGACATTATGTCACTTACACACGCCCTCACCAATCACATCGATGCCGCCATTGCCGATGGCCGCGAAGCAGGCATCCAGTTCTGCGTCTACCATCATGGCCAAATGATTGTCGACATCACCCGCGGTACCCGCGACGCCAGCGGTGCCGCCCTGCGACCCGACGATTTGGTCTGGGTCTGGTCGACCAGCAAAGGCATCACCGCCACCGCCATGCATCTGTTGGCCGAACAAAACCTGATTCGCTACGACGACACCATTGCCAGTTATTGGCCAGCCTTTGCCCAAAACGGCAAAGAAAACATCACCATCCGGCATTTGATGAGCCACACCGCCGGTATCGCCGAAATCCCGTCAACCGTATCACCGCTGACCTACGCCGACTACGACGCCATCACGGCGGCGATTGCCGGCATGACGCCGACGAGTCAACCGAGCCACGTCAAGCAATATCACAGTTTGACCTATGGCTGGCCCTTGGCCAAAGTGCTCGAAGCCGCCAGTGGCAAATCGTTTGGGCAATTCATCCAAGATGAAATCTGTAAACCACTAGGCATCAACGATTTGTTCATCGGTTTACCCAGCACGCGGCGTGGCGACGCCACCCAGATGAGCCATGATATGGGTGCCGATGCCTACAAAGAAAACCCGATGGCGGATCCTACTCTGATGCCGAACCACCCGGCTTTCCAAGCCACCTGCATGCCTGCCGCCAACATGATGGCCAGTGCTCGTGCCATCGCCAAAGTATATGCCTCGCTGGTCGGCAATGGCGTCGACGGCGTGCGGTTGCTCCCCGTGCGACGGGTCGCCAATGCCACCGCCATCCAATCGTGGAGCGCCGATGCGGTGAGTGGCCGCCAAGACGGCTTTGGGTTGGGGTATGCGTTGGGTGACACCAGTGCCACCTACGGCAATCGCCGTGGTACCTTTGGGCATGACGGCTGGGGTGGGGCGACGGGCTTTGCTGACCTCAGCAACGAATTAGCCTTTAGTATGACCAAAAACCGCATGACCATGGCCGACGGCGTACCATCACTCAGCACCGATTTGGCCAATATTGTGCGCCAGCACTTGGGCATTAACTAAACATTCTCCGTATTTTGACCACAAAAAATCCCCGTGCGTCGATGGACGCACGGGGATTATGTATAGCTTAATCGGCCGAGGTATCGTGGATCATGACGATTACCAGCACATTGCCGTCACTATCGGGCACATTGACTTGCACATCCATACATTTATATGCCGTAATCAAATCCGTTGCGGTTGCCGGAAAGTCGGCATTCCAGATACTCTGTGCGTCATCAGCGTTAATTTCGCCGTTGGTATAACCAGCTGTCGCGTGTGTTTGCCGGATGAAGGCAATAACCTGTTGGTAATCTTGTTGGGTCATATAAATGGCATGGGTTTCGTCGTTGCGAATCGGGTTGCCATTCAAATTAGTCTGTGAATCATCGTTCTGGGCATCGCTGGTATACGGCAACACCACACCACCAGCCACAGCAGGAGCACCACTCGCTCCACTTGCCGCCCCACCACTTGTCGGTTGCAAGCCAATCGATTGCTCGACTTGCTGTTCGAGTGAGTCAGCGGCTTGCACGACGGCCTCGGTAATCACGGGATTTGTGGTATAGCGGGCCACCAACTGTCGTACAAACGAATCAAACGCCTGACGCATTGAAATTTCCTCCCTCATTACTATCCATATGGATTTACAAAGCATTACTGAAGGGTATTATATGCTATTTTTATTTACAAAAAACGCAATCCACCCCGTGGTCTAACAAACCAGGGGTGGATTAAAAAAGCCAGTATATTTTTACTGCTGAGTAATAATCACGGTGCTTTTACCGTCTTGTTGCGAAATAATCACCGTGATTATTTTGCCATTTTTCGTAAATGGCAACATACTCGAATCTGCGGAGTTCATAGCACCGTCACTTGCGACATACCCGGCGTCTTTCATTGCAGTCGTATAAAAATCCGTCAATTCTTTCACCGATTTATCAGTGGTAAATGACATCATTTCATTTGTCTGCATAGTCACTTGGGCACCATCTGGCATTGGCCATTTATTGCCACTGCCAACATTCTCACATTCTTTGGGGAGCGTAATTAGTGCAACTGCATTAATGTCGCTCAAGACATATTTCCACGAAAAGGGTTCCAGCGTAGCGCCATTTTTGGTTTTGCCAGTAACTTCCCACTGCATGGCATACCCTTCATTGCGTTCTACCAGTGCAGAGCTTTTGTAGGTAGCGCCATCAGCTTCGGTGCCTTCATAGCTGTACGCATCTGTAGGATGCCCTAATACATCAGGACCCGCACCTGTTTTTTGCATGGCAAACGGAATATTGCCAATAATACTATCGGGATTCAAGCCTTGCGATTGTGGTTGATCAACCACAATAATACATTGCGCAGGGTCATCACTCACCGAATACGTTTTGTCAGCAATTTTTACCATATGATAATCTGCAGCTTGGATGTCTGCCCCTTTTGAATTGGTACGCATTTCCATAGCAGCAGGATTGTGGATGACTTTTTGTTGCCATATCCATGCTGCTTCTTTGCCGTCCGTCGTCGTTGTATAAGTAAATGTCGCCGTGTAACTATCCAGTGTATCGAGTTTGTTCGCAAACCCACTGCCACTCCACGTGTCACCAGTCGTAGTACCGCCATCAGTGGTGTTCGTGGCTTCAGCTTCAACAGTAGGCTCTGCAGTGACGTCTGTCGATACATCATTGGATTGTCCGTTCGCGGCTTCAACCGTCGTTTGTGGGGTTTCGCTCGCAGTAGTTGCCGGCGCTGATTTGCCACATGCGCTTAACACCAGCAAGACCAACAGTCCAACTACCAATATACGCATACGTTTCATCACAAAACTCCTTTCACATTGTCACGTAAAAATTATACGCAAAGTTTTTCTATGATGCAATATACTTCCCTTCACGTCATTGCGTAGGCAATGATGTGAAGGGAAGTGCGAATTATGTCGTTTAAAGTATAGAGTAAACGGGAAGAACATCGATATTTCGCGCGGGATACGCCCTCCTATACATGATACTGTGTTAACAACAGCGGCCCAAAGAGCCCACTCACTTCTTGATGTGCCGGAGTATAGTGGGTCGGGCTATGCCCTGCCAAATAGGGCGCCAATGTGTTAGTCACGAGGATGGCGATCTGATTTTGCCCGACAACTAGCTGTTCACTTATGTCAAATTGATAAGGCGACCAAATCCGCGCCCCTACCGATTGAGCATTAACCAATACTTCAGCTGTGCCTCGTACCACACCGAGGTCGAGCAGCCATTGCCCGTTGATGTCAGCAATATCAATCGTACGCGTAAAGGTAACTGCACCAGCAAAATCAGCCAACCCGAGATCGGCAAACGACGCCGGTAGTTGTGCATGCCCTTCACCCCATTGATATGTCAGCGGAGCCTGCAACAACGCCGCACCTGCGCCACCATGATGCGCAGTCAAGGTAAGCTGCGCCTGTTGCGCGACAGGCGACAATAGATAGCGACCATTCGTTGCATTGATTGGGGTGCCATCAACCTGCAATTGCATGGTTGCGTCAGTAGCGATGGTCATAGCCGTCGCCCCCACCGGCACCCGCCAGTGGAGCTGCGCCGTACGCTGGCGCCCCGCATAGGCATCAGGCACCAGCGCCACCACGGTATCATCGGCGGGGCTGGCTTCGAGCCAGCTCGCCTGGGGCAAGGGATGTGGGCGCCGACGAACCAACGGCCAGCCCGGGTCCATGTCGACATACAAGGCGTGGTCGGTATCGAAGGTCAAATCAACCCATTGACGGCGACGAATCCGGGCTGGCTGGGCCACTTCGGTATGGCGCGCCACCGTCCAGTCGACACCACTCATCACCACGGTGGTCGCTCCGTCATTCGTGGCAAAAACCGCATCAACCATCAATGACACCCCTCGCCCGCCGTCGAGCGCCACAATCCGCAATTGATGCGTCCCAGCGTCACATGCCGGCAACTGGTACGGCTGCACGCGTACGGTACTGCCGTAGGGATCATAGCCCCCTTGGCGACCGATTTCGTAATCATCGAGGTAGACCGTCACTGGCACATCAGCCACGACAATCATGTTACCCGTCGTAGTCGCTTCCGATACCATAAATTGATGGGCAAAGGTAAGCAATGAAGCCGATTGGGGCATATCGTTTTGCATAATCCAATTGGGGCGGGCAAAGCGCTCGGGATGGCGTACCAGCGCCCAATAGCCGCGCAGATTCACCGTTTGTTCAGGGGCCAGCTCGAACTCAATCAGATGCTGCCCAGCCACCCACATCACTGGGATAAACCATTGATACCCCGGCGCACACGGGCCTTGGTCGACTCCGTCGAGCCAGACTCGCTTGACGGCAGGTGCTGCCAATACAAACGCACCAGATTCCGACGTCGTCAGTATCACTGTGGTACGTACACGTACTGCCTGACCAGCATGCACCACGCCAAACGCCATGAATTCTTCGGGCACGTATCCCTTGGGCCCCAGCATCCCCCAATGCAGCGTGTCTTTGTGGATGCCCCGCGCCAACGAATAAACTAACGGCTGCCAATCATGCACCTGCAAGGGGTCATCACCATCACCCACGGCAATTAGTGGGGGTGGCAATGTAGCGACAGATTCGGGCGTCGTTGCCCACGCATACGTGCCAAAGCCTTGGGTTTGTACTGCGCCATGCTCATCGTGAAAACGCATGGTGTGGGGCAACATCAACCCCGTAGCCGGGCGCGCCAAATCACCCCACTGGTTATCGACCGTTGCCACAATCTGCGCCTGCCAACGCCCTGCCAAATCGATTTGTCCAATCAACGTGGACTGATGGGATTGAGCCACACTAGCCGGCGCATCATCAGGGATAAACAACAACGCCGCCGGTGCCTGGGATAGCGACACCTGCCATGTACCATCGGCATTGCGTGGTACCGTCGTCACACTGCCATCTACGATTCCCCATTGCTGGACGACGGTGGCATCGGCGATGGTGAGCTGGAGGCTTGTAGGGAGGCGTTTGGCATCGAAATCATACGGTGTGCTATTCCAATGCCCATCCCAATAAAACTGCGACCCCGCCACCGTCGGCGTCACAAACACCACCCGCCCACCGTCGACCCGACGTTCGAGCAGATGGACATTGCCGTCAATCCGACGGGGCAGACGTTGTAGGTAAGGCACCAGTGCCTCGGCGCTTGCCACGGTAATGATGTTTTCATGGCGCACAATCCCAAGAGGCAGCGATGACACCGCCAACACCAAGCCACCACTTTGGGCAAAGGCATTGACCACCGCTACACATGCTGCGGACAAATGTGTCAAGGCCGGCAAAATCAGACAGCGGTACGATTCTCCCGCCACCTGCAATTGTCCGGCATCAATGTGTGCCCGTGCGAGTGAATCGTCGTCGAGCATATCGAAATCACGGCGGTCACGTGCGAGCACCCCCGGCTTGGGGTTGTTCCAAAACATCGATCCGGTAATCGCCACAAATTGTTGCTCGGCCTCACTGGCTGCCTCGAGTGGCCCCGACACGAGCAGATGGGCTTGGACGGTGGTGGTGGGAAAGAGGACTGCGATATCACAGACGTGCCGTCCTACCGCCAAAATCCCCATCAAGCGCATCACCGCATCGGCGAATTGTGGGTAATGGCGCCAATAGGGCTGGCGCCAGCAGGTCGACGGCGGTGCCCATTCCCACCAGCCCCCTTTGGTGGAATAGTAGACCGCATGTGGGTCGTAGAGGGTCAGACCAGCCCGAATCCACGGCACCAACCAGTCAAAGGTTTCTTCGAGCGTCCCACCCCAGCCACTACTATGAAACGCTTCGATCCACGAACGAGGACGCTCGTACAAGTGCGCCAACGACGAATGGATTTTGCCGTTGCCGTGGTGGTCGCTCCCCGGCGCTCCGTACCAACGATGGGTCTGCAGATAATCGGCGTACTCATCGACAGCCCCGATGGGCAATGCCATGCGGGCTGGGCTCTGCTGGTCAAAGCCACAAATCAAGCCATGCGCTTGATGCCAGTCATAAAACGGCTGAAAAAACGCCTGTGCACAGCGTTCGGCCCGCCAGCGTTGATAATCGATACGTACTTGCTGGCTAGCCTGGTCTTCGCCTTCAAACAACGCAATCAAGTGAGGGACGATGTCATAGCCATAGGCGGCAGTAAAGCTAGTGGCAAAATCATGGCACCAGGTCGGCATCGAGGGCAATTCGTCTTGGAATGAGCCCACAATCACCTCACCGAAATACTCGCCTGCTTCGCGAGCGAAGGCTTCGTGAACCATCGCCCGCAATGCCAGACAGGCCGGTTGACTGAGATAATCGAAGCCTTTGGTGACGGCATGAATCAAACGAATACGATGCGCGCCCGCAATTGTCGAGGTCACTTGCCCATCATCAATCACTAACGACCCAATTTGCCCATCTGCATCGATTTGCCACGCCCCCAATGGCATACAGCCATCGGGGAAGCGCACTGTAGTAGGTGCAGTCGCCTGGTGGACCACGTGACCCAATTGCTGGCCGGCATATTGGGGCTGGTTGCGGATGATTGTCCCTTGCAGATTGGCGCCCGAGAAGCCGATTTGGTCATAAAACCAGATTTTGATACCTAATTCACGGGCATCACGACAAACCCCCACAAAAATCTGCCACCATTCTGGGGTCAAAAAATGTGGTTCGTCGGACAACGAGCCATGCATGGGGCCTGCCGGTGCCAAATTCAAAATCACCAGGTTGTAGACCCCACCCTCGGCAAAGCGTTCGAGTTGCCAGCGCAAGCGCGCGCTGTCGAGTGGCTCACCGCTCCACCACCAAATTGGCGCCGGCGAAAAGGCATGGTCGGGGGTTTTGAGGCGCTGCAATGCTAATTCATAACTGTTCATGACAACTCCACACATTCAATCCCCAACAAACGCGCCACATGCTTGATGACGGTCGCTTGATGGCCAATCCCGAGTGCGACGTGGTGGGTGGGGGCTTCTTGGCACCAATTGTCCATGAAGGTGGCCGGGGCACTAGCAAATTTGAGCCGGCTATTGGTGTTGCCAATCTGCAACACCGGCCCAGGGATAGATTCACCCTCAGCCACAAGCATCCGCAATTTGCCGTCGCCGTCTTGAGTGACACCGAGGATGGTAATGGGACCGGTTTTGACTCGCATTTCGATCGAAATGCCTTCGCCTGATTTGCCATGATAGAGGCTCAATGCCCGCATTAACGGGGGCTTGTCGCTAATCGCAGGATGGGCGGGACCATCATGCCCCATCAACACAAATTGCTCGGGCACATCCATAGCATAAAATTCGGTAAACGAGCCACCGGCACCAATTCGATCCATAATCAGCATGGCAATGGCGGTTTTGAGGTCGCCCTCGCCGGCACACGGCACCCCCTGCCAGGTCAGCATAGTGGCCCCTACAATTAAATGGGCTGCCGCATCAGCCGTCGGCATGCCGGGCATGCCGCGATGGTAGTAACACAAGGCCTGCAAATCATAGTTCGCGACCATTTGGTCAAGGGCACACGATACGCGGGCGGCATTGGCTAACCCATCGGGGGTGACCGCTTTCGAAATTCGATCGACACCCAGCGGCGCTTCTTCAAACAATTCACGAATCCGCGTCACCCGGGTATCGATAGCCTCAGCAGCGATTGCGTCACCATTGGCAGCTAATTCATCGAATTCGAGCCATTCCACATGACAACCTAACTGGGCATGAAGCATGGTGGGGTCACTATACATGTCGAGCATACCGGGGTAAGGGTGACCTAGCATCCCGATGCGTGATTGCCGCAACGCAGCCACCGCTCCTGCCGCCCGCACCCATTCACCAATCCGCCCCCACGCTCGGGCATCGTCATGCAACGTACCCGACACCACTTGAAAGGGGATGTGGGCGCGCCGGAAGGCGTTGGAGATTTCGGGCACGCAACAAGCCGAACACGCCGCCAACCACGCCCCCGTATCGGTATTGGGATAATCGAGCTGTCCCGTCGGTTGCAAATTCAGCACAAGCACTTGCGTATTGGCCCGCTGCACAATCGGCAATACCTGCGACGACGTGGCATAGGTCGCCGTATGGCAAATCAACAAATCGACCTGCGCCTGTGCAAAAAACTGCCCTGCAGCCACCGCCGCCGGTGCCGTATCGACCAACCCCGCACCGATCACGTCGGCGCCAAGTGCCGTCAACTGCGCAGCAATCACGTCGTAATAGCTAATTAACAATTCACGTAAGCCGGGGAATTGTGCCCAATAGGCCTGTAAGCCAATCGCAAATAAGCCAATGCGCGGGCGTGTCAGTAGGAGGTGTTGCATATATTATTCCTTTTTTATAAAAACGAGTGATAGCGCTAGCCTACGCATTGTTGCCGGTACTGTCAAGTCTTGAGCATACCTGTTTTTTGGCATTAGCGTGGCGTAAATTTCGATTTGTTGCAACTGCTGATTATTACGGATTAGCAAAAAAACCACTGCGGGATGCTTTTTTCACAAACGAGTGGACTATATTTCAATTTTTCGTCACTGCTGATTATGCCGGTTTCGCAAAAAACCCACTGCGGGATGCTTTTTTCACAAACGAGTGGACTATATTTCAATTTTTCGTCA
>CALFIC010000134.1 GCA_937876225.1 uncultured Chloroflexota bacterium | reverse complement strand
CATTTTCCATTTTCCATTTTCCATTTTCCATTTTCCATTTTCCATTTTCCATTCTATATCGCATATAATTCATAAATACGATATTGTATTTATGGGCGGGGGGGCGTAATGCGGGTACTTTTGATTGGTTCTGGTGGACGCGAACATGCATTGACCAAGGCCTTAATGGCGTCGCCACGCCTCACGACCCTCACCGTAGCCCCTGGCAATCCTGGGATTGCCCTTGATGCCCCTACCGCACCATTGACTACCCTCGCTGATGTCCAGGCATGGCTCGCCACCCACCCTACGGATTTGGTGGTGATTGGCCCCGAAGCCCCGCTTGCTGCCGGTTGGTCTGACGCTATCCGTGCGCTAGGGATTCCCGTATTTGGGGCGTCACAATCAGCTGCCCGTCTCGAAAGTAGCAAAAGCTTTGCCAAACAAGTCATGCAACGGGTAGCAGTCCCCACGGCGGCCTTTCGGGTATTTCGTGATACCACTGAGGCCAGTGCCTTTGTGCGCCACAGTGGTCAAGCCTGGGTGGTCAAAGCCGATGGCTTGGCAGCTGGCAAAGGGGTAATCGTCGCTGATAGTATGTCCGAGACTCTCGATGCTATTGCACAGCTCGCTACGCTCCCTGCGGGCGAACAAATATTGCTCGAAGAACGCTTGTACGGTCCCGAAGTATCGTTGATTGCCTTGAGTGATGGTCAAACGGTACTGGCGTTGCCGTCAGCACGCGACCATAAACGGGTATTTGATGGTGACGAAGGCCACAATACCGGCGGTATGGGGGCGATTGCGCCACTCAAAGCCATCACCCAACCCATTGCCCAACAACTTGCCGAAATAGTGATGCAACCGGTTATTACCATGTTGGCCGCGCATCAGACGCCATTTGTAGGGGCGTTGTATGCGGGACTCATGCTTACCGAGTATGGCCCCAAAGTGATTGAGTTTAATGCGCGTTTTGGTGACCCCGAAACCCAAGTGATTTTACCGTTGTGTGATGGCGATGTACTGCTGGCGCTCTATGCTGCCGCCACGCAGGCACTTACTCCCGATACGTTGGGGTGGCGCGCAGGCGTAGCTGCGTGTGTGGTACTCAGCAGTGCAGGCTACCCCAATGCGCCGCGGAGTGGTGATGCAATTACCATTGATTCTGCCAAAATCCCTGCGAATGGGACGATTTTGCATGCCGGTACTCGGCGCGATGGTGATCAACTCGTGACGGCGGGCGGCCGTGTGCTCAATGCTGTCGGCTATGGGGTCGATGCAGTGAGTGCCTTGCGCACGGCCTATGCGACGGTGGATGCCGTACAATTTGCGGGTATGCACTATCGCTTTGATATTGGTCAGACGGAGATTGTATGACCTACCCAGCAATTGTGGTGGCCGTGTCGGGTGGTGGCTCCAATCTGCAAGCACTCATCGATGCGATTGCGGAGGGGCGCTTGCAGGCCCGGATTGCCTTGGTCGTCAGTGATCGCCCTGATTGTGGTGGGGTGCAACGCGCCCTCAATCAACGCATCCCCGTCTGTGCGGTGCCCTTCCCACGCAACGCGACGCCGGCGCAACGCGCCGATTGGGAGCATACCATCGTGGCGCTGATTTGTGCATTGCAACCTGATTTGGTGCTGTTGTCGGGGTTCATGCGGATTCTGAGTGCGCCGGCATTGAGTGCCTTACCGATGCCGGTGATTAACCAGCACCCGGCGTTGCTCCCCGATGATGGCAGTGATACGGTGGTGCTCAGCGATGGGCGGGTGATTCCGGCGTTGCGGGGCGCGCACGTGGTGCGTGATGCCTTGGCGTTGCAGTTGCCGGTGACTGGCTGTACCGTGCATACCGTTGTGCCCGAAGTCGATCGTGGTCCGGTCTTGGCCAGCCATGAAGTCGTGATTTTGCCCGATGATAGCGAAGAGACGTTGCATGCCCGGATTCGTGCCGTCGAACAACCGTTGTTGATTGCTACGTTGCAGACACTACTAAAAAACCTCCCCTCACGGTAATAGTGAGGGGAGGTGTGCGGTTCATCATGACTGCGATTAATCGCGGCGTCTGCCGAACAAACGTACCAAATAGAGAAACAAGTTGATAAAGTCGAGATAGAGGATCAACGCACCCATAATCGAGAAACGCCCGATCTCGTCTTCGCTGTTGGCTTGGCTGGCGAGTTGGTTCAAGCGTTGGGTATCGTAAGCCGTTAAGCCTGCAAAAATTATTACCCCAAAAATGCTAATTACGAAATCGAGCATGGTGTTTTTGAGGAAAATGTTGACGAGGGTGGCGATACACAACCCAAACAGGCCCATCAACATAAACCGCCCCATCCCACTGAGGTTCCGTTTGGTCACTGATCCATACAGCGTCAATGCCGCAAACATCCCGGCCGTGGTGAAAAACGCCGTGGCAATAGATGCACTGGTATAGGCAATGAAAATCGGCGTCAACGTGATACCATTGACTGCCGCATACAAAATAAACAACCCGGTTGCAAGTGTCGGCGACATTTTGTTGATAAAGGCACTAATCGCAATGACTAATACGAGTTCGACTACAAATAGCGCAATGAAGACGAAGGGTTTTACCAACATTTCAAGCAACGTTGGGCTGTTAAAAATCATGCTCGAAATAGCACCGGTCACCAAAAGTCCTGCGGTCATCCACAAATAGACCTGTTGCATGACACTCTGGATACGTGACTGGACGACGACCACCGGCTGTGGTTGTGACTGCATAACGCTTCCTTTCAAAACGGGGAGGATCGCTGAAACTTTTCCCATCGCACTAGACGTACACACCGTTGCCGTTGTTTCATGATAGGATTGTATAATGTGCAAAGTGATGCGATGGTATGAAGCACGAGTCTGATGTTTCTCATCAGAATAATACGATAGTAGCATATTTGTTGATATGAGTAAACAAATCGAGATAATCTTAGCATCGGGATCTCCACGGCGCTTCGAATTGCTGACCGCGCTCGATATCCCGTTTCGGGTGGTGGTAAGTGATGCCGAAGAGGGATTTCACCTACCACCAGCACTGTTTTTGACACGTATGCCCAATGTGTCGGTGGATATCCATGATCATCCCACGGTGCGGGCCTGGCGCAAAGGTGAAGCCTGTGCTCGTATGCATCCTGATGCAGTAGTGCTTGCCGCTGATACAATTGTGGTACTCGATGGCGTAGTGCTCAACAAGCCTCGTGATGTGGCCGATGCCACAAGTATGTTAACGCGATTGTCGGGGCGTTGGCATGAGGTATATACGGGGATGGCAGTGTTTGCACCGCACACCGAACCGCTATTGTTGGTGCAGTGTAGCAAAGTCCAAATGCTCCCGTTGACGAACACAATGATTGCCACCTATATTGCTAGTGGTGAACCAATGGACAAAGCAGGTGCCTATGGTATCCAAGGACTTGCTGGAAAATTGGTGACAGCCGTAGACGGGAGCATCACCAATGTGGTGGGCTTGTCGTTATCGCTCGTTGCACAGGCCTTGGCGAATGTAGGAGTCGTATGTGGGCGGACACCGTCACAAGCCTACGCGACGTGGCTGCATGCCTTGCCGGTAGATTTATTGCCGCCTGCGAGTGAACTATGAAAATCCCTGATAATGCCCGAGTCTGTATCATCGCCAATCAACATGCGGGCCAAGCGCAAGGTCTGGGTGCGTATATTCCGCAGGCTATAGCCTTGTGGCAAGCGTATGGCTGGCAAGTTGATGAATGGGTGGTGACGCATCCGGGTCACGCCCAAGAGCTTGCCCGTGTGGCGGTTGCGCAACACTATGACCTCGTGATTGCTGCTGGTGGTGATGGCACGGTCAACGAAGTCGCCAATGGGTTGATTGGGAGTGATGTGGTGTTGGCGCCGTTACCGGTGGGCACCGTCAATGTGTGGGCTCGTGAAGCCGGGTATTCGATGAATATCATGACTGCCGTCCAACAAATTATGACCGGTGATGTCGGTCGCATGGATGTGGGGCGTATCGGTGAGCGATTTTTTGTGTTGATGGCTGGGGTTGGTTTTGACGCCGACGTCGTCAAGCACCTCTATTCGCACGATAAACGCCGCTTTGGTGTGCTTGCCTATATCGGGCGGATTATCACGGTCGTATGGGGCTTTCGCGGGGTTGATGTGCAACTACAATTCGATGACGAAATCATGGATGTGCGGGCCTTGATGATGGTGGTGGGCAATACACCGTGGTATGCCAGTTTTATTCCGTTTACTCCCAAAGCAACGATTGACGATGGTCACCTCGATATTTGTTTAATTTCGGGGAGTACGATGGTGCGTGGCCCCTGGCAATTTATCGGGTTATATCTTAAGTTTTATTTTGGCTGGCACGATGATAGTATTATTTATCGGCGTGTGCGCCAAGTGCATATTCGCGGTGGTGCATTGCCGGTCCAAATCGATGGTGACTTTATCGGGATGACGCCGAGTATTATCGAAGTCGTGCCACGGGCGTTGCGTGTATTGGTAACCACTGCTGCTGCCACACGCATGTTTGCCTTAACGGAAGAATAGGGAATAGGGAGTGAAGATGAAACGGTTTTTTGTGTTCTTTCGTTTGGGTCTGGCAGTAATGATACTCGCTGCCTGTAGTCGTACGACGAGCGTCACCAATAGTGATGGTACCGTCAGTACCACAAGTCGTGCGCCAGCAGTGATTGCCACACCTGACTTGCCTGGGCGACTTTTGATGTCCAAAGCGGGTGATTTGATGATGTGGCAAGCAGGGAATTTGCAACAGCTCACCAAAACTGGTGATGCGTGGCAACCGGCGTTTTCACGGGATGGAACGCGGATTGTTTTTGTGCGCCGTACCGAAAGTGCCAGCGATATCATGTTGACATCTGCTGCTGGTGGCGAAGCAATCCAATTAACCGACAACATGTCGCGGCATGCACTCCATAGTTTTGAGCGGATTTATGATTCGACATGGGCGTTTTACCCTTCTTTTTCCCCAGATGGAAGCCGGATTGTGTATATGTCGCAGTTTGGCCCACCAGAAGGTTCGCCTGCTTCGGAATATCGACTCATCATGTACTTCATGGATGCCCGTGCCGGTGCCAAACGGGTCGATGGCTATGCCGATGGTTCGGGTAATATCGGGCATGCGATTTTTGATGTCGATGGTAAAAACATTTATTTTGCTTTTAGTCCAGCTGGGCAAAACGGTGCCCCACGGATTATGCGTTATACCATTGGCAACGGGCGACTCACGATGCCTACCGGAATGCCTGACCAATCATATGACCCCGCCTTGAGTCATGACGGCCAGACGATTTATTTTGCGTTACGCACTGCAACCGGTACGGATATTTTTGGGTTGCCAGTAAATGGTGGTACGCCAACACAGATGACCAAACTCAATACTGCCCGGGCGCCAGCGATTTCACCAGATGGGGCTTGGTTAGTGTTTTTGGCAGTGCCTGCTGGTGCCCCAGGATTTGAGTTGTACGCCCAAAAACTCAAAGACGGTAAACTGGATGGTGATGCCGTGCAGATGACGCGTGACCAATTGTTTGATGCTGACTCGGGCATCTCGTGGGGTAATTAGTGCTATGCACATTGTGCACGTCGTGCAACTCTATCATCCGGTGGCAAGCGGCTCGGTACGTTATTTCGTCGAAATCAGCAAACGCCTCGTGGCCGATGGACATCGTGTCACCGTTTTGACGACCACCGCTCACGATTTGGAGTCACTCTGGCAAGCCAACAAGCGCACATTTGCGCCCGGATATGAATCCCATGAAGGATGCGATGTTTATCGCTTCCCGGTGCAGCGTATCAGTGATATCCCCTTGGTCTACCCCATACTGCGACGCTTGTTGCTGGAAGCAGGGCGGTTTGGCTTGCCGTTACCGCTGCTTCGGTGGCTCGCCGCATTGACCCCGCGTGCTCCTGCGTTGACTGCCTGGGTGGCCGATCATGCGGCAGACATCGATGTCATCCATATGACCAATGTTACCCTCGATGGCTTGTTACACCCGGTGATGCAGATTGCGCGGGCACAGCAGATTCCTGTGATTACCACGCCATTTGTGCATCTTGGTGACGCCCAAGACCGCAATTTTGTACGCTATTACAGCATGCCACAGCAACTCGATCTACTCAATCAAAGTGGTGATGTGATTACCATGACCGGGCGTGAGGCGCGGTTTTTGCAATCACATGGCGTGACTACACCGCGCTTCCATGTGGTCGGGGCTGGGGTGACGCCCGCCGAAGTAACAGGTGGTGATGATGTGGCCTTCCGGGCCCGTCATGCTATCACCGGGCCGATTGTGTTGCAAGTGGGGGCAATGGCGCGCGACAAAGGGACAATTACGACCATTCAGGCGATGGAATTACTTTGGGCTACAGGGAGTGTTGCGACGCTGGTGTTGATTGGGGCGCCACTGGCCCATTTTCAACAATTCTATGACCAATTACCGGCCGCGACCCAATCACGTATTCGCTTGCTGGCATATGCGAGTGATGCTGAGCGATGCGATGCGTATGCCGCCGCTGACATGCTCGTGTTGCCATCACGCACCGATTCGTTTGGGATTGTGTTTCTTGAGGCATGGTGTAATCGCTTGCCAGTCATTGGTGCCGATGCCGGTGGTATTCCTGATTTGGTGCACGATGGTCTTGATGGCCTATTAGTGCCGTTTGCCGATATTGATGGCTTAGCGCAAGCGATTCAGCGGTTGTTGACAGATACTACGGTCGCCCAACAATTTGGGGCAGCTGGCTATGCCAAAGTCCATGCGCAGTACACGTGGGAGCATATCTACGCCGCTGTGGCTCCGATATATCAGCTGGCTGAGGGCGTGCATGCGGATTGACATCCACCAACATTACTTGCCACAGCCACCATCATACCCCGATGAGTCATTGCAAACATGGCTCCACCACAATTCGCGCGTCCAAGCATATGCCGATGTGCCGGCAGTGGTTGCGGCGTTGGATGCGGCAGAGATGGATGTGGCGGTGTGGCAGGGGGAGTATTACCGCCATCACGCGTCATGTGTGGCGCGCAATCGCACAGTACAACAGGCGATGCGCCAGGCGCCGACGCGGCTCCATGCCTTTGTGATGGTGCAACCCAATCATCCAAGTGCCTGTGATGAAATCGCACGTGGTGTCGCAGCAGGAATGTGTGGTGTGGGGGAATTAAGTCCAGCGGCGCAGCGTTTTTCGCTCCGTGATAGGGGATTTTTGCGCTGTGCCGAATACTGTGCGCGCCACGCTATTCCCATGTTGCTCCATGTCAATGAACCGGTGGGCCCTGCCTACCCGGGCAAAGTCGATATCCCATTGGTTGATTGCTACGAAGTTGCTGCCCGCTTCCCCGAGTTGCGCCTCATCCTTGCCCATTGGGGTGGTGGGTTGTTTTTTTATGAAATGATGCCCAATGTAGCCCGTACGCTCGCCAATGTCTATTACGATACCGCAGCAGGGTCGTTGATTTACCCTGATACCGCCAAAATCGTGCAGGTGGCGTTGACGGTCGCTCCCCAAAAAATCATGTTTGGTAGTGACTTTCCCCTCAAACTGCCTCCGACGCAATCTGCGAGTGTGACGTGGTATGCGCAGCAGATTCAGACCTCGTTGCCCGTGCAATGGCATGATGCGTGGTTTGGTGCGACGGCTCAGCACGTATTGTTTGGTGATAAAAAAATCAGTGCCCGCATTGATGTGCCACCCCTCGTGATTAGTGGCGCGACGAGTGTAGTGGCCCTCGTAGAACAAATCCCCGCGGCAGACACAATTCTGTTGCGCTGGGGGAAGATCGGAAGAGCACACGTCTGAACTCCAGTCACCGATGTTTATCTCGTATG
>CALFIC010000133.1 GCA_937876225.1 uncultured Chloroflexota bacterium | reverse complement strand
CACCGTCAAACTTTGCGTGGCGGCGACTTTGAGTGTGGTAATCGTGGTGGTGACATCGGTCATTGTGGCGGTGGTAGTCGGGTTTTTGGGGTTATCTAAGAGCGTTTTGCCGCTTAAGGCATCACGCAGTTGCGTTGCAAAATACGTTGTTAATTCACTGTGTACTGCTGGGTCTTGGGGGTTGCAAAGCGTCTCGCCGAGTGCACGTTTGCCCTTGAGCGCAATTGCAATCGCTGATGCTTGACTCGCGCTACACACTGGTGCCGCATCAATCATTGTGGTGAGTAGCGGTTCGAGTTTGGTCTCCATGACCTTTTGTTGCGCCGTCGCAGAATAATCCCCATTTAGCGCGGCTATGAGTTGCGGTAATGCCGTACTCGCCAGCGTTTGCACGGTAGGGTCTGGGAACAATGTCGTGAATAATCGCTTGCTGTCTGCGTCCGTTGGATTTTCAAGTGCAGTCACCATCAAATAGGGTAACGCCTCGT
The DNA here is from genome assembly GCA_937876225.1 of uncultured Chloroflexota bacterium. Classification (GTDB taxonomy): domain Bacteria; phylum Chloroflexota; class Chloroflexia; order Chloroflexales; family Roseiflexaceae; genus UBA965. The sequence goes on along the minus strand of CALFIC010000133.1, from coordinate 12,056 downwards.
TGAATTTACTCTGCAGATTCTCTGGATTGAGCTTCGCGATAAATTTTGGTGAACTCAACACCGTCTGTGAAAAACCATTAAACAATATCGCGAACACGAATAACGGCACTAGGATAATTGCGAGCACAACTGCGCCAAATACGCCACAGGTACGCATTATTTGCTCCTCTCTCTGTAATTGATTTGATTATACCATCGCTTCTGATAATGCAACAACTGAATCCGGAGATAATTGATTTGACGCGCATGCCAGCGCTATAACGGCATCTATTGTTAAAATTAACACATAGGGTTGTTCATACCGCCTCAACATGAGATAATATTGGGGTGACCTATATATCCTATAAATACCCAGAAAAAGAAAGGTGACAGAGTGACAGATTCATTTGCCAAAATTTGGATTGCAGTGGCGTTATTATGTGCGACTGCGAGCGGTGCGTTTACGGCGTGGCGTATGTCTGTGGTTGACGACAGTATGGGTGACGCGTTAAATGCAGCCATTCATGCATTGATTACTGATTCGAGTGCGCGGATTCGGGCGGCAAATAGTGTCAGCGATCATTTGCGGGCGTACACTGATTATGTGACCTCGATGAATGCGCGTGATATTTCGTTGTTCCAATCCAATGGCAGTCAGGATAGTACCGCTAAGGAATTGTATTTACAGCAGAGTACCCTTGACGCCATCCCAGGGACTATCGCCAAAGATTATTTCCCACAGCGATTTATCAATCATAGTGGTGCGTTTAACCGCACCGCTGATTATCGTTCGAGCTATGCGAAATTTGTGGGCAGACATAATGTCGATTCAATGGCAATTTATGCAGATTCGCAAGCAAGTCGCAACAAAACCGATCAATTAGTAGTGATTTTGGTGTTGTATGCCGTGATTATCTTGATTGTATCGTGTAGTGAACTGATTGAATCACCACAAATAAATTTTGGATTGGCGTTGTTTGGCGTTGTTGCATCGCTTGTTGGTGTGGTACTTACGGTAATGATTGAGGCAGGACGACTGATATGATGCAACGAATTATTGACCGGGTCAATCAACTCGACCCATGGATTGGCGTGACGATTGCCATCATCACGATTTATGCGGCAATCATTGGCATGCTCCAAGTGCATGCGAGTAACCTCAATACCCAATATCGCGCCGAAACACAGCGCTATGCCATCGAGGCAATGCGGATTCGCAGTGCTGGCGAAACACAATCAGCCTTTGATACCGGCACGATTGAGCGCATGCGTGATCTCATCATCCAACAACGTGACCTTGCTAGTCAAAATGGCGAGGCAGACGTTGCCCAAAAAATGGAATTATTGCATACGTCACTGAATTTGGCATCACCCATATTGCAGCCGCCCTACGATAAACTTGGTGATAATGCAATCAGTCATTACGAAGTGGATACCTATCTGAGTGATGCAGTCCGTGCCGAACAATTCCGCGCCGCTTATGCGCCGATGGACGAAGGCTGGGATAGCAAAGCCAATACCTATATCGTCCATCTGACTCTTATCGCACTTGTATTGGCTTTGTTGGGCCTTGGTGCGGTCATGCGCAACATCCCACGCGCAATGGTGCTGACAATGGCCATGGTCATTACGATTGTTACGACGGGTTGGGTGTTGCAAACCTACCTAGAACCAGTGCCTACGTTGAATGTCGCAGCTATTGATGCCTATACCAAAGCCTATGATCTCGCCTATGAAGGTGATTACACGAATGCATTAGTGGGCTACGCTGAGGCAATCAAGCAAAAACCAGACTATGCTGATGCGTATTTTGAACAAGCGTGGCTGTTGTATGAACACGACAAATACCCCGAGGCACTGGAGAGTCTGGTAAATGCGCGTAAATATGGTTACGACCAACCAAGTATTGATAACCTCGAAGGCTATATCATGATGCTACAAGGGCATTTTGGAGAAGCTGAGACGGCAACAAACGGTTGGCTTGCCCGTGAACCACACAGTATTCCGGCGTTGGGGCAACAAATCGCAGTCCAATTGGCACGTGATGATACCAAAGATGCCGCCGTTGATCTTGCATCTTTGGATACACAAATGCGTGATCAAGTGACAAAGATTCGTGCCAAAGGCGATGAGCCTGATGATCAATTGTGGGTGATGATGAATGACATGACTGATGTCATTGAAGATGTCATCTTGGCTGGTCAAAACAACCCAGATAGTAGCTTCCCCGCGGTAAAAATTTCCCCAGAGACGATTGCGCTGGCCCAAGACGCTATCCATCAACTACGTTCGACTGCCATAACGCTCGAATACAATATCAAACCAAGCACCGCACAGGCCACCGATATCGAAATTGGGACCACAGATGCCAACAATGCCTTTACTGCCAATAATACGTTTCGTGCAGATGATGTAGCCCAAAATCCATTAGTCTTGCATATGAATGCCCAGCACATTGCTACGAATGCCCACGTGTTGGTGCGTTTCTATCTTGATGGGAATGAAGATACATCGTTGCGCTACGTAGGGGTGTGGAGTGGTGCAACTGACGGTGCTACTAATATGGCAATCCCCATCGATATTGGGCCTACGTATGCTATTCCTGCAGGGAATTATGAAGCCGAACTCTACATTGATGGCGTCATCCAAGGCGACCTCATCCCGTTTACTGTAACCGAGTAATCATCCGGTGGCTTCCTGGCCTTGTGTCAGATTCTAATGGTTGATACAAATACACCGTGCCTATTAGCTAAATGATAGGCACGGTGTATTTGTATCCGTTTTGGATATTGCTTCTTCATATTTATATGCGATTTTTTTGGTTTTTTTCGTATATAGTGAGACTATTAATAGATACGGGTACTATCGATGCAATATGTTTTTGCATACTGTTGATATGAAATGGAATAAATATGCACCATATATTAGTCGTTGATGATCGTATTAGCCTGCGAGAAACAATTAGCGAATATCTCAGTCAACAACAGCTACGTGTCATGTGTGCTGGTGATGGTCAAGAAGCATTTCAATTATGTATGACTCATGAATTCGATTGTATCGTGTTGGATTTGATGATGCCCAAAATGGATGGCGAAACATTTATCCAGAAATTACGTACACGCTCAAACATCCCGATTATTGTTGTCTCTGCCAAAATCGATGAAGAAGACACCGTTAATGTCCTCGCAATGGGTGCCGATGATTATATGACTAAACCTGTGAAAATGAAAGAACTCACTGCGCGTATTTTTGCGGTTATTCGGCGCATGTCACGTATTCATGTGGTGGCCGCTAATCCGTTTATTCGCCTCGATAGCATTAATCGTACCGTCATTATCAATAATGCAAAAATAACCCTGACTCCCACGGAATTTGCGATTTTGTCGTTGTTGATGTCGTCCCCAGGCAAGGTCTATAGTCGCCGTAATATTTTTGATATGATTTTTGTCGGTGAGTTTGTCTCTGATCGCACCATTGACGTCCATATTCGTAATCTCCGTAGCAAAATTGAACCTGATGCAAATCAGCCTTCGTTTATTGTGACGGTATATGGGATTGGCTACAAATTTCGGGAAGATTAATGCGCATCCATTACCAATTGTGCGGCGCTGTCATAATGTAGCACAGCAACCATTGTCCACGCACAAAAAACACCCCGGGTCGCATATGCGGCACGGGGTGAAGCGTTTGGTATGGGCTATTCGATGGTGATCATGACGGTGAGAATGGTGTTCGCAGGGCTGGTGACGGTGACCACCGCTTTGCCGGGGGCTAGGGCAACGAATCCAGGATTGGTTTCGTAGGTGTCTTGTGTGCCACCTTGTTTGACTTCGATCAACTCGGGGTTGATGGTGGCTACTTGCCAGCCTTTGGATTCGCCAGTAAAGACATATGCCTCGCCGACCTTCATGCTGATGGGAACATCGCCATCAAAGGCTTCGCCCTTGATATTGGCCATATGCGGGGGTAATGCTTGGGCTGCAGGGGCAGCGGTGGCGGCGGGAGCGTCTGGTGCGGCCGTGGCGGCGGGAGCATCTGGTGCGGCCGTGGCGGCGGTATCACCACCGTTGCTGGCGGGCTTGGCGGTTGCTCCACAGGCAACCAACACACCGAGACACATTACGAGTAGGAGCTTTTTCACGGTAGAATCCTTTGTCAAAAAAACCTCAGCCTCATTATACGATACGATGAATGTAATAGGAAAAACACTGACTTGATTTTTGATGAGAAAACTGTAAGAATAAATAACGCAGTATAACCATCAATTTCTTTAAATAGACAAACAATTGTGGGTGGTGTTATTGGTTTTTGATTGAAAAATGCATGAAAAATACCATAAAAAAGTAAATAATTAAACAAACGCAAATATGCTTACTCGCCTTGCTATCTCAAATTTCATCGATATTATTTGCTACGCTGTTTATTCGTATATGATGATTCTAAAAATGGAATGCTATTGTTCATGTTAAATATTCATATGATATTCTTGCAATTTTATTACAAAAAATACGTTGGGGTATTTGATTAAATGGTGTGTAGTAGCAAATAAGATAGAGAAGCAAAAAGAATATTCATGCATGAATTACATCTCGTGAATATTAAGGTTGCAAGTATGCGGTAAATTGGGTATGATAGTAGTCAACACCGGTCTGATTTTCTCCCTGCAACGCCACGAGTGGCAGGGTTTTTTTGACCCCCTTACACTATAAGTTAACCTCTTGGGAGGGCGTTGTGAATATCGCCAAAACGTGGAATAGCGTGCTCGGAGCGCTCGAAATCCAGCTTCCGCGCGTTGAATATAATACGTGGCTACGCCGTACCGAGTTGGTGCATCTCGACAATACGACTGCCGTGGTGAGTACCGCTACGCCGATGTTACGCGAAGTCGTTGAATCGCGGTATAGCGCGGTAATCCGTGAGCAACTACGCGATATTATCGGTTATTCGGTGCTTGTGCGTGTCATCGTTGGGGCATATGTCCCCGAACCGGTGGTCATTGCCACACCTGAACCAATACTGCCGGTTGCTGTGCCGATTGATTCGTCGATTACAAGTGTGATTCCACAGATTACTGACGAAATGTTGGCCGCCTTAAATATCCAAGTCGATGATGATACTCTTGTTGAATCATCATCGCCGGAAGTGCCTGCGGGAGAAGTACCTGCGGGAGAAGTGCCTGTGGGGGCTGATGATACGGTTGTCACCCCACTAATAAGTGATAGTGACGATGTTCCTGTGGTCACACCTCCCACCACGCCATTAGTGGCGCTACCCGTGGTGATTCAACCACAACTACCATTAGACCCACCCAAACCCAAATTGACTTTTGGGTCGTTATCGCCGACTACGTCTGACGCTGACGCGCCGACACAGAGTGATTTTTTTACGACGGCTACACGTGGGATGCTCAATCAGCGTTTTACCTTTGACCGATTCATTATCGGTTCGAGTAATCGGTTAGCGAGCGCCGCCTGTATGGCAGTCGCCGATCATCCCGCCCAAGCCTACAATCCATTATTTCTGTATGGGGGTGTCGGTCTCGGCAAAACCCACTTGCTCCATGCCATTGGCAATGCGGCCCTCGAGCGTGATGCCGAAATCAACGTGCTGTATGTATCGAGCGAGAAGTTCACCAACGACCTCATCAACGCCATCCGGCGCCAACAAACCGAAGAATTCCGGATTCGTTACCGCAATATTGATATTTTGTTGATTGACGATATTCAATTCATCGCCGGCAAAGACGCCACCCAAGAAGAATTCTTCCATACCTTCAATACCTTGCATACGGCCGGTAAGCAGATTGTGCTTACTTCGGATCGTCCCCCCAAAGCGATTCTGACCCTCGAAGAACGCTTGCGTTCGCGCTTTGAATGGGGCTTGATTGTCGACATTCAGATGCCCGACTACGAAACTCGTACGGCGATTATGCGTACCAAAGCCGAGCAGATGACGGTCGACGTACCTGCCAACGTGATTGAGTTCCTCGCCCAACGCATCCAAAGCAACATCCGCGAGCTCGAAGGCAGCCTCAATCGGGTGGTAGCCTATGCCAAACTCAACGGCACCGCGATTTCGGTCGAAAGTGCCCAAGCTGCGCTCAGCGATTTGCTTGATACCAGCCGCAAAAAACGTGTGACTGGTGATATGATTTTGCGGGCAGTCTGTGAGTTTTATGGGGTTGATTTGCGTATGCTCCAAGGGCGTGGTCGGAGCCGCAATATCGTTGGCCCCCGCCAAGTGGCGATGTACTTACTCCGCGAAGAAACCGATTCGAGCTTGGTCGATATCGGTACCCTCATCGGCGGCCGTGATCACACCACTATCATGTATGGTTGCGACAAAATCGGCGAAGAAATCGTCACCGATAATCGCTTGAAACAAGAAATCAACACCATACGCGAACGACTCTACCAAGGCTAGCCGCGATTTCGGCCACAAAAATCCCCGCATCCACTACTGGATGCGGGGGTTTTGATTTGGGCGTTACATCCGGGCAATAGCTGCGGCCACGGCAGCATCCCGTCGCGCTTCGATGCCAGTCTGGGCTGCCTGTTGGCGTTGTAAAAACTCGGCGGCACGGGTGTGACTCGCAATCGCCCCGATATTGGCGGTGACATTGACCAAGGCTGCACCTACAGTCGCTACGGCCAGATGGGCGCCGGCGACCACGTCACCGACGGCGGTGCGATTACCGTGCTCTGCCAAGGGCAGGCAGAGCGGCAATAGCGCCGCTGCCTGCTCGGCAATCTGCAGGGGTACATCGGTGGCTGTCAACAGCGCATCAATGATAGCTTGGGGGCGATGCGGGTCCTCTTTGGGGAGTTTGTAGGCGTTAGCGACTTCCGTGTAGGCCGCAATATCGCCTTGGATGAGGTCAGTGAGTTGGGTGCGGATGGCTTCGGCTTGTTGCCGTATGGCGCGCGCTTCACTTTCGAATACGGCGTAGCGTGGTCGCCCAATAGTCAAATCACAGACCATGGTGATCAGCCCTGCCGCCAAGGCGCCACTCAGCGCGGCCACACTGCCCCCACCTGGGGTGGGTGTACCCGAGGCGAGTTGATCGAGGAAGTGCTGGACGCTCTGATGGCGCAGTTCGTTTTGCATCATGGCCTCGTTTATTTTTGCAACAAGGCACGAATGTCAGCGACCAGATTGGCCATGCTGATGCGATGTTGATCGCCACTTACCAGATTACGCACCACTACTTCGCCGGCAGCTTGCTCGTCGGGGCCTTGCACTACGGCAAAGGGAATCCCACGCCGATTGGCGGCCTGGAGTTGCTTGCCCAAGCGTTCGTTGGCGTCAAGCGCCACTTCGACGTTGAGCCCAGCTGCCCGCAATTGGTTGGCAATGGTCAGGTTGGCGGTGAGACTGTCGGCCCCAAATATGGTCACAAATACATCGGCCATGGCGCCACGCGGTCCCATGCCCAATTCTTCCATCACGTCGTGCAAGCGATCAAGCCCAAAGGCGATCCCGACGGTGGGCAATGAGCGGTCGGCAAATTGTCCAATGAGATCGTCATAGCGGCCACCACCGAGCAAAGAGCCCATGGGAGGGGATTCAACCACTGCTTCGCAGACCATGCCGGTGTAATACGACAAGCCCCGGGCCAGACGTGGCGCCACGCTATAGCGATTGCTAGGCACGCCCATGGCACTGGCGGCAGCGATGATGGCGCGCAGGTTGGTGATGGCGGCTTGGGCACGTTCGTCGCCGGCCAGCTCGTGGGCCAGGGTGTCGAGCACGCTGGCACTATCGCCAGTGAGCGATACGAGGGTCAGAATGCGCTCGATGGCTTCAGCGGCCACGCCATTGTTGGCGAGTTCGGTGCGCACGCCATCAGGACCGATTTTGTCTAATTTGTCGATGGCACGGTAGACGCCACCGGCGGCGGATTCGTCGAGCCCCGACACGCGGGCGATGCCACTCAAAATTTGGCGGTGGCTGAGGAGCGTGACGAAATTGTCGAAGCCGAGGGCGGTCAAGGCGTCGGTGAGGACGGCGATGATTTCGGCATCGGCGACGGGTGACGCCGAGCCCACAATATCGACGTCGGCCTGATAAAACTCACGGTAGCGCCCCCGTTGGGTGCGCTCGCCACGATACGATGCCCCGACGGCGTAGCGCCGCCACGGCAATTGGAGTTGTGATTGGTATTGCGCGACGACGCGTGCGAGTGGTACGGTTTGGTCGTAGCGCATGGCTAATTTGCGGCCGCCATGGTCTTCGAAGCGATAAATCAAGCGTTCTTCGTCGCCTAATTTGCCTTCAATGGTTTCGGCATGTTCGAGGGCGGGGGTTTGCAGGGGTTCGAAGCCATAGCGCTCAAACACGCTCCGCAAGGTCTGAATAATGTGTTGGCGCAACATCATGGCTGGGGGCAGCAGGTCGCGCATGCCCTTGACGTTTTGGGGTTTGGTGCTCATGCATTCCTCGTGGTAGCGAAACAAACTCTACCAAATAATAGCACGTCTATGCTTGTGGTGGATGTTTGGGGGTATAGCCCACCCAGCGCTCGATGGTCCGTTCGCTCCGGATAATCAGGGGGTCTACGACGGTGCGTGTCTGTTTGTAGGCCTCAAACAAGCGTTCCCCACTCTGGCGAATCCAAGGTGTGCGGCGACTTTTGATGAATTTGAGTAGCCGGATAATCCCGAGGTGGATAAAGCGCAACCAGGGGTCACGACTACCCAGTAGCGCAATTCCTGGTACGAGGAATGGCCAGCCTGGGAGGATGGGCATGAGTAATCCAATAATTCCGAGTATCAAAAAAAATGCACCGATGATGCGGCGAATTAGCATCAACATGGGTAAATACATGACACGTCCTTTTAGGGGCCGGTAATTGTTGCTCCTGCCAATTGCCCACAGGCTGCGGCTATCGACACCCCCCGCTCTACCCGTACCGTACACGGCACCCGTTCTTCTTGGAGGACCCGTTGGAACGCCAAGACACGCTGGCGATCGGAACGGCCAAGCGGTAAGCCTGGCACCGGATTCCATGGAATCAAGTTGACGTGACAAAGCAAATCGCCGATTTGTTCTGCGAGTTCTGCTGCATGCGCTGGCGAGTCGTTTTGACCTTGCAACAGCACATACTCAAATGAGACGCGGCGGCCGGTTTTGGCGACGTACGCGCGGGTGGTGGCCATCAACTCGGCAATATTCCAGCGTTTGTTGACCGGCATCATCGACGAACGGAGTTCGTCGTTGGGGGCATGCAATGAAATTGCCAAATTGATTTGCAATGCTTCATCCGCTAGGCGTTTGATGCCTGGGACGAGTCCGACGGTTGATACCGTCAAGCCCCGGGCGCCAATGTTTAGTCCTTGGGGGTCGTGTAGGCGTTCTACGGCTTGCCACCAACGATCGTAGTTGGCGAAGGGTTCGCCCATCCCCATAAATACCACGTTGCCGAGGGTTTGCGGGAGGGCGTCGGGGTGGCCGCCATCGGTTCCCCACCATTCATCACCATCACTGGTATGGGTGGCGCGGGGGGGAGTGGTGGGTTGTTGGCGTTGGAGTTGGCGCAAGGTGCGCCGGGCCCACAATACCTGTTCGACGATATGATGACTCTCGAGGTTGCGGAGCAACCCAAGTCGTCCCGTCGCACAAAACGTACATCCCATGGCGCAACCTGCTTGGGTCGATACACAGACGGTGGCTCGGTCGGGGTAGATCATCAACACACTTTCGATGAGCTCGCCCGTGGGTAAATTAAATAACGCTTTGTGGGTCAAACTATTGTCGGCGCTGACGACCCGTTGCAGGCTGAGTGAGCCGATGCGAGCGTGCGTTGCCAGTTTTTGGCGGAGGGCTAATGACAAATCGGTCATCTGCTGGATGTCATCAACCAAATTCACATAGAGTTGGCGCGAAATTTGGCGAGCCCGGAAAGCCGGCTCGCCCATGGTCGCCAAGAATTCGACCATTTGGGTGGTCGTCAAGGCCAGTAAATCAATTGAAGTATCAGTCATGGTGCTCTGTTAGTATTAGCGTCGGCGTCGGGGCGTGGTGCGGATGACGACCGGGCGGGGGGCGAGGTGGCGGGCGTTGGCTTGGCGGCGAATCATAACGATGGCGCTAACCAGTAGGCCTAGTCCAAGAGTAATAAATAGCATCATAACGCTCCTTGCGGTATATTGTAGTATGTCATTATACCAGAGAAGCATCAGTATTGAATAGCAAAAATGGGACACGTACGCGTGTCCCATTTTTGCTATGTGATTAAGCAGCAGTCGGTGCTTCGTGCATTTTGTTGTTGCGGAATAGTGCCGGGATAATCCCGACCCACACAATACAAGCCGCCACGATGAGTGCCGTCTGGAAGCCTTGGGTCAGTGCCATTACTGGTGCTTTGGTGATGTCGGTGTAGGCGGTACCGGTAATCGCGGCCACGCGTGATGTCCAGATAGCGCCCGCTACCGTGACGCCGCTGATTTGCCCGATGGTACGCATCACACCCAAAATCCCGTTGGCGATGCCACCCCGTTCTTTGGGGAGACTGCCCATGACACTACTCGTGTTGGGGGATTGGAATGTCCCAAAGCCCAACCCGATAAAGACGACACGGATCACAATGTCGAATACGGTGGAATCTGGGGTTAACGTGCTGACATTAAACAACCCAAAGCCCAAAATTGCCATGCCGATGGGGGCGATCCAGCGTGGTCCAAAGCGGTCAGACAAACGCCCACTGACGGTCGACATAATCGAAATCGCGATGGGCGAAATGACCATCATCAAACCGGTTTTTTGGGCATTGAAATGCAAGACATTTTGCATGAAAAAAGGCAGCAAGATGAAATTGAATTGAATTCCCATTCCTACCGACATGGCTGTCATAATCCCCAAACTGAAATTGGGAATGCGGAAAAACTGCATGTTGACCATCGGCTCAGGGGTACGTAATTCCCATAACACAAAGCCAATCAAGCCGACAATACCGACGGCAAACATGGTCATAATATAGGGCACGGTAAAGCCGATATGCTGTCCTTCGGTCAAACTATACAAAATACTAACCAACGACCCGCCCAGCAACACGGCCCCGAGCAAGTCGAATTTTTGTTCAGAACGTTTGTTGTCGGCAACGAGCGCCCGCAACGAAATCAACATGGCGATGATGCCAATCGGAAAATTGACATAAAAAATAGCCCGCCAGCCCAGCGTGCCGATAATCAGTCCACCGAGCACCGGACCAGTTGCAATGCCCGTGGCAATAATTGTACCGTTGTAGCCCAAGGCGCGCCCGCGCTCGCTACTCGGGAAGGCTTGCACCAGCAAGGCGATGCCCATGCTTTGGATCATGGCGGCACCAATCGCTTGCATGACGCGGAACGCTACCAGCGATTCGAGGCTCCATGCCGAACCACACAATACCGATGCCGTCGTAAATATAATAAAGCCGGCCATGTAGACTCGTTTGCGCCCAATCATGTCTCCGAGTCGCCCCATGCTGGGTAATAAACAGACGATGCCTAATAAATAGGCCAGGACGGCCCATTCGACTTGCCCGAGTGAGGCAGTAAAGGTTTTTTGGATGGTGTTGAGGGCGATGTTGACAATCGAGCCATCGATGGTTGACATGAATGTCCCGCTGCCGACGGCGGCCAGCGCCCACCATTTGCGATTTGCATCCGTGGTCATGGTTTTCCGTTTCTGGTGTAAAAAAGAGTAACACGTGACATGAAAAACGTGTGAGATACACCATTGCACAATGGTGTATCTCGTTCACAAAATAGGTGTTAGGCGGTGGCAGCAGGGAGTGTGGGTGGTCGCTTGGTACGGAACAATACGAGTAACAAGCCGCTCCAACAAATCGCCGCCCCGATGAGCATGGTGATTGAATAGCCTTGATGCAAAATTGCTTGTGGGGCTTGGCTAATATCACTATAGTGTTGACCACCGATGAGGTTGACTTGGTAGGTCCAAATAAAGGCCCCAATCGAAATCCCACTAATTTGCCCCATAGTACGCACCACCGACATGATGCCGTTGGCGACGCCACCTTGCTCTTTGGGGAGACTACCCAAAATACTACTATTGATAGGGGTGAAAAAGAGACTAAT
>CALFIC010000132.1 GCA_937876225.1 uncultured Chloroflexota bacterium | reverse complement strand
GTCATCAAAAAGGGTATGTTGAAGGATCAGGAAGTAGCGGATTTAGTGGCGTATCTTGATGGTATGAAGTTTGCCGTCAATATGCCGGCAGAGAAATAAGGAGTCTAGCAATGGCGATTGCTGAGCATAAGTTGACATCAGTGTCACCCGCTACGGCTTCCTCGGGGTCATTCCCATGGCGGACGTGGTTGGCCACTGTTGATCACAAAAAAATCGGTATTATTTATATCGTAAGTGCCTTTGTCTTTTTCTTGCTTGGCGGTATCGAAGCAATGTTGATGCGGGTGCAATTAGGTGCCCCCAACAACACATTTTTGAGTGCTGATGTCTACAATCAGCTCTTTACGATGCATGCCACCACTATGATCTTTTTGATGGTAATGCCGATGAACGTCGGTATCGGTAACTATGTGGTGCCATTGATGATTGGGGCCCGTGATATGGCTTTCCCTCGTTTGAACGCCATGTCGATTTGGTTGTTCTTGGGCGGCGGGTTGTTGCTGTACATGAGCTTCTTGACCGGTGGCGCACCCAATGGTGGCTGGTTTGCCTACGCCCCATTGACCCAAGTACAGTATTCACCAACCTCGGGTATGGATTACTGGATTTTGGGATTGGGTTTGACGGGTATTGCTTCGATTGCCGGTGCGTTGAACTTCATTGTGACGGTACTCAACATGCGTGCCCCTGGCATGACCATCAACCGCATGCCCTTGTTTGTGTGGATGAACTTGGTGGTGAGCTTTATCATCATCTTTGCCTTCCCGACATTCACCGTCGGTTCAATCGAATTGTTGTTTGACCGTCAATTCGGTGGTGCCTTTTTTAATCCAGCCCAAGGCGGCGATGCCATGTTGTGGCAGCACTTGTTCTGGTTCTTTGGTCACCCCGAAGTCTATATTTTGATTTTGCCGGTGATGGGTATGATTTCAGAAATCTTGCCGGTCTTCTCGCGCAAACCAATTTTCGGTTATTCGTTTGTGGCTTTCTCGGGTGTTGGTATCGGGTTCCTCGGCTTCATCGTGTGGGCTCACCACATGTTTGGCGTCGGTATGGGTCCGATGGCGAATGCCTTTTTTGCGGCGGCCAGTATGGTTATCGCCATCCCCACCGGTGTCAAAATTTTTAATTGGATTGCGACAATGTGGGCTGGTGATGTGCGTTTGACGACAGCGATGTTGTATTCCATCGGCTTCATTTCGATGTTCATTATTGGTGGTATCAGTGGGATTACCTTGGCATCACCGCCGATTGACCTACAACAAACCGACTCATATTACGTGGTGGCTCATTTGCACTATGTATTGTTTGGCGGTTCGATTTTGGGGTTGTTTGCGGGCGCGTATTACTGGTTCCCAAAAATGACCGGACGGATGCTCAACGAGCGTATCGGCAAAATCCAATTCTGGATCATGTTGATTTCGTTTAATGTGACCTTCTTCCCTATGCACATCGTCGGTACCGAAGGTATGCCTCGGCGTATTTACACTTATGAAGCGGGTATGGGTTGGGATTTGTGGAACTTTATCGAGACGGTTGGGACGTTCTTCTTGGCCTTCTCGATTTTGGTCTTTATCTACAACGTCCTTTCGAGCTTGCGCAATGGTGAAGTAGCCAGTAACGATCCATGGGATGCTGCGACGTTGGAATGGACGATTCCGTCACCCCCACCGTCATACAATTTCTTGCATATCCCAGTGGTGAACAGTCGTCGCCCATTGTGGGATGCCAAGTATCCCCATGCTGCCGGCGATGATCATCATGGTGCGTCAAGTGCGCCGTCACAAGTGCGCTACGAATACACCGATGAAGGAACTGCTGGTGCCAAAGAAATCCACATGCCAAGCATGACGTTTAGCCCAATGATTTTGTCGGGTGGCTTGACGATTGCGGCCCTAGGATTTATCTACATCAACAAAGACATTCTTGGTTTGCCTACCCGCGTGGCCGCCCTTGGATTTATCTTGATTGGGATTGTCATGGTGGCGATTGCGATTCGTGGTTGGATTGTTGATTCACGCAAAGATTCGCCGTACCTCGGTCAGCATCACTAAAAAATACCGTTGTGCTACCGGCATTGCCGGTAGCACTCGTTGAGGAGATTGTATGAGCGCTACGAGTCATGCGCATCATGATGAAGCTGGGCAAGCCCCATTGGTTGGGTCGCTCGGCGTCGATAGTCGCAAATTAGGGTTGTGGGCCTTTATCGGTTCCGAAACACTCTTTTTTACGGCATTGATTACCACTCACTTGATTTTTTATGCCCGCACCAAAGCCCAATTGACGGCGAGTGGAATGTTGGCGCACATGGACCCCAAGCACTTTTTGGGGATTAATTTGACCTCAGTGCTTGCTGCAATTTTGTTGGCAAGTTCGTTGACCATGGTGTTGGCGCTAGCGGCTTCCAAAGCCAAAGAATGGGCTAAGTTCCGTTTTTGGTTGTTGGCGACGATTATCCTTGGTTCAAGCTTTGTGTTGGGGCAGGCCTATGAGTTTTCGCATTTGTATGCCGAAGGTCTCAAGCTCGCCCCCCAATTTGTGTATGAAGGCGAAACGGTCAAGAGCTTGTTCGGGGTGACCTTCTTTACCATGACGGGCTTCCACGGTTTGCACGTGACCTTGGGGGTGATTTGGTTGATTGCGGTCTACTTCAAGGTGCGTAAATTTTCGGCATCGCCCGAAAACCCAATGGATGTGGAACTCGTCGGTTTGTATTGGCACTTTGTCGACCTGGTATGGGTCGCTATTTTCACTTTGATATATTTGATTTGATGGAGGTGTCTGATGGCAGAACATGCTACACACGACCAGCATGCTGAGGCGCATGAAGCACACGGCACGCGGTTTTATTGGATGGTTGGCGCCATTTTGGCGATTATTACCACCATCGAAGTTGCAATATTTTTGGTGAAAGACACCGTCGGTCACGAATTATTTTTGGCGATTTTGTTTATCTTGTCGATTGCCAAGGGTGCTGGCGTGGTAATGTTCTTTATGCATTTACGCGGTGATGCACGGATTTTTCAATTTGTGTTTATCGTACCATTGATTTTTGCCGTCACGATGTGCCTCGGGTTCTTGACGATTTTTTCGAATTATGGCGGGATTGCTGGGTAATCAATAGGATCTCGGCGCCGCAGGGAAGTCCCTGCGGCGCGTTGCTATTTATGTGTAGGCACGAGGAATATCATGAATCCATATGCATGGAATTTTGAACCGCGCTTGATCGTTGGCTTGGTGGTCATTATTGCTGTGTACCTTGGTGTGACCGGGCCACTTGCGCAGCGCTGGCAAGTAGCGGGTGCGACACGGCTGATGCGTAATCGCTTTTTGTTGGCGATGGTATGGGTGTTTGTGGCGTTGATATCACCGATCGATACATTGGCGCTGGTGTCGCTCAGTATGCATATGGTGCAACATTTAATTCTGATTTTGATTGTGCCACCACTCATTATATTGAGCATTCCTCCTGCGATTGGGTCGTTGCTACTGCGCAATGGAAGTGTGCGGGCTATCGCCCAAACTATATTCTCACCCGTTGGAGTTTTTATCATCTACAATGCCATATTTGTGGGTTGGCATGTGCCAGGGAATTACGATTTGGCGATTCGGGATCAGCAAGTCCATGTACTTGAGCATGTGATGTTTGTGCTGTCAGCGATTTTGTCGTGGTGGCCGGTATATAGCCAACAACCCGAAATTCCTCGTTCCACCCCCGGTATGTTGATGTTGTACTTGTTTTTCATGTCATTGCCACCCACTATTATTGGTGCGTTGTTGACGTTTGCGGGGTATGTGATTTATCCTGCATATGAAGCTGTGGCGCGCCCATGGGGCATGACTGCCCAAGCCGACCAAGAATTGGCTGGTTTGATTATGTGGCTCCCGGGTGGGTTGGTGTATTTTGGGGTGTTGACCGTGGTATTTTTCCGCTGGTTTAATCGCCCAGGGAATGACAGTGCCGTCTAATTAGACCAGAGAGGTTCACACATGGAAGCGTTTATTCGTTGTTATCCCCCCAATTTGCCCACTGGTACGACCCATGTGTGGTATGTGATGCGTGGCGATGATTTGATTGTCGATACCCAAAACCCCGCCGAGCCGTTGCCAGGGACAGCACAATCACCGACGAGTATTGCCATCAGCAAGCACTTTCCATTGGGCACGCAAGGCGATATCTCGGTGCATGCTGCGACTGTTGACCCAGATTGTGAATTGTCTGAGGGCTTACAGACGGTGAATTTGCGTAATTTGATGAATCATCCCGGCATCCGCCAAGAAGTGGTCATGGCGGGGAGTTACGCCAAAGAACTCATCGAATTCCAGACCATGACCAAGTACTGCAGTCGTTGTGCCGCACCGTATCGTGCCATCCCCAATACGTGGGGGTTGCGCTGTGACCCATGCAAACACGAAGTATTCCCGCCGGTCAGCCCGGCCATCATTGTGCTTATCCACGACGGTGATCGCGTGTTGCTGACGACGAAAGTTGGCTGGGGTAATCGCTATAGTTTGGTGGCAGGGTTTGCCGAGCCGGGTGAAAGTTTCGAAGCCTGTGTGGCGCGAGAAGTCCTCGAAGAAGTAGGTGTCGAAGTCAGCACCATCCGCTATGTCGGGAGCCAATGCTGGCCCTTCCCCCATCAAGTGATGGTCGGGTTCTTGGCGCAATACAAACGTGGCGATATTCGTATGGACGCCGAAGAATTGGCCGATGCAAAATGGTTCGATCGCGGTGCTATGCCGGCCATCCCCCCATCTACAGCGATTTCTGGGCAAATCTTGGATATTTGGCTGCATGGCAATCCTGACAAGGATATGATTGTGGGCTTCGATTATCAAGATTATCGGTAAAATGACGGTTTATAGCCAAATATCAGGAAATTCTTATGGATTTCTTATATTTCTGGCAAAAGCCTGTGGTATAGTAAAGACATCGAGTGATGATTGCGACGGTTATCACAATGACATGCAAATGTCCGCCAAGCTTCACGTCGCCCCCTAACACCTCCCGAGGCGACTCGGTTTCTTCATCCTGCGTGGGCGGTTGAGCTTTGCTCCCGCCCACTCCTCTTTTTTCGCCAACGACAGACACGACAATCCTTGATTCCCGGTAATTTTTTCACTGGAACTGAAAAAATGCGGGGATTTCTTGGTTTTCCGTAGTGATTTTTCACAGATAGAAAATGTGTTCTATGTTACAATTTTAGGGTACGTATAAAAATGGGGGGTGTGTTCGATTATTTATTACTAAGAACGTATGCATTCACGGGGTACTAGCAGAGCAAGGAGCATGTGTGTTACGCGAATTTCGGACGGGGAATGAATATCCATATAATCGGAGCACGGCGGTACGCTGGATTTTTTCGCATGTGATGCGCTATCCATTATTGCCAATCGGTTTTATCGCACTAGCATTAGTCGCAATTAGTGCCTTTACGTATACATCGTTTCAGATCCAGCAGGCATTTAAAGTCATCGAATCACGTGGCACCATTGATCAACTGCTGATTGTGTCGTTGGGGTTGCTTGGGTTACGGGCTGCGTTTGCGGTGGTCGACATGATCAATACCGTGATTCGTGAGTTTTTGGCATCGCGCATGGAGCGTGACGCTCGCGAAGAGCTGTATATCAGCTTGTTGAGTAAGAGCCAAACCTTCCACAATCGCCAACGGGTAGGTGACTTGATGGCGGCTGCCACTGGAGATGTATCACAGCTCAATTTGATGATTTCGCCGGGGGTGAGCCTGATTATCGAAGCCACCACCCAGCTGATTACACCGTTGGTGGCCATTGCCGCGTTAAACCCGGCGCTATTGCCGGTGCCGGTGGTGTTTGTGGCATCGTTGATTTGGGGTTTGATTCGCTATAATCAAAAACTTGGACCGGTGGCAGGGGCATTGCGTGGTCAATATGGGCAAGTCAGTGCCACGTTGTCTGAAGCCATTCAAGGTATCGAAGTGGTCAAGGCGACGGCTCGTGAGCAATTTGAGGGTGAGCGTTTCAAGCGCGAATCGCAACGCTACCGTGATTTGTTTGTGCAAGAAGGCGAAATCCAAGCGCGCTACTTGCCCTTACTTTTTTATGGCTTGTTGATTGGCTTATCGTATGGCTATGCCATGTGGTTGCGCCAAGCGGGCGTGATTGACACCGGCAGTGTCGTGGCGTTTATGACGCTGATTACCCTGTTTCAATTTCCGACGTTTATTTCGTTGTTTATGTTTGCCTTGGTGCAATTTGGCTTGGCGGGTGCTAACCGCATCCTCAAAATCATCAATACCGAAACCGAAATGGACGAAAACCCAGTCGGTGAATCGCACCAAGTACGCGGTGAGATTACTTTCGCCAATGTGTCGTTTGGGTATGGTGACAGCAACATTGTGACTGATATTAGTTTCGTGGCCAACCCTGGCGAGACGATTGCGATTGTGGGCCAGACGGGTTCGGGTAAAACGACCTTGACGCGCTTGGTGAATCGCACCTATGACACCACCACTGGCGCAGTGTCGATCGATGGTGTCGATGTGCGACGCTGGAATCTCGATTCGTTGCGCTCACAGATTTCGATGATCGAACAAGACATCTTTTTGTTTTCCAAAACGATTGCCGAAAACATTGCCTTTGGTGCCCGTGGTGACGTGCCCCGCGAGCGCATCGAATGGGCGGCCCAACAAGCCCAAGCCCACGACTTTATCAAATCGTTCCCCGATGGCTACGATACGATGGTAGGCGAGCGCGGTGTGACCTTGTCTGGCGGGCAACGGCAACGAATTGCTATCGCACGGGCGTTTTTGACTGACCCGCGCATCTTGATTCTCGATGATTCGACCAGTGCCATTGACAGTGCCACCGAAGACCAGATTCAACGAGCCATGCGCGAGGTGCTCAAGGGGCGCACGACGTTGCTCATTACCCACCGTTTGGCACAGATTCGCTGGGCTGACCGGATTGTGGTCATCCGCCGTGGTCGCATCGAAGCCCAAGGGTCGCACGAAGAATTAATGCAACACAGTGAATCATACCGGCGTATTTTTGCGCGCGACGACCATCATACGGCGTCAGCGTAGGAGAGAATAATCATGGGTTTTGTGCTTGATGGATTGGATGCAGAGTCATACGATCGTCAGTATGCTGACGGTGAACTCATACGGCGGATTGGGGCGTACTTCCGTCCGCATGTCAAATCAATGATATTGGTGTCGATTGCCACAGCGATTGGGTCGAGCTTCCCCGCAATCACCGCAATCATGATTTCCCGCGGGATTGACGATGCAGCCTCGGGGTCATTGACCAAAGTAATGACGTGGGCGGCGATTATTACCACATTGGGGATCCTTGGGTGGGTAGTGAGTTACATTCGCCAACGCTATACCGCCATGTCGGTAGGTGATGTCGTGCTCAAGGTACGCCAAGACGCCATGGATGCGGTGCTCGCGCGCGACATGTCGTTTTATGACGAGTTTGCCTCCGGCAAAGTCGTCAGTCGGGTGTTGTCTGATACGCAGGATTTTTCGGCAGTTGTGACACTTACCATCGAGCTGATTAGTCAGGTCATGTTGGTCGGTGTGGTCACGGTATCGCTCTTTTTTGTGAATGCGACCTTGGCGTGGATTACCTTGGCGGTATCACCGTTGGTGATTATTGCGGCGCTGGGCTTCCGCCATATCGCACGCAAAGCGACGCAACAATCACAACGAGCCAGTGCGTTGGTGAATAGTGCGGTTTCTGAGACGGTCAGCGGGATTGGCGTCGCCAAAAGTTTCCGGCGTGAAGCATTGATTTATAGTGAATTCCGCGAGACCAATTTGATGCAATACGGCATCAAAGTGCGTCAGAGCATTATTTTCGGATCAATTTGGCCCGTACTCAACATTATTTCGGGGTTGGCGTTGGTGATTTTGGTCTATTTTGGTGGCAAAATTGCTATTGAAACACCAGAAACACTCTCGCCGGGCAACTGGTTTTTGTTTATTCAGAGTGTAGCGTTGTTCTTTTTCCCATTGACGAGTATTGCGTCGTTTTGGAGTCAATTCCAGTTGGGGTTGGCAGCCAGCGAGCGAGTATTTGCGTTGATGGATGCCGAAGCACGGGTGGTGCAAACCAACAGCTTGCCTGTCGACCAAATGCACGGGGAGGTGATTTTTACCAACGTGCAATTTGCCTATAATCCCGAGAGCGTGGTGTTGCGCAATTTTAATTTGCACATCAAACCGGGTGAAAAAATCGCCATTGTGGGGCATACTGGTGCCGGTAAATCGAGCTTAGTAAAGTTGCTGTTGCGCTTCTACGAATTCCAATCGGGGCAGATTTTGATCGACGGTCAAGACATCCGTGACCTCGATTTGGTGGCATACCGTACTCATACCGGCCTCGTACCACAGGTGCCGTTTTTGTTTTCGGGGAACGTAATGGAAAACATCCGCTACGGTCGCCCTGAAGCTAGCGACGACGAAGTGCTCAAGGCTGCGCAGACACTTGATCAAGGTGACTGGATCAAGGATTTGCCCGACGGTCTGGCGACTGATGTGGGTGAACGTGGTAGTCGATTGTCGTTGGGACAACGCCAATTGGTGGCGCTGGCGCGGGTATTGTTGCGCAACCCATCGATTTTCTTCCTTGATGAAGCGACGGCGAGTATCGATCCGTTTACCGAGCATCAAATCCAAGAGGGCTTGGACGTAGTGATGCAAGGACGTACGAGTGTGGTGATTGCTCACCGGTTGTCGACAGTGCGTTCGGCGGATCGAATTTTGGTGCTCAAAAACGGTGATATTATCGAAGAGGGTAGTCACGAGGCATTGTTGACCCAAAATGGTCACTATGCGGAGTTGTATAATACGTACTTCCGGCACCAAACGTTTGATTATCGCCCTTGGCAAGAGTAATGTGAAAGGAATCAGCAGTTATGCAGTTTTTGCGCGAGCTATTTCAGTTTTTTTTGCATATTGATGCATCACTGAAGCAATTGACCGCCACGTATGGTGGCTGGACATATGCGATTTTGGGGTTAGTAGTATTCTGCGAAACTGGTTTGGTGGTCACACCGTTTTTGCCAGGTGACTCACTGTTGTTTGCTGCCGGCGCCATTGCCGCCGACCCTGCTGCGGGATTGTCACCGCTGGTTTTGTACATTGTATTTACCGTAGTGGCGATTTTGGGTGATTCGGTGAATTATTCGATTGGTGCGCGCTGGGGTGTCAAAATCTTCGAATGGAATATTCCGTTTGTAAAGCGTGAATATCTTGACCGTGCCAATGAGTTTTATGCCAAACATGGTGCCAAAATGATTGTATTGGCGCGCTTTGTGCCGATTGTACGCACCTTTGCGCCATTTGCGGCTGGTATCGCCAAAATGGATTACAAAACCTTTATTACCTACAATGTCATTGGTGGTATACTCTGGACGACGTTGTTTGTCTGGTCTGGGTATTTCTTTGGGAATTTGCCGTTTGTGCAAAAGAATTTCGAATTGGTGGCATTGGCAATTGTGGTTTTGTCAGTATTGCCCGTGATTTATGAATGGATTCAATCACGTCGCACGCAGGCCTAATCGGCAAAAGCAAGTGTGATTGTCGTAACAACCTCCTAGCGCATATTGCGCTAGGAGGTTTTAGTGTTTAAGTTGATTTGCGCTTTGAGTGGCGATAATTGGCATCACACAAAATGCATCATCGCGGTACAAGGCCATGGCTGATTCACGATAAAACGTCGCACGGTATAAGTAGTGTTGGAGCGACTGATTCGCAGCAATTTGGGTGGGATTGACGAGACCTGCATTGTGCCAGGCAAGGAGTGTTTGCCATGTGATAGGCACCGATTCGGCATGGGCACGGATAATTCCCCGCTCAAGATTGGCTGCGAGGAGCTCAAAGGCATAGCTGTTTTGGCTGGCGAGGACGTTGGCGAATCGCGGAGCATTGAGCTGGTTGGGGATGTCGAGGGGAATTGCGACATGACCGACACCAGGGACGTCGTCGGCGAGGATTTCGTCGACCACAGATGGACGCAAATTGGCCGGCCAGACACTGAAGTTGGTGCCAAACCATTGATTACTTACAACTTGGGCATCTTGATAAAACGGCGTAATCGGTCGGATGCTCGGAAATACATCCTCGAGCCAACCTAATTGTTCTGTATAAAGGATGGTAATCATGGTGGCAGCGAATTCGCTGTCATCGTAATTAGTGATTTGGGGGTGATTGTGATGGTGCGCCAACTGCAAAATATACTGGCGTTGGGCAAATACACTTTGGGCAATACTGGGGCGAATATAGCCACTTGGCCGGTCAAGGTACGGTGCGACCAATGCACTCGAGGTGGTGGTGAGTACACTCGCAGGAGTGGATTGATATGGAATCGGGAACAGCAACAGCGCCGTTGCCACCAACCAGAAAGACAAGGCGCGCATTGTGGTATTCCTCCCCGTAGTAACACCGCTAACCGTGGTATAATGCCAAAGATAATTATAGCATAGTGAACATATATAACGATGGAATACCAACCAGATTTGAAGAAAATCACCGGCAACGGTGGCGAAATAAGTGAACTTGACCCGCATGGCACCGGCGCTGAAGCCGGATTGTTGGTGGGCGACTTGGTTATTTCGATTAACGGCGAGCGCTTGCGCGATGCCATCGATTATCGTTTTTATATTGCCAATGAAGAAGTCGAACTAGAAGTGTTGCGCCAAGGTGAAACGCTGATATTCGAAATCGAAAAAGACGATGACGACGATCTCGGTATCGAATTTGGCGAGCCGTTGTTCGACAAATTGCGTACCTGTAACAACAAGTGCCCGTTCTGCTTTTTGACGCAGATGCCCAAGGGATTGCGCAAAACGCTGTATCTCAAAGACGATGATTATCGGTTGGGCTTTTTGTACGGTAATTTCGTCACCTTCACCAATCTCGACGAAGATGATTGGCAACGGATTGGTGCACAACGCTTGTCCCCCCAATACATCTCAGTGCATGCCACTGACCGGGCTGCTCGGGCCGTATTGCTCGGTAAAGTCGACGTACCTGATGTGCGTGAACAAATCCAGCGTCTCGGTGATATGGGGATTGCGGTACATGCCCAGATTGTGGCCATGCCCGATATCAACGATGGTGCGTTGCTCCATCAAAGCATTCGTGACTTGGCGGCGCTCTACCCCATCGTGCAAACCATTGCGGTTGTCCCGGTGGGCCTCACCAAATACCGCTTTGAGGGCAAGCGCCCGCAGAGCATCCGCACCGCCATCGAAATCCACGAAGGCCCCGATTGGATCGATGCCAACTGGGAGCGTCAGCCATTGTGGGATCAGGCTATCAAAGCCGAAGATTTGGGCTTTTGCTCGCGCCTTGGCGCTGCCACTGACGTGCCGATGCGCGTCTACACAGCCGAAGAAGCAGCCCGTGTGGTCGATATCATCGAAACGTACCAAAAGCGCTTTCAGACAGAATACGATAGCGCACTGGTTTATCCGTCGGATGAGTTTTATTTGTTGTGTGATCGCCCCATGCCTCCTGCTGAACGCTACGAAGGCATGCCGCAATACTCTAATGGCGTTGGGATGACCCGCGACTTCCTCGATGGCTGGACCAAAGTCCAGCGGCGCCTGCCCCCCGCCTTGCCGCAACCACGGGACATGGCCATCGTATGTGGGACGCTAATTGCCCCTACCATGCAACGCTTGATTGATCGCTTGAACCGCATCGAAAATCTGACGGCGCGGGTTATTCCCGTGGTCAATCAGTTTTTTGGCGAAACGGTGACGGTGTCTGGTCTGCTGATGGCCCAAGACGTCATCCCTGTCCTCAAGCAATCAGGGGTTACCCGGGCTTTGTTGCCCCGGGTCATGTTTGACCATAAAGGTGAAAAAACCATCGATAATATGACGC
Organism: uncultured Chloroflexota bacterium; assembly: GCA_937876225.1. Lineage (GTDB taxonomy): Bacteria > Chloroflexota > Chloroflexia > Chloroflexales > Roseiflexaceae > UBA965. Next base: position 2,874 of record CALFIC010000132.1, on the reverse strand, counting down.
TCGAAGATATCGCCGCAGCGAGCGGGGTGGCCGTAATGTTGGCTGGGGAACCAGATGAAGTTGTGCGCTATGTGCGTGCATTGTCACGTGACGAAGCGAAGGTAGGGTAATGAAACCAATTGTTGCAGTGGTCGGTCGCCCCAATGTGGGCAAGTCCACCTTTTTTAACCGTTTGATTGGCCAACGCAAGGCCATTGTCGAAGATTTGCCAGGTACCACCCGCGACCGTCTGTACGGCGATTGTGAATGGAACGGCCGCCAATTCACCGTGGTCGATACAGCTGGTTTGTTGTTTGAACACGACGACCTCACCGAAGGTACTCCTCAAATCGAAATCGCACGCCAAGTGCGGGCTCAAGTCAAAATCGCCCTTGAAGAAGCCGACGTGATTTTGTTTGTGGTTGACATCGTGTCGGGGATTACTGCTGCAGACGACGAAGTGGCGGTGCTGTTGCGTCGTTCGAGCAAACCCATCGTATTGGCTGCCAACAAATCAGACAGCTTGGCGCGCAACCTCGATGCGGTAGAGTTCTATGCACTGAACCTCGGCCACCCCATTCCCATGAGTGCCTACCACGGCATTGGTACGGGTGACGTGCTTGATGCGGTGGCCGAATTGTTGCCCCCTATGGACGAACCCGAGAGCGACGATACGGTGCGGATAGCCCTGGTCGGTCGTCCCAATGTGGGCAAATCATCGTTGCTGAATCGTTTGGTAGGGAGTGAGCGCAGTGTAGTATCGTCAGTCCCTGGGACGACCCGTGATGCCATTGACACAATGATCGAAATCAACGGCAAACCCGCTATGCTAATTGACACTGCCGGTGTACGCCGGCGTGGGCGCGTCGAACCGGGTGTCGAAAAGCACAGCGTGCTCCGTACCATGCGAGCCATTGAACGCTCAGACGTGGCGCTGTTGTTGATCGATGCCGAAGAAGGGGTGACAGCCCAAGACACACACATCGCCGGGATGATCCTCGATCAACTCAAAGGTGTGGCGATTTTGGTCAATAAATGGGATCTCGTCATTAAAGACGACGAAACATTTTATGCCTTCACTCGCACGGTGCGCGAGGCCTTTAAGTTTATCCCTTATGCACCGTTGATTTTTATTTCGGCCAAAACGGGACAACGCGTCGAACAAGTATTGCCGACGGCGTTGGCGATTGCCGAAGAGCGCCGTAAGCGGGTATCGACCTCGCAACTCAATGCCTTGCTCCGGCAAGCATTGTTTGAGCATCCACCTTCTTCGATTAAAGTGGGCGCCCATTTGCGCATCTATTATGCCACGCAGCCGCAAGTCAATCCGCCGGTCTTCTTGTTTTTCGCCAATGACGCCAAAATGATTCACTGGGGCTATGCTCGCTACCTCGAAAATCGGTTGCGCGAGAAGTTTGGCTATGTGGGGACGCCCATCAAGATCGTCTTCCGTGGTCGCGCCGAACGTGACCCCGACGAAGTCAAACCGACCAAGCGCCGTCAACCCGCTCCCAAGCCGTCAATTGTGGCGGTGCCGCTTGATGAACAGCCGTTTATCGAGACGTGGGATAGTGACGATTTCGATGACGAGGCCGAGGTTTTTTGGGTCAAAGAATAAGCGCGACGTAATGATACAAATACAACCCCGTCGTGGCGCACTGCGCTACGGCGGGGTTTGGGTTAGTGCCTGGCGCAGTTCGTCATAAATAGCCCGTGGTGTGCCATCACCGGCGATGAGCAACCACCCATCTTGGTAGGTGTGTGTGGGTGCGGGTAAGCCAAATTGCCATAATGTAAATACTTGGAGCCATGGCCATTTTAGGGCTTGCTGATAGGCGGCAATGCTCCAGCGGATGCGTTGGGCGGGAGTGACGGCGAGTTGCCAGCGCGGCGCATCGTTCCAGCCCGCTTCGGTAATGTAAATTGGTTTATTGACATAACTATTAAGTAATTGATGGATGAGTTCGACGCGCCGCAGATTGACCACATCCCAGTGGGGTGGGTCGTCGGGTGGCAATTGACCGCCGTAGGCATGCACACCCCAGGCGTCCATGAATTGGCCCCCGCCGGCAGCAAGGAAGCGGGTTGTGTATTCGCGGTCACCGAGGCGCACTTCGGCGTGGTCGCCGAGTGTGTCGCCAGGGGACAATGCGCCGGCGATGACGGTGACGTCGGGGGCGGCGTGTTTGACTGCCAGGTAGACGGTGGCGAGGAGCTGGGCATAGGCTTCGGGGTTCGGAGTTTGGCCGCCCCATTCAAACTGCAGGTTGGGTTCGTTCCAGATGATGATATGGGTGACGCCACGGTGTTGATAGCGTTGGGCAAAGGCCACCACATAATCGCGGTAGGCTGCATACATGTTGGGGGCGAGAAATCGATCGCTACTGTCCGTTGGTCGAGCCCAGGCCGGTACGATATCGAGGCGCGCGATGACGGTAATGCCACGGGCGTGGGCATGGTCGATGACCATGTCAAATCCGCGCCAATCATAACCGTACTGCGAGCGCGGTTGCGCATACGCCCACGGAAAGAGTTCGACGATCCATGGGGTGCCCATGGCTGCCACCAAATCCAGCTGCTGGCTGATAAATGCTTCGTCGCCCACACCAGTTAAGCGCGTATGGACGGCAGCCTTGGGGTTGTGGGTGTTGACTGTCTCTGGGCGTGGGAGTGCGAACGGGACTACCCGCCGTTGCAAGACCAATGTATTGATTGTGCCACTGATGGTGATAATGATACCCAGCAGGATAAGCAGTTTTTTCATGGTACGAGCATAGCATATGCAGGAGAACGCAGGGGCGAATCATGCCGGCGAATTCATTTGCTGCGATTCGCCCTTAGGAAAATGGAAAATGGAAAATGGAAAATGGAAAATGGAAAATGGAAAATGGAAAA
>CALFIC010000131.1 GCA_937876225.1 uncultured Chloroflexota bacterium | reverse complement strand
CATCGGTGACTGGAGTTCAGACGTGTGCTCTTCCGATCTGTAGAGTTTTTGTTTGTACAGGGGGTCTATCAGGCCTGGCAAGCCGGTGCTGGTGATGATTTCGTGCGCAAACACCTCGGTGCAATGCGCCGTGCTGTGACCTATACCCTGCAAGACCCAATGCGTTGGGATGCCCAAAAAGGCCTGGTGCGCCGTCCATTTACTATCGATATGTGGGATTTCGAAGTGGCGCAGGGCAATGCGCCGCGCCATGCCATCGACGCCAATACGCGCTGGGGAATTTTTTATGGCGACAACACCGGCATGGTACAAGCCTTGCACATGTTGTCCGCAATCGAAAACAGGGTGGGCGATCCGGCTTTGGCTGGCGTCTGGTCAACGGTTGCAGACGGTGTGCTCAGCCGGTTGAATGCCTTGAGTTGGAATGGTCAGTACTATCGCCATTTTGTGTTTGATACTCCGACGCAAATTCCTGGTGTCGACCTCGAGAAACAACTGAGCTTGTCCAATGCTTATGCCTTGAATCGGGGCGTGCTGACTGATGCCCAGAGTGATGCGATTTTGGATACCTATATTAGTCGCCGCCGCCCTGATGCTTTTGCCGAATGGTATAGCATCGATCCGCCCTTCCCCGCTGGCACTATCGGCCTCGGTGGGCGGGCGGGTGAAGCCCCCGGTAGCTACGTCAACGGTGGCATCATGCCACTGGTGGGTGGCGAATTAGCCCGTGGTGCCTTCCGGATGGGGCGGCCGTCGTATGGCTTTGCGACCCTCGATTATTACTGGGCCGGCATGTTGAGCCGCGGGCGGAGTTTTTTGTGGTATGGTCCCGAAGGCAGTGAAGGGGTCGGTACGCCCGATACCATTAGCACTGATGGTTGGGGCACCGCATCCATGCTCGACGCCTATATCGAAGGAGCCGTGGGTGTGGTTGACCAAGGGGATAATTTGCGGAGTGTGACCTTATCGCCCCAATGGGCTTATACCCCCAATATCCGTGATGCCTATGCGGTAGTGCGCTATGCGGCCGGCAATGGGTATGTGGCCTATCGCTGGCACCAAGAAGCCTGCTGGGCTTCTATCGAAGTAACGGGCGCTGACCGTTATCATGTCGCCTTGCCCGTCCCCAAAGATACCAGTGGCTGTAGTGGCACGGTGAGTTCGCCCAACGGTGCAGTGCAGATTGTGCCCACGCACGAAGGCCAAGTGGCGGTCATTGACGTGGCAAGTGGTGATGGCACGGTGGTCGTGAGTTGGTAATTTAAAAGCGATGGTGAATTATTGTAGCCCACGAGGAGCGCCGTTACCGGCGTTCCTCTTTTTTTGTCAAAAAATAGGGTGACATTGATTTGTGGGATTGGGGCAAATTGTTGACGCACCCCAACTGCATCGTCTACAATGACAGGAATAATGCATCGTTTTAGTGTGTTCTACACCAGCGGTTTGGGTGTGGACCGGAGTGGTCATGAAAAAACTATCGAGTAACCAGATTCGTCAAGCCTATTTGTCGTTTTTTGCGCAACGTGGCCATACGGTTGTCCCCAGCTCATCGCTGATTCCCGGCAACGACCCCACCTTGTTGTTTGCCAATTCAGGGATGGTGCAATTCAAAGACACCTTCCTCGGGCTCGAACAACGCCCTTATAGCCGGGCCACCACCGCCCAAAAATGTTTACGCGTGTCGGGGAAGCACAACGACCTCGAAGAGGTCGGGCCCTCACCCCGCCACCATACATTTTTCGAAATGCTGGGGAATTTCTCGTTTGGCGACTATTTCAAAGCCGATGCTATCCCGATGGCCTGGGAATTGCTCACCAAGGTCTTTGAAATTCCCGTCGAGCGTATGTGGTTTACCGTCTTCCAAGGCAACGAACGCGTCCCTGCCGACGAAGACGCCGTCGCGCTCTGGATCAAGGCCGGTGCTGATCCCAGCCGCGTGCTCCGCTTCGGCGACAAAGACAACTTTTGGGTGATGGCCGATACCGGTCCGTGTGGTCCCTGCTCCGAAATCACCGTCTACCTCGGTGATGACCTCAGCAAAATGTCGGCCGCCGGCGTGAATAGCGATGATCCCGACTACGTCGAAATCTGGAACAATGTGTTCATGCAATTTGAACGGAGCACCATGCAACCACTGCCCCGCCCGTCGGTCGATACCGGCATGGGGCTCGAGCGCATGGCGATGGTGCTCCAAGGGGTGCATGCCACCTACCAAACCGACGTGTTTGTCGACCTGATTGACCGCATCAAAGCGTTGCGTGGCAGCGACGACAAAGATTACCGCGCCCAATACGCTCCCTACCACGCCGTCGCCGACCATAGCCGCGCCGTGGCCTTTTTGATTGCCGATGGCGTATTGCCTGGCAACACTGGTCGCTCGTATGTGTTGCGCCGCATTTTGCGCCGTGCCGTCTATCAAGGGCGCACCGTAGGCTTCGATAAGCCCTTTTTCACCGGTGTGGTGGACCGTGTTTTTGATTTGATGGGCGATGCCTATCCCGAATTGCTGGCTCGCCGTAGTTTCATCCTCGAAACCGTCGACGCCGAAGAACAACAATTCTTGCGCACGTTGTCGGGTGGTTTGATTAAACTAGGCGCAGTCATCGACCAAATCAAAACCCAAGGCAGCACCGTCATTCCTGGCGTCGAAGCTTTTAAGCTCAAAGACACCGATGGCTTCCCCCTCGACTTGACCGAAAAAATCGCCGCCGACAACGGTATGACCGTCGATTCGGCTGGCTTTGATACCGCCATGAACGAGCAACGCAGTCGCTCTCGTGCCGTCGCCCAATTCAAAAAGGGTGGCGACACCGAAGTCTGGGCTGAGCTGGCTTTGGCACCCACCACCTTTGTGGGCTATCAGCATGCCGTGGCCGATGGTCAGATTATCGCCTTGGTGAGTGCCGATGATGTCAAGCACGAAGCCACCGCCGGCACCGAAGTCCAAGTGGTGCTTGACACCACGCCGTTTTATGCCGAGAGTGGTGGTCAAGTCGGTGATACGGGCTGGATTGTGACGCCCCATGGGCGCATGCAGGTCACCGATACCCAACGCCCAGTCCCCGGCGTCACCGTGCATTTCGGTACGGTCATCGAAGGGACGATTGCCCGTGGTGCCACTGCCACTGCCCACATCGACCAAGTCCGCCGTGGCCATATCGTGCGCAATCACACCGCCACCCACTTGCTCCAGCGCGCCTTGCGCGATGTGGTAGGCGAGCATGCCGCCCAAGCAGGGTCGTTGGTGGCGCCTGAGCGCTTGCGCTTTGACTTCACGCATAATAAAGCAGTGACACCTGAGCAATTACGCGAAGTCGAACGCCGCATCAATGCTTGGGTCCGTGACGATCAACCAGTCGAATGGCAAGAAATGCCCTACCAAGAGGCGCTCGACCGGGGTGCGGTGGCCTTGTTTGGTGAAAAATACGGCGATCGCGTGCGCCTCGTGCACGCCGCTTCGCATACCACGCCTGGTGCCGATGCCTATACCAGCCGTGATTCCCGTGAGTTGTGTGGGGGCGTGCATGTCGGGCGCACCGGCGAGATTGGCTTGTTCCGGATTGTTGCCGAAAGTAGCGTGGCCGGCGGTGTACGTCGTATCGAAGCCGTGACCGGGTTTGGGGCCGAGCAATGGGTCGACAGTCAGATTGCGTTGTTGCGCGAAGCAGCCAGTCACCTCGGGGTGCCCGTGCCCCAAGTGGCCGAACGGGTCGAAGGGGTGCTCGCTGACCTCAAGCAACGCCAACGCGACATTGATGCCCTCAAATCACAAGCGACCGGTGTCCAAGTCGAGGATTTGGTGCGGGCTGCCACCCAACGCGACGGCATCACCTATGTGGTGACCCGAGTCGATGGTCTCGAAGTAGCCCAAATGCGTGAACTGGGTGACAAAATTCGCGATATGGTGCCAAATGGGGTGATTGTGTTGGCGGGTGCCAGTGAAGAACGTGCCCAGATTCTGGTGATGATGACCAAATCAGTGACCCAGCACCATGCCGGCAATTTGGTGCGGGAACTCGCTCCAATCGTCGGCGGTAGTGGTGGTGGTCGTCCTGATATGGCCCAAGCCGGCGGGCGTGACATTGCCAATATTGATGCGGCACTTCAAAAAGCACGTGCGTTGCTTTCGATTTAAGACGCATTGGGATACCCTTTTAAGCGGTAAGGAATCAGCATGTCGGTACCTGTAGTACAACACCAAATCGATCCGCGCCGGCGTGACGATCGTGTGGTAGGGGTGCGCCAGCGCACTCCCACCCCCAATAATCGCTCGGCCCAAAGCAAACCACGGCGCCCTCGGCGTAACGCCGCCTGGCAGTGGTTTGCCTTGGCATTGCTCGGTTGTTTGCTCGGCATTTTGCTGTGGGCAGTATTGCTCCGCATGACGATTACGCTGACTCCGCCACTCGGTGAAGCGCGGGTGGTGCCATTGACCGATGTGGAGTTCCCGATTGCGGCAATTGGCAAATCTGACAGCATGCAAATCGAAGCAGTCCGGCTCGAAAACACGATTACTATCACCGAAACAGGCGAAGCCTTGACTGAAGTCCCCATGCCCGATGGTCGCGCCAAAGGGACCATTATGGTCATCAACATGCTCGAACAAGCCGTGGCCTTGCCCCAAGGTACCGAATTTATTGCCAGTGGTGGTGGCGGCGAAGTGCGCTATATGATTGATGCCCCAGCCACCGTACCGCCTGCAGTCACGACGAGTACGTTGACCAGCCGTACCACCGATTACGGCCAAGTCGAAGTTGCCGTCACGGCCCGTTCGGCGGGGAGTGCCTCGAATGTGGGTGAAAACAAAGTCACGACCTTGTTGTTGCCCGGTCAAGGACCGATTAGTAACGATAACGGTCAGATTATTTTGCGTAACACCCCAATTACGGGTGGTAGCGAAACAATGCGTCGGATTGTGTCAGAAGCCGATGAGGCTCGTTTGCTCGGGGCTGCCTTGACCAAGGCCTACGCCCAAGGTGTGAGTGACCTCGCTACGCAAGCCAGCCAACGTATGCTCCAAATCGACGATACTACTATCGACCCATCACCGGCTCAATTAGGCCAACCTCAAGTCTATGGTGAACCACAATTGATGCCGGCAGTCGGCACGGTACTTGACCCCCGTAATGCTCAAATGCAGATGACGGTGCAAGTAACCTTCCGCGCCTATGCCATCAAAGCAGACCAAACTATCCAGACCCAATTGCAACAAGTGGTGCCAGAACGCTTTCAAGGAGGCAGTACCCCAATTTGTCGGGTAGGCGAATTATCAGCCTTCAAGGTGTCCGAATGGCATCCCTCTACCACAGCGATAGTGATAAACGGTGAAATTCGTTGTTCGCCACAAATGCCTATCCCGGCAGCGGTAGTAAACGATTTACCCAAACAGTTGCAAGGTGTTAGTAACGCTCAGGCCCAAACGCTCCTTGAATCACTCAAAACCAAGGGAATTATCAGTGGCTATACCTTGCCCACCCGCGATCAACTCCCTCCGTTACCGCAACTGATTAGCGTGCGGATTGGTGAGGCTACTGCGCCATGAGTCACGGTCATATGGGGCGGATACTGGCATTGGATGTGGGCGAGCGTCGGATTGGCGTGGCGCTCAGTGACCTTTCGCAGACACTTGCGACGCCCTATACCACAATTCACGCCACGCCAGTTGTTATTTTTTTTAAAAAACTGAGTCAGATAATCGTACTCGAAGACGTTGTGCAGATTGTAGTTGGTCTGCCTATTTCACTCAATGGCCAAGAAGGCCCCCAAGCCCAACGGATTCGGGCGTTTATTGACACATTAGCCACCCACGTGACGCTGCCAATAGCCACGTGTGATGAACGCTACACGTCTGCGGAGGCCGAGCGCATGATGATTGAAGCGGGGCTACGTCCCGAGCAGCGCAAAGCCCGCATCGATGAAGTCGCAGCCTCGATTATTTTGCAAGATTATTTGACGAGCCTGCGCCAACCACCACCATTTACGCTGGATGATGAGGTGGTATAAAAAAAGACCCCGTACCATGTGGTACGGGGTCTTTTTTGCGGGGCTATGGAGGTGAAATCATGGTGTCGATTATTTTGGCAAACTCAGTATAGGGTTGTGCTCCCATCAATAACCGGCCATTGATGATAAACGCCGGTGTGCTATTGATGCCGAGTTGTTGGGCCAGTGCCATATCGGCCTTGATTTGCGCCAAATGGCGATTGGTGGTGACGCAGCTATCAAATTGGGCGCGGTTGATGCCAACGGACGTGGCGTAATTACCAAAAGTGGTTAAATCATCGAGCGAGCCATCGTGCCATTCTTTGTTGACGGCACCATCAAATAAGGTTTTGCGCATCAAAAAAAACTGACCTTGTTCGGCGCTACAATCGGCAGCTTGTGCCGCCATCAGGGCACCCGTATGGATTTGCGTCAACGGGAAGTCGTGGATTTCGATCGATAATTTCCCGGTATCGACATAGTTTTTCACTAATTGAGGCATCGTCTCACGGACGAATTTTGCGCAGTACGGTCATTGATAATCGCTAAATTCGATGATTTTGACGGGTGCGTTGGCTTCGCCAATTAGTCGTGGGTTGGGGACGCGTGCCGATAACAATGTCGTATCGTTGGGTGTAGTGGTGGTGCTCCCCGGCGCAAAGCCACAGGCTACGAGGCTGAGCAACAACAATCCAAGCCAAAACGGCAAAAAACGCTGCATGTTAACTTCCTTGTGTATCACGCATGCGAATCTGCGTGGTACGACCGACAAGTCCACTACCATCATCACCACAATAGGGACAAATCGACCAGGTCAAGTCAATCACATGGTCACAGCTGATACAGCGTCGCCGTAAAGCCGTATGGCAATGGGGGCACAAGATAAATTCGTGGTCAATACCGCGTTGGCATTGTGGGCAGACAAACTGCTCTTCGATGTCGTGGCGCAAGTATTCTTCTTCGAGGGAACGCTCGTAGCGATCCGAAATCGTTTGGCGGGGGCGGAGCATCATATAAATGCCCAAACCGGCAAACGGAATGAGTAACGCCATCGATACTGCGAGTACTTGCAACAAGGCCTCTTCGTGACGGGCATGGATGTCGCGGTAGGTCCAGATCACCGTAGCCATCCAGAGTAACACGATATAAACACCAAACACCCATTTGAGTACATCGAGTAGTGGCCCTACTACACCGAGCATTCCTCCAATATCCACAATTTCACTCCTTTAAGCCGTGCTGGTTACAACGATAGTTGACTAGTTTAATACGCGGGTGACGGATTCGGCATTGAGCACAAACACCGTAGCCCCGCCTACTTGTACTTCTACAGGGGTTGGTGGGTAAAATTCGCCGGACTCAGCCACAGGAGGCAACGGCGAAATATAGCGTACGCGCATATGGCAATGGGTGTGAATCAACCGCATCACGGCGTCGATATGCTCGTCTTCGACGGCAATCAACAAGGTGACGTTGCCTTCACGCAAAAACCCACCTTCGCTACTAATGCGCGTGACCCGATGGCTACGGGCGGTGAGGGCGTCGACGAGGTCGCCGGCATCTTGGCGTTGAACCACGGCTATCATTAATTTCATGGGAATCCCTTTCATCTACCTGGGGCATCGATTCGTTTAATACTTGTTAAATACGGCAACACATGTTCGTACGTGATATCTGCGAGGGCTTCAATGCTGAGACGCGCATCACATACGCGCCAACGGGGTATATCAGATTCAATCAACGCATGATAGCCGTCGGCAACGCGGCGGTGGTAGGCAACTTCACGGGCGTCGAGGCGGTTCCACTCTACCCCTTTGGGCAATTCACCATTGCGCCGGCGCTGTTTGCGTTCGAGCCCTTCATCGGCACTGATATCGAGATAAATGCTAATGTCGGGACGCAAATCCCCAGTGGCGATTGCCGTCAGTGTTTTGAGTTCGTTGAGGTCGCGACCCAAACCATACCCTTGGTAGGCGTAGGTCGAATCGGCATAGCGGTCACAAATCACAATCCCACCTTGGGCGAGGTACGGCTTGATGACTTCGTTGACGAGTTGGGCCCGGGCCGCTGAAAAAAGAAAAATCTCGGTGGTGGGGTCCATTTCGGTATGCTGTAAGTCCAACACAATCCGACGAATCATATCTCCGATTCGTGTTCCACCAGGCTCGCGCACCAAAATCACCGGATATCCCGCGGCGTATAAGCGTTCGTAGAGGGCGCGGGTCTGCGTGCTTTTGCCGCTCCCTTCGCTCCCCTCAAATGTAATGAACAATCCCATCATACCCTTTTTTCTGCGTTTATGCTAGCGTGACAATTTGACCCGGCGAAACGGTTCACGCCCGCGGCTCTCTGATTGCATGTTGTAGCGTTCGGCCATCTGGTGTTGGAGCCGACGGATAATCGTCCCTTGCGGCGTCAATTCAACCTGTTGACGCTCGCCATTGATGATTTGATTAATCGCTGTTTCGGCTTCGAGGATGGCTTCCTGCACATCTTCCTCTTTGCCATGGCCCTTTTCGGGTTGGCGATGAATCTGATCGGGGAAGAAAATATCCAGCAGTTGGCGTTCGATTTGCATTGCGGTCGATGACCGCAACACATATATCGGCAAATTGCGCTCTTCGGCATTACGCAAGCGCGACGACCCTTGGCGGTAGTAGTTTTTGATGGTCATCACCATGTTCGCGTCATTGATGTCTTTGACCACAATCGCTGCCACTTTGAGCTGGGCAATCACCTTTTCGACTTTGTCACGACTCAACCCAAACGGATAAATCCGGTGGGTGGGGGTGACCGTTGCGACTTTTTCGACTGCTGTCACCACAAATGTCGGTGCCACACTTGCCGCACTTGCTGGCGTCGCTACGCTACTCGCACTGAGACGTGTCGTAAGCGGCCCTGCAAAAGATGCCGGCGTGAGGGGTTCATTGCGATTTCCACGGTCATTGCGTCCTTGGCGGCCATTACGATTCCCACGATCGTTGCGGTCGTTGCGCATGTCAGGTTCCATCCCGATGTTGTGGGCCCGGCGAATCCCCCACGCTTGTTGGCCAGCTAAGCCTTCGGTGGGCTCGGGGTTGACGATTTCGATGCTGATTTGACCATCAGCCGCCCGACTGCGTTGCTCTGCGGCTGGGGACTCACCGCGCAACAAGGCGTCGACCGCTTCGGCCACATTGGTGTAGACAATTACATCGTCCCAATTACGGATTTCGACTAACACATCAAAGGTAGGGGGTTGTTTGCGTTCGAGGACGGTTTTTTGGGTGCCACGGCGGCGCGCTTCGTCATCACCGAGGGTGACGGCTTGGATGCCCCCAATCAAGTCTGACAAGGTGGGGTTGACCATTAAATTTTCGAGTAGTTGCCCATGAGCCGTACCAATCAATTGTACGCCTCGTTCGGCAATGGTGCGAGAGGCTTGGGATTCCAGCTCAGTGCCGATTTCGTCGATGACGATGACCTCGGGCATATGGTTTTCGACTGCTTCAATCATCACGGCGTGTTGTTCGCTCGGGCGTTGCACTTGCATGCGCCGCGCTCGTCCGATGCCTGGGTGGGGGATGTCGCCGTCACCGGCGATTTCGTTGGATGTATCGACGATGACGACTCGTTTGCGCACATCGTCAGCCAACACCCGGGCTGTTTCACGCAACATGGTGGTTTTGCCGACCCCTGGGCGCCCTAGCAACAGCACACTCTGCCCTGATTCAACCAAATCACGGATGATACTAATCGTGCCAATCACGGCCCGCCCGATGCGGCAGGTCAAGCCAATTACCCGTCCCGAGCGGTTGCGGATGGCCGAGATGCGGTGCAGGGTACGGGGGATGCCGGCGCGATTGTCTTCACCAAAGGCACTAATTGCCGAGGTAACGGCATCAATATCGCCCAAAGTGACTTCGGCATCACCGAGCAAGTTGGCGGTGACGCGATAGCGAGCTTCCGGCAAGCGCCCCAAATCCAATACGATTTCGAGCAAATCTTCTTGGGGGTGTTCGGCTTGGGCAATTAATTCGCGAATGCGCGACGGCAAAGTGTCCAATAATAACTCAATATTACTGGTTATTTCGTTTCGTTCTGGCATATAGTCTCGCTTGTTCGCTTGCGGGCACGATTGAGGGGACGGGGGAACCAGATTCGCGGGTTGGCTCAAGCACACGGGCAAAGGCCGAGCGGCGCATAAAGCTCACATTATGGCGCACCCACAATGATTGCTCATCGATGGGCTGGAAGCCCAAATCTTGGGCCGACCAGAGTAATTCTTCTTGGTAGTCACGCAGAACCAACCAGATCGGCAACGTGTCGGCGATTTGACTAATCCCAAAACGCAACATGTCAGTGGCAAGTTCACGGGCATTGGGGTCAATCAGCAGGTGCATCAAATGCGCCTCGCGTCCACTACGTACTCGTAGCGCTGCGCTGATGTGCTCAGCGTTGCGCAGTACCCAAGCCCGCCGCTTGACACCATCCCAAGGGGTTTGTAACGGCAACATCCAATCGCGGGCGGCTTTGGCTTCGGCGTGTTGCACAGGACGGGGGGTGATTTGTCCATACAATTGATGCACACCCCACACATCGTGGCGACTCTGCGGTTGCATCGTTGCGAGGCGTGTTCCTTGATCCCAATCGGGTCCATCGAGACGCAAGAGCATCTGGCGCGTATAACTCGTATACCCACTTTGCCGGAAAATTTCGCTCATGTCGCTGTTGGTGCCTGGTTGGGTCACGTACAACCGTTGGATTTGTTGTTGCGCACTCTGTACCACGTGCGTTTCGAGTAAACGAAACCAAATATCGTGGTCGGTCGGCAGCTGATGACGAGGCCCATACGTTGCTAGCGCCACTACTTGTTGCTCGGGACGTGATTCGCGGCTACTCGCTTGGAGTACGCCGCTCACACTCCCTTCGTGATGCACATACGTGGTATAGCGCGAATTATTGGCAACCAATGACCGTAAGCCAAACAACAAGGGACGGTGGCGTTGCAACAGCAACGCATCGTCGTTGAGGAGTGCTAACGATCGCGGCTTGTGCCGCAACGTCAACAGGTCAGTCGGCGTCAATAAACGACTCATACAGGCCTCGTCGTCGTTATAGGCTCAAAAATAAGCGATGGATACGATTATCGAGGGTAAGTTCAGGGTGGAACGATGTCGCCAATATGTGGCCTTGGAGCGCTGCTACTACCCGACCATCTGGGAGGGTGGCAATGGCATGACAGGCACCTTGAGGATTTTCCAAAATAGGTGCCCGAATAAACACCGTGTGGAATGGCGCATCGAGCCCGGCTACGGTGACATCAGCCTCAAAACTATCAAGCTGACTGCCAAAGGCATTACGGCGTGATTCGATATCCATCAAATGCAATGATGGTTGATCGGCTTTGCCATCGATGATTTTGCTCGATAACAAAATCGCCCCGGCACAGGTGCCCCAAATGGGCATTCCTGCCAGGACGCGTTGCCGGATTGGCTCGAGCAGGTCATACATTACCAGCAATTTGCCAATGGTCGTACTTTCGCCACCAGGGATGATTAAGCGATCGACTTTGGCCAAATCACGTGGCAAGCGCACTTGTAGGCACGGGACTCCCATGCGCGTCAGCATCTCTTCGTGTTCGCGAAATGCGCCTTGGAGCGCCAAAATTCCTACAATCATCGCTGCTCCCGTATCTGTACAACACCCCATTACCACTGCACGAGCAGTAGTAATGGGGTGAGAGGAATCTACCAACCGCGGCTTGCCAACAATTGTTCTTGGGGCAATGAGCTGATGTTGATGCCGACCATGGCTTCACCAAGGTTTTTGCTGACTTCGGCAATGATGTGGGCATCTTGGTAATGCGTGGTGGCTTGGACAATCGCCTTGGCGCGCACGCTAGGATTGCCCGACTTGAAAATCCCTGAACCGACAAACACGCCATCGACGCCGATTTGCATCATCAAAGCGGCATCGGCTGGGGTAGCAATACCACCAGCAGCGAAGTTGACGACGGGCAAGCGACCGGCTTGGGCTACTTGCTTGACCAAATCGTACGGGGCTTGTAAATTCTTGGCTGCACTAAAGAGCTCGTCTTCGCTCATTGATTGCAAGCGGCGGATTTCGCCCAACACGGTGCGGGCGTGGCGCACGGCCTCGACTACGTCACCCGTGCCGGCTTCACCCTTGGTACGCAACATGGCGGCACCTTCGGTGATGCGGCGAAGCGCCTCGCCGAGGTTTTTACAACCATTCACAAAAGGAATTTTGTAGCGGTGCTTGTCGATGTGGAATTCGTTGTCGGCTGGAGTGAGTACTTCGCTCTCGTCGATATAGTCGATACCCAACGCTTCGAGGACTTGAGCCTCGACGAAATGCCCGATGCGGGCCTTGGCCATCACGGGGATGGTCACACTCTCTTTGATGCGTACAATTAGTTCGGGGTCGCTCATACGAGCCACACCACCCTGTCGGCGTATATCTGCAGGTACGCGTTCGAGTGCCATCACGGCAACGGCACCAGCGTCCTCAGCGATTTTGGCTTGTTCGACGTCGATTACGTCCATAATGACGCCGCCCTTGAGCATTTGCGCCAAACCGGCTTTCGTCGTCCATGTTGATTTTTCAATGGCCATGAAAATAGCTCCTTCGGCATACGAAAAAGAGAACCAGAACTATGGTTTCACATATTGTACCACAGGCACTTATGCGCCGCCGAAAAAATGCGGCGCATAGGAGACTCTCGTCATCCCATGCGCCGCATTGCGTTTGGTCAGATTAGCGACCGTAGTTGCTGGCAACCACGTCCCAGTTGACGACGCTCCACCAGGCTGCCAAATAATCGGCTCGGCGATTCTGGTACTTGAGGTAGTAGGCATGCTCCCACACGTCTACCCCCAACAATGGAGTCAAGCCTTGCATGATGGGACTGTCTTGGTTGGGGGTGCTGATGACCTTGATGGCGCCGCTAGCGTCTGACACCAACCAGCTCCAGCCACTGCCAAAACGCTTCATGCCGGCATCGTTGATGGCGGCTTTGAGCTTGTCGACATCACCAAAGGTGGCGGCGATAGCATCGCCCAAGGCACCACTGGGGGCACTGGCGCCGCCGGGGGTCATGATTTCCCAAAACAAGGTGTGGTTGGCATGCCCACCCACGTTGTTGATGAGGGCTTGGCGGATGCTGTCAGGGGTTTCGGTGATCTTTTTCAGCAACTCTACTGCTGACAAACTCTGCAAGGCCGAGTGGTCGTTCAATGCGTTGTTGGCATTGGTGACGTAGGCGGCATGGTGCTTGCCGTGGTGGATGGTCATGGTCTGGGCATCGATGTGGGGCTCGAGGGCGGCAACATCGTATGCGAGGGCCGGTAAGGTGAATGGCATGTTCAGTGCTCCTTAACATCAAATGGTGGCGAAACAACCTCCATATGCCGAGTATAGCATTCTCTCTTTGTGCATGTCAAAGGAGGTTGGTTCGACCAAAATAGATCGCAACTCCCCCACACAGCTATGTATTATTCCCGGTACTATCATCATTTTGCATGAGCGATGCGTGCGTGCTGTATACAATAATTAAGCAGTCGTTATGCATTGATGAAATTATGTGTAATAGACATAAAATCGCACTGATAGCATATCTTGGCTATTGATGCCTGTGATACACTGTATGTAGTAGATGAATGAATATGATATGTGCATCAACACGCCTGTTGGTGTGTAGATGATTTTTACCGGTGTTCATTCATCGTCGCTGCATGAAAATGATGGAGATTCGCCACTCATAGCAAAATTAGGAACGCTCAGCATTTATGTTCTTCGGATGGAGTTCTTCTGCGACATCGTTTTAGTACGAGGAGGCAGGCATGCAGCGGGTCTTGCTACTTAATGCGAGTTACGAACCACTTCAATTAGTGCCGTTACGGCGGGCACTGGTATTATTACTCCAAGAAAAAGCCGAATTAGTCGAAGCCGCCCAACGTGTTATTTACAGTATTTCGCAACGATATGCGGTGCCGCTGGTGATTCGTTTGACCCGCTATATACGGGTGCCGCGCAATTTGCGCTTGCCATGCTCGCGCCGTGGGGTCATCATTCGTGACCGCGAAATGTGCCAGTATTGTGGGCGCCAAATGAATCGCACCCACCTCACCATCGATCATGTCATTCCGCGCATGCTTGGTGGGCATACCGATTGGGAAAACGTCGTGGCGGCCTGTCGCGAATGTAACCACCGCAAAGGTGGTCGCACCCCTGAGCAAGCCAATATGCCATTGCTGACTGTGCCACGCCAACCCCACTACGCCGCCTTTGCTTTGCTCATCGAACTCGAACGCGACGATATCTGGCGCAAATATAGCTACGCCTAACACCCAATAAACTGCCAAAAGATAGGCAACACGCACCTTCTGCGTTAATAACAGATGGTGCGTGTTGCTGTTTTTATGAAAAAAAGAAAACTAACTGGTCGCCAATGCTAATTGTTGCGCCGCCGCTCCTGATTCGATAGATTGCTTCGCGAGGGTGATGGCCGCACTCCAATCATCGGCTCGCTCCGCTACCATAATCGCGGCGGCGGCATTCAGTACCACGACATCGTTTTGGGCGGTGGTGCCTTTGCCGTCGAGAATCATCCGGGCAATGCGCACGTTTTCGTGTAAATCACCACCTGCCAATGTGTCGTTACTGGCCCGGGTTAGCCCCAAATCAACGGCATCGATTTGATAGCGGCGGGGTGGTTGGCTCCCCCGCACCACAAAATAGGTGTTGCTCCCTGCAAGTGATAATTCGAGATCGGAAGAGCGT
>CALFIC010000130.1 GCA_937876225.1 uncultured Chloroflexota bacterium | reverse complement strand
TTAATTTACCAGTCATAAACCTCGGCACGGGCAAAACCGCACTTGCCGTAAGCGCTGGAAAATATCATACCTGCGCAATGCTCAACGATCATACCCTCAAATGCTGGGGGAACGGCGCAGATGGGCGGCTCGGCTACGGGGACAACCTGTCGCTAGATAAACCAAGCGATAATCCTGTCGACCTAGGAAATCACACAGCCCTGGCAGTAAGTGCTGGCATAGCACATACCTGCGCCATCCTCGATGATGCAACCGTACGCTGTTGGGGCGACAATACGTACGGCCAATTAGGCATGGGCAATACCACCCAACTCAATGCCCCCAGTACGACGGCAGTCAACCTCGGGACAAACCGCACGGCAATTGGCATTTCATCGTTATCAAACCACACGTGTGTCGTGCTTGATAATGGTCAAGCCAAATGTTGGGGTCAAAACAACAGCGGCCAGCTCGGGCTAGGTGATACCAATAATCGTGGCGATGCCACAGGTGAAATGGGCACTGATTTACCGGCGATTATCCTCGGCAGTACAGCCAATGCTATCGCTACCGGTGGAGAATACACCTGTGCCATCCTCAACAATAATACGGTCAAGTGTTGGGGATATAATTATTTCGGTCAACTCGGTCAAGGTGATCAAAGCAATCGTGGCGGTCAGAGCAGCGATATGGCCAACCTAAATGCGATAAATGTGGGCTCAGGTCAATTTGTCTCGAGTATTTCTATTGGCGGTTCACATATCTGCGCCGTTTTAACATCCACGAACATTAAATGTTGGGGATTGGGGAATACTGGTCAATTAGGCTCCGGTGATACCACTATTCGTGGCAATAGTGCGAATCAAATGGATGATAATCTTCCTCAAGTCGATCTTGATGGGGTTGTCGCAACGGCTACTCCTACACCTGTCGAAACCCAGACCCCTACCCAGACCCGTACCCCTTCCAAAACTCTTACCCGGTCGTTAACCCCATCGCGCTCCCGCACCCCCACCAAATCACGTACCCGCACGGCCACACCGATGGGGGGCGTCAAAGAGGTTGTGGCGGTGAGCACTGGTAGGGGACATACCTGTATAATCCTCGCCAATGATACGGTCAAATGTTGGGGGTTAAATGATGCTGGGCAACTGGGGCTGGGCAATTCTCTTAATATTGGTAGCAACCTCGGCGATATGACAAATCTTGCCATAGTCGATTTGGCGGGACACACCGCCAAATCAATCAGCACTGGTGCATATCATACCTGTGTCATACTCGACGATAATACAGCCAAATGTTGGGGACAGAACGGAAGTGGGCAACTGGGCTATGGTGATACTACAACCCGTGGCACTACCAGCGGAGATATGACAGCCTTAACCGCAATAGATCTCGGCAGTGAACGCACTGCCATCGCCATCGCTGCCGGTGCCTATCATACGTGTGCAATCCTTGATAATCACAAGGTTAAATGCTGGGGAGAAAATTACTACGGTAGATTAGGTCTCGGTGATGACAATAATCGTGGAGATTATCCGGGCGAGATGGGCAATAATCTACCGTATGTCGACCTTGGTAGCGGGCATACGGCCAAGCTCATACGTACCGGTGCATCTCACACCTGTGCTCTGCTCGACGATGACACCGTCAAATGTTGGGGATATAACAAAGTAGGTGAATTAGGCCTCGGTGACACAAAAATACGCGGTGACAATCCTGGCGAGATGGGTGATGATTTACCTATTCTTGACTTTGGCACTCGGCGCGTGCAAACAATCGCAGTCAGTAATGGAGAGTTTTCTTGCGCATTATTTGACTCGGGGGCAATCACTTGTTGGGGATGGAATACCAAAGGTGAACTAGGTCAGGGTGATACCATTAATCGCGGAGATAATGCTGGCGAAATGGGGACGGCATTATTAAACATCAATCTCGGTAGTGGCCATACTGCCAAAGCAATTACGATCGGTTATTATAATGCCTGTGCAATTCTCGATGACGATAGCGTGAAATGTTGGGGGGATAATACCGATGGCCAACTCGGCCTCGGTGATACTGCACGTCGCGGTGATAACGACGGTGAAATGGGTGATGCGCTACCAACTGTCGACTTCGGTACTGATCTCACGGCAAAATTAGTATCATTAGGTAGTGGATACACCTGCGTCATCCTCAACACCAATAACCTCAAGTGCTGGGGGGCTAATGACGTTGGCCAACTCGGCTACGATGATACCCATCCACGTGGCGTGCGCAATAACACGATGGGCAAATACTTACCACCCATAGTGTTTGATGGAGTGCTCGCCAGCACACCAACGTCGACGCTAACCAAAAGCAACACCCCCACCAAGAGCAGTACCCCCACCAAAACTGCGACCAGCACCAAGACTAATACTCCTACCAAAACCAGTACCAGAACTGCCACCAGTACCAGAACTGCTACCAGTACCAAAACTGCCACCAGCAACCCTTAACACAAATCGCCCCATAGAAACTGTTTAAGCAGTTTCTGTGGGGCAATACCTACGCTATGATCTCTACTTCATGCTTCATATCACCATGCAACGCATGGTGGAGACATAGTAAGACGGAGCAGGCTACGTTTCTACTGCGTCGCTACCTTATACGTCACTTCATACTTCCTATTCCATACTTCATATAACAATATGCGTATTTTTTACAAAAAACACCTAAATAACACTATATGATTATATTTTTATTTTACGTAGTGTTTTTTATTTTTGCA
>CALFIC010000129.1 GCA_937876225.1 uncultured Chloroflexota bacterium | reverse complement strand
ATCGACGATGTAATATTGTCTTCTCCGGGGCAACTCGAGGGTAATAACTTGGCGAACAAAGCAACGACTCAAGGGAGTGGGATTCAAAGCCACCTAACCCGCTTGGCAATTGATGACGATGGCTATACCGGCAACGATCGTCTCACCGATAATATCGATTTCTACATGCCGATGAATCAATCAAGTTTCCCATTGATTGATGCTATCAATGGGCGCCAAAGTAGTCGCTGTATCGCCGGTAACACAATTGCCCCCAGTACTTGTCCGATCCTGAGCCAAGGGTTTGCCAGCAACGCGGTCTTGTTACAACGGAGCAGTGACGGTATCAAAACTGATTACCAACTACAAACAAATGCATCCACTGCCAAGAGTATGGCACTGCGCTTCAAAATCGGGGTTGATGCCACGTCAGGCCTGCTTGCATGGCTCCAAGCACCCAGTAGCAGTGATTCGTTGGCGATGCAAATCGGCTACGACAAAGATTTACAATCGGTCACTGTACGTATCAACGACAAAAACGCGACGTTGTTGGCAACCAGCGAAGCCACCACCGCTATCAATGACAACAACTGGCATGCCATGGTGATTACCAGTACCGGTAGTGGCACCAACGAGCAAGTCAGCGTGTACATTGACGGTACGTTGGTGGTAACGAAAACCATTGCTGGTCACTGGGTGAATGCCACACTGGGGCTTGGCGCATTAACTGACGTGAGTGGCTATAGTGGGCGTGGCACCGCCACCGCGGCCGCCATCAATACTGCCAGCGACGATTTGGCAATCTTTACCACGGCACTCACCAGCGCTAATATCATCGATTACAGCTTTGGCTACAGCACTGTCTACCACGAAACGTTTGATGGTGGCAAAGTTACACCTGGTGCCATCACTAGCGATGATTCGCCCTATCATCAACCAAGCACAATCACCAGTGGTGATGTAAATCTGACTAGTGTAATGGGGACCGTCGGTAGTGCGGCGATTGCCTTTGACGGCAACGACCAAGTCATCCACCGCGACTCCAATACCCTGACGTTTGCTCCTCACAACCAACCATGGAGTCTGTCGGCTTGGGTGACTCCAAAGAACACGGGAAGTAACGCGTCGATCATCAGAGGCACACTCAACACCTACAACTATGAACTATCACTCATCACCGGCCAGCCCAAATTCACCATGGCAGGGATGAGCGTGACCGGTGCCAATCAACTCGATACCAGCAGTGCCAGTCATATCATTGTCTCGTCAGATGGCAGTACCCTCAGCATGTATGTGAATGAGACGAGTGTGGCGAGCACTGCAACCAGTATCGGGAGCAATGTGTTTGCGCGCATGCCTAACATAATTCCCTTTAGCAGCAAGAGTCAATCATCGACAGACGGCAGCAATGCTGCCAGCAATGGCTATGACGGTAATCTTAGTACTTATTCACTCACCACTAGCGAAACAAATCCCTACTGGGTGATGAGCAACACAAATAGCACGCCCATGGACAATGTGACCATTTATAGTCGCGTCACAGGCCAGCCACTCTCCAACTTCACCTTGTTTGTAAGTGACACGTTGCCCGATATGACCTCGAGTGATCGCTTCAATTTGGTGACCACGGCCAGCAAATGGTCGTACCGCATGAATGGCACCATCAGCGATCGTGTGACCATACCGTTGCCAATCGGCACCACTGGCAAGCATGTCATCATCATTGCTGACGGCGCCAACCGTACGATTGCGCTCAACGACGTGCAAATCACGTTGCTGCCTACCATCAAAATCGGCTCAGGGTTCGTCGGCATCATCGATGATGCGCGGATTTACCGCAAAGCATTGACCGCCGAAGATCGCTTCCGCCTGCGTGCCATGGCGTGGCAACAAAGCAACACAACTACCGAAAACGGATATACCACCTGGTCACGGCCAGCAATTGCAGGGATGGAAGTCAACACCAGCCTCCAGAGTATGACCGTCGACAACAACGACAATTCGTTGGTCGCTGCCGGTGAGCGTTCGTTGTGGCAAGGGACGATGGACACCTTCAATCCACGTGTTACCGCAACCAATGTCAACGGCAACTATTCAGTAAACGTGTCTGACCGCAACCTGAATCCTCAACAAATGGCTACCCCGTGTGGGAACAAGCTGACGGTAAATTACCAACTGCCGCCATCCTTGTGGTTTTTACAAAACATGAGCGTACTCGATGGCACCTTTAACTCGCCAACGAGTGTCACCGGATCATGTACATTTGCCAGCGTGCCGGAGCTTATCCGCACCAACAGTCAAGTCATCAGCACCACCAATGCGTTGGTCTATGGTAGTCGCTATGGCTATGTAGGTGGCATCAACACCATCGCGGTAGTCGATGTACTGGCTGGTCAACGCATGACCAAGGGCAACGTGACCGTGGCAGGTACCGTCAATCACTTGATTATCAACGAGGCCAAAACCAAGTTGTATGCCATGAGTACGGCCGGTACCCTCAACACCCTGACGATTTTTGACATTGCCACCAACCCAACCACACCGGCACAACTCGGTACACTCGCAATCACCTCGATTAGCACAGGAACCACCGTCGCCAAGTTGGGCATCACCACCAATCAAAATGGTGACTGGTACCTAATGTTGGCAGATACGAGTACGCCACAAAAGTATTTCAGTATTGATGTACGGAGCCCACGAAGCCCCACCCTCGTCAAAACAACAAGCCCCAGTATCGACACACGTACCGCTATGGATATGGCCGCCCAAAACGACATCGTAGTCGTGGCCTACGGAGATACGGGGATTATCATCTATCGTGTCGCAGACAGTGGTGCACTGAATGCCATCCAAAGCTTTAATAGCACCGGCTACGCCAACAAGCTCTTTTTCAATGGCAATAATCTCGAAATTTTCTCAGATGACGAACCATTCAACGCCACCACCACACCCACTTCGGCCAACGTACTCATCACCATGAATCTGATCGCGAGTGTGGATAGTGCCACAGGTCAAGCGGTATTGACATCACCGCTCGCCGAGACGAACAGCTACATGCACTCGACGCCAATTGATGGCGACAATGTCAACTGGTATCGCATGGTCGACGGCGTCTCCTACCGTCCTAATGAATTCATGGTACTGAGTGCGGATGTCAATAACCCGAACAACCAACGGATTTCGATTATCAATACCGCAGGATCTACTGCTTATCTGGTGAGTGACACGCAGTTAAACGTCAGCACACCGCTACGCGTCGCCACCAACAGTCAATCAGTGGCAGTGTTAGCACGCCAGGCAACTATTACCAGCCTAGCAGGCTATCAGGTCAGTGATGCTCGACTCGCCACCTATGCTTGTGATACGCTCAACAACTGTACGACGGTCGCCTCAACGGTAACAACTACCCAAAAGTTGGGCATTGATCCACCGTTGCAAGCAAGTATACGGCTCATCAATCAGGCCAATGCCTACACTACCAGCACGCAGCGCATCTATGTCAGTGGCGAAGCACCGCTGGGGATTAGCGAAATGTCACTCGTGTCTGACACGACAATCCTCGCGACCATTGCAATCACGGGTACTCCTACGCAAATGGAGCGATCGTTTGACGTCACCTTACCAAGTGGTATTTATACGCTCAAGGCCCAACTCAAAGATGGACAGGCAAATGTCATCACCAGCCCACCGATGCGTACAGCGGTAGACCTCAGCGCACCACAAGTCAATCTGATTGATGCCACAATTGGTGAATTGTTGTTGGTCAACAACTACTACTTAATTCGGATAGAGGTTCGCGATGACGTCGGTTTAGACAACATCCAAATCATCAACACATCAAAAGACGCGCCGCCAATTCCTTATACGATGAAACGCCGTGGCTACGACACCAGCTGTAAATGTGTAATCACTGACGTTACTGCGACCTATAATCGCCGTGCAACCGACGCCCAAGGGTTACCCATCCGCATCATTGCCAATGATGCAGCCGGGCGGAGTACCAGCTATGCCACCACGATTATCTTTGATACGATGCCACCCGTCATTTCTGATGGTGCCGTCAAAGCCACCATTAATGGTGTCGTAACACCATTGACTGATGGCCAAACCGTCACCGCTATTTCGACCGCAAATCTCAACGTGGGCTGGAGCAAGATTACCGATGCCTCACCGATTTTGCTCAACAAACTCGAGTACACGGTCAAAACATTGAGTAACTCGACAAATTACGTAGCGACACTGCCCACGAATAGTGCGCTGACGATTGCCGCCGGACAATTCAGTGGGCTCACAACCAGCGAAGCCAGCCGCATGACCTTTGGTCAACGGGTGCGTGACAGCCTAGGGAATGAATCACTGACGAACTTACCATCAGTGTATGTCGATGCTCCCACCACCCCCGACTACACGTTGATGAACAATACTGAACCAACCTACCGCGGTTTTATCAACAATGGCTGTGCGGCCCTCGGTGAAGATCGCCGTCCAGGACTAAACAACATCCAACGCTTTGCCATGACCTGGGATAGTGAGGCTATTCGTTTGAACTGGCAGGGCGCAAACTGGAATTACGACGGTGACCTGTTTATCTACCTCGATACCGTTACCGGTGGGACGGTCAAAGCCTATCGCCCAACCAGCTATACCCAAAGTATCACCAATAGTGTGGCACTCGGTGAGTCGTTCATCACCTTGCCAGTCAATATGGCCGTACGCAACACCGGATCGACGAGTAGTGTCAAAGATTATGTCAATAATTTCCAAACAGCGTTGATCCAAAGCCGCCAAGGTAACCGGGCTGGAACCATCCCTGGTGGCGCCGACTACGTGATTCATGTCAGAGACAATACCACGGCCAGCATTTTGCGCTGGAACGGAAGCGACTGGGTCGACACAAACGCCACCCCTAGCTACCGTGCAGTCAATGAACTCGGCATCGAACAGACCGATATCCGGGCTTTGTTCAGTCAAATCGGCTATGTGGTTGGACAACCCATGGGTGTGGTAGCATTTGCAACCACCCCGACCAAATTCATGCCATGGGCATCATTCCCCACCACCAACCCCATTCGCACCGAGCAAGGCAGTAACCCAATTGCCATTACCCCCATGCTCAATGGTTTTGGGTGGAGTAATCTAAATGCAGGCGTCTGCCCCAAGACGGCCGCCCTCAATCCAGATACCACCCAAGTACTTACGTCGCTCACCAGCACGCCAAACGGGGTATTTAACCGCGCCATGGCCGATAGCTTCACCAATACCGAACCTGAAGCAATCAGTCAAATCATCGACGACACCACTGAACTCTGTAGCCAATTACCCACCAACAATTGGTGTAATACCATTTCACAATACGGCACGGCGATCAACAATGGCTCTGGGCTGCTTGATGCACTCGCCGGAACGCTGGCCAGCGACCAAGACCCGGTAGTGGGCAATAACTCAGTCGTCACCTACACGTTGACGCTACAGAACCCCACCAACAAACCAACGCGGGCCATTTATGGCATCGTACAAACCTATGGTGGCATCTGGTTAACCAATCAAAACAGTACCGGTACACCGGCAGCTGCGATTACTGGTGGGGGAAATTACGACTATCACACAATTACTGCAGGTAATCTGCGTGACTACCAAGTCATTAAGTTTGCTCCGATTGCAGCCAATAGTAGTCAAACACTGACACTACAGGCCAGAATCGACCCAACCAAAGCGCAATCATCGGCGAGCGACCGCCTCAAGACCGGGAACATCGCCAAAATCGAAGTGCGCTTGACCGATGACAGCACTGGCACCAATCCCGACAACATCAACCTAGCCCGCACTATCGAATGGCTCAATGCGGCAGTTGCTATCGACAGTAGTGCGCCCGAACGGGTCACCCCTGACACCCAGACCGTCGTGAAACGTGGTGCGATTACGATTACCGGTGGGCTCAGTGATGCCTCAAGCGTCCCGGCAGTCAACCTCGAATACTACACCAACGTGAATGCAACCCGCATCCCCGTCAGTTGTGGTGCGTCAGTACTCGGACGCTGGTCGTGCCCCGTCACCGTAGCAAACGGCATCAGTAGCGTGTCATATCGCGTCCGTGCCAGTGATGTCTACAACCAACAAAGTCAATGGAGTCCTTGGTACAACGCTATAGTCGATGTGACTGCACCGTCATTCAGCTTTACCACACAAACCGCTAGTATGTTTGCAGCAGCGTATGTCGGTGGCAGTGCAATCACCCTTGGGGGCACCGCATCTGACACCAACAGTGTCGCCACCATCAAGGTATGTGACGAAAGCCAAGCGATATGTGACTTTGGTAGCACCACCAACCCCACCACCGTGCAATCGGTGATTAGCAATACGGTAACCCTCGCCAAAGAAGTGACTGCCCAACCCTGTGCAGCCACGGAATTTGCCGGCTATACCATATTGCCCAACACCATCAGCACCGCCGCCCCCCAAGCTCGCGTAGGCAGTCTCACCGTCGATGTCAATGCCACATCGCTGGCTGCAAATGAACTCAATCTGTGGTTGCAATCACCGTCAGGCACCTTGACACCACTAATGACCTCAGTGCGCGCAGGCATGATCAATTTCAATGGTCAATTTAGTGACAGCGCTAGCACCGTAACAAGTAGTTTGGTAGGAACCACATCGATAACTGGCACAGCAACATTGGTGAAACCAGACGGCTCGTTGTCCCGCTTCGGTGGCGAACCAGTCAACGGCACCTGGCAACTGTTGGCCTGTGATCGCAACGAAAACAGCACCCGCACCACGATTAATCAATGGCGCATTACGCTGAACAGTAGTGGCAACACGGTTAGCAACAATGCGCCCTGGACCTACACCGTCAAAAACACCACCAATATCGACAACCAAATGCGGGTGCTGAAGATATACGCACTCGACAATTACAACAACATCAGTCCCGCAACGGTGGTAGCACTCACGATCGATACGATGGCACCGAGTGTGACGGTAGCACAGTTAGCGAATTCGCTCTTGCCCGGATCGCAAGCAACATTGTTCCGAGGTACTCTCAGCGATGGCGGCAGCATCAACGGCATCAACGCGAACATCTATGACAGTAGCAAATTGGTGCAAACCATCAATATCACCACGCAATCGGTACAGAGCCAAGAGCTCGCACGGACGAACTACCTGCAAGGTCGGGCAATAGTCAATTACACCTGGCAGCTACCCATCGACGCCGCGACACTTGCGCCAGGGACCTACCGAGTGCAGTTTGTGGCCACAGACGTCGCTGGCAACCAACGCACCACCGATAGTTATCCCTTTACTGTCACCCAACCCACGGCACCATCGTTGCAAGAGATCCGCATCCCTGCTACCCATCAACAAAACACCTTTGCGTTGCAGTACATGGTGAATACCGGTAGTGGCCCAACCACGATTGTATCGTCGGTAGCACTCGACGGGAATGTAAACGCACTCGCATCAGATACCACCTTGCAGATGTGGGATAGCAGTGGTGCAGCCGACAGCACGGCCAAAGCCCAAATCCCCACCAGCGTGCAAAACATGCAACTACGCCAACTCGAAATGAATAATCATCTCGCCGCAGCCCTCGACAACAACGGTACACTGACAACGTGGGCACTGCAAAACAGCAACACAGTTGTCACAGCACCACTATCCGATATCGCACAATTTGCCATGGGGGATAGTAGCAATCAACACCTGCTGACGTTGTCGAGCACGGGCATCATCACCGACTATACTCCTTCCGGCGCAACGACCGTCCCCATCACCAATGCTGTCGCAATTGCTGCAGGCACCACCCATAACTTGGCCATCCTCAAAACGGGCAAAATCACCGCATGGGGTGGCAACAATAGTAATGGCGAAACCACCATCCCCAACAGCGCCACCATGGGAATTAGCCAAATCGCCGCCGGCGATGGCTTCAGCCTAGCCCTCAAGTCAGATGGTCGACTGATTGCCTGGGGCAAAAACGACCTAGGTCAAATCACTGTGCCGGTAACAGCCACCACCGGTATCACCCAAATCACTGCCGGCGACAAGCACGGCCTGGCTCTGCGCGCAGACGGCGTCGTAGTTGCCTGGGGTGATAACAGCATGGGTCAAACCACTGTCCCGGCAGCAGTCACCAATGCCATCTACATTGCGGCTAACGCCAATAGTAGCGCCGCAGTCACTAGTGACGGCAAACTCTATGTATGGGGCGCCACCACCAGTGTCGAGAGCTGTTGTTACGGCACGACAACAGTTGCGCTCAACGGTACGCAAATACTGACCAGCCAAGTGGTGAGTAGTACATCTCAATCAAGTAACCTGCCTGCTAGCCTCGATCTATTGCAATCGAGTAATCAATTTACCGGACTCTTACCAGGGAGGCGCTACAAATACACACTCACGGTGAGCAATAGTGCCGGGAGTGCGTCATACTCCGGGACGTTTACCCCGACCCAGAGTTACGACAAACTCTACCTACCATTCTTGACGAATACTGACGGTGCGACTACGGTCAACACCACGAGTGGAAAGTAAGGAGCACCGTCATGCAGAAACAACAATTAAACTACGCCGTCGTCACTATTTTGACAGTGCTAATGGTGTTCTTCACGTTCGTCAACAACCAACCGCATGTGGCTGCAAAATCGTCGATTGCGCAGCCCATGGTGTCAACCAATACCCCAACTGACACCGTCTACAACAGTGGCATTACTGCAAGCCAATCATCGACATATGGAAATAATTTTAATTATAATGCATCGGCTGCAATCGATGGCAATTATGGTAATTTCACACACACTAATCTTGATGACCGTAGTTGGTTGCAACTCGATTTAGGATATACACGTGATGTTACTAAAGTAATTGTCTACAACCGGAGAGACTGTTGTTATACACCATTTAGTGGTGCAGTAGCGTTTTTAAGTAATATTGATCTTGGTGATTCACGCGATATGAATTACAACAAAGCACAATCAGTTGCTTGGAAGAATGTGATTTGTGATAATCAAACTACTTGTACCACCGCACCATTAGGCATCGGTTACACAGTGACATTCCCTGCAGGTACCCGTGCCCGCTATCTACGCATCCAACTCGACGTCTCGGGGCAGGCACTCACTATTGCCGAAATCGTGTTGTCCGGTATTTATCAAACCAATACACCAACTCCAAACCAAACTAGCACCGCTATGGTCAACCAGACCAACACCGCTATGGTCAACCAGACCAACACCGCTATGGTCAATCAAACCCGCACCGCAATCGCCAATCAAACCGGCACCGCAATCGCCAATCAAACTGGCACTGCCACGAGATTGACGCAAATTGCTGCATCATGGTCACCTACCCCAACCAACACCCCGACCAACACCCCAACCAACACCCCAACCAACACCCCGACCAACACCCCAACCAATACACGCACAATCGCCGTACCCACGCAGCCACTAACAGCCAATACCACGAGTGGTCAAGTCATTTCGTGGGGTAACAATGCCCCCTACAAACTCAATGTAATCCCAAGTCAAGCAAATAGTGCAATTGCCCAAATTGCGATGGGGCCACATCATGCCTTGGCCGTCACCAGCGATGGCAAAGTACTTGGCTGGGGGACAAACGTCAAAGGCGAGCTTACGATTCCCGCCACAGCCCAAACCGGGGTCTTACAAGTCGCCGCCGGCTTAAATCATAGTGTGGCACTCAAACAAGATGGCACCGCGGTGATGTGGGGTAACAGTGCCTCACTCACCGCTCCGAGTGGTGGCGTGTTGACGGGGATTACCCAAATCGCTGCGGGTGATAATCACACGGTGATGCTCCGCAACAACGGCACCATTCAGGTGTACGGCGCTAGTAGCCAACGCACCACGATTCCTACCGTTATTGCCAGTAAATCGATTGTCGGGATTGCGGCCGGCAGCGATAGCTCATTTGCCCTCGACAGTACCGGCGCCGTCTATGCCTGGGGTAAATCGATAAACATACCGGCATTAGCCGCAGGCAGCATTACCCGAATTTTTGCCGCAGGGAATGTCTATGGTGCCCTACGGAGTGATGGCCGCCTTATCCTTTTTGGCAGTGGCGTCACCGATTTAGTTGCCACTGGGACTGCAAGTGCACTGACGTATAGTACAACCGGCTGTCCCTGTCTAATCATCCCCAGCATGGATGGGGTACGCAACGTCAGTGCCACCCAATGGGGTGTGATTATCACTCGGCGGTCACTACAAACCCAAGCCTATGCCTATAGTGGCCAAATCGTCCCAAGTACCATCCCCAGTGGCATTTACCAAATCAGTACAAATTTCACTCATGCCATTGGGATTGCCATCATGCCGGTATATAGTGCGACCAATACCGCGACGTCGACACCCATTCTCTCATTAGGGTTGCGAAGCATCGAATATAATTCACCTGGCTATTTAAGCATTTGGGGCGGCGATGATACCATCAATGCTTCAATCCCCGACGCAGCCCAAGGACAATTGCTCCAAGTTGTGGCTGGATATCGCCACATCAGCGTGTTGCGCACCGATGGGGTGGTCGTATCGTGGGGCGACAATCGCTATGGACAAAGTAACGTCCCGAGCGAATTAACCACCACAAAGCCCCTCACTGACACTATGCGCGTAATTGCCCTCGCGTCAGGCGCCAATCACAGTTTGGTGCTACGCAAAAACGGGTCAGTACTCGCCTGGGGCAACAATAGTTCTGGTCAATCAAACGTACCAAACAATCTCCTTAACGCTGTTAGTGTCACAGCGACAGCGACCAGCACGGCAACCAACACCCGTACCCCCACCAAGACCAGCACCCGCACTGCCACATCCATCCCCGTAAGCAAACCATATGCCGTCCAATTAGCCGCAGGAGTAAGTCATTCGGTGGCACTGCTCAGTGATGGTACAGTGCAAAGTTGGGGTGACAATACATACGGGCAACTCGATCAACCATTTCTTTCAAGCATCGTCAAAATCGCTGCTGGGGGCTGGCATACCGTAGCCCTGCGCAGCGACAACGTTGTGTTTGCCTAGGGACGCAATAACGCAGGGCAAACAGATGTCGTGACCTACCGAAACGTCATCGATATCGCTGCCAGTGCCGAAAACACTATGCTGTTGCTTCGAAGCGGTCGTATCATTGTTATCGGTCAAAACGATTATGATCAACGCACCGTCCCCATAGGTATTTTTCAACAAATCGGGGCCGGCGAAATGCACATGCTTGCCATCACTGATAACAAACAAGTCGTCAGTTGGGGGATGAACTCAAATGGCCAAGATCAGGTTCCCACAAATCTGTGGCATCCCTTCATGGTCACCGGTGGCAGTACGTTTAGTGCGGCATTGTCACAACAGATCCTTGAGCCACAACCTACTGCCGCACCTAGGGCGCCAACCGCACCGGTATTACCTGTAGTACCACCAATGAGTGGCGCACCAGTACATGACCATATCATCTTTATGAGCGGAGAAACATCAGATACCTATAATGGGTCGTCAGTAGCATTTGCGACCAACACCCAAGCCAATGTGCAAAACTCAAATACGCTCAATATTAATTCCCTCTGTAGTGGATTGCCAACCACTGATTTCAGCAAAGACATTCATCATGCGGCACTCGGTATTTACGGCATGGTATTACGTTTAAATCGTACGATACGCGCGTGGGCACCATGTAGTGAAAATGGTACTCCCGCCACCGACATCACCAATACCATTCCCGACGCATTCCAACGGTATGTAGCCGAAATCGCCGTCCGTGGTACGCATATGATGGTCCTCACCCTCGATGGTCGCATCTGGTCGAATCAATTCAATCTGACCCAATACCCCAACATCAAACATATTGCTGCAGGACGTGATTTTGCCGTCGTACTGCTCACTGATGGCAGCGTCAAAGTCATTACCAATAACAACAATGAAGGTGTTGCTACTATCCCCGCCCGGGCCACTACACTCATCGAAATTGAGGCCGGCGACTATCACATCCTCGGCTTGCGTGCCGACGGCCAACTCGTGGCCTGGGGCGCAAATAGTAGTGACTATGGCCAAGCAGACCTCCCGTACGACGCCACCCTTGGCAATGTAATTGCCATTAGTACAGGTGAACGCCAAAGTATGGCACTCACGAAGGATGGTACTGCCATCGCATGGGGTGACTATGCACCGGCGCTACTGAATGCACTCTACGAAGCTAATCTCGCCCACCATATCACCAATATTTTTACCGGCGACGGAAAAATCGCTGTCTTTTTCGAAGACGACGTCCCCACCGTCACCATCGTCCCCACCAACACTGCAGTACCGATGCCCACCATGACAGCCCGCGCCAACACAGCCGAATTCGTCACCAATCAAGTTGCGTGGTACACCATGTCAGACTTTAGTGCGCCCCAAGTATTTGCAGCAAACGTCGCATCTTCGACATTCCAATGCGCTATCAGATGTCCGGTACAGGCCATCCCTGATGGGTCAAATGATAGCAACGCAC
The DNA here is from genome assembly GCA_937876225.1 of uncultured Chloroflexota bacterium. Lineage (GTDB taxonomy): Bacteria > Chloroflexota > Chloroflexia > Chloroflexales > Roseiflexaceae > UBA965. The sequence continues at coordinate 59,434 of CALFIC010000129.1, read as the reverse complement.
GCTACCCAGCATTGCTGTTTAACGATGCCAATGGCGACGAACTCACCGCGTCAGCCAACACCACCCTCAATGGCGTGCCGTTCACGGCGCGTGCCAGCCTGCGCCGCACGAATATTAACCGTGCTGATGTGCTGTTAAGTATTGGTACCGCCGGCTCGGTGCGCCAATACTTGACCATGGGTATCGACAAAGAAAATCGCCCATTCTGTAGCTTTTATGGCGATGATCTGCGTAGCACTAGTTGGTATGTCGATCGCCAATGGCACGATTACGCTTGTAGTTTTGACCCTGTTTCACGCACACGCACGCTCTGGCGCGATGCCCAAATCATCGGTCAAGACATCGTGCGTGGGGCCTTTACCCCACCTGCCGCACCACTCATCATCGGTCGGCGCTACGACACCATGGAAGGGGTAAATGGCGAACTGAGTCAAGTCGCCATCTTCAATCATGTCCTCACCCGGGCAGAACTCAACGGAACAACACCCCTCAATGAAAGTGATAAACTCAACGGGTTGATTATCGAAACCCAACTGCAGAGCATATCACCGAACGGCGGCACCATGCGGTGTGGCGCAAGCAACAACAAATGCCCGGTTTTTGGGCGACCAGAAGCGAATAACCTCGTGCCACATGATAGTTCGGCAGCAATATTTAGCAATAATAGTGCCCAGCAATTAACGCTTACAGCACCTGCATCAACGAGTGGCTTTACGGTGGCATTCTGGGCCAATGTCAACGCAGTTTCGGCGAGTGGCAATGACTTCTTTATGACCAAAACCAATGCAACGGGCCAAGGCATGTCTGTTGGTTTACGTGCAGATAGTACTGGTTATATGCCACTGTGTGCCGGGTTTAGCGCTACTGCACCGGTTATTGTCGAAAGTGAAAGTGCAGACTTTAATCGCTGGTACCACTTCGCATGTAGCTACAACCCAACCACGCAAAAGCTATCGTTTTATGTGAATGCCCGCTTGTATGCTGAAGCAACAATCACACTGCCCACAGTCAACGATCCACTCATGCTGGGCTATAGCAGTAGCGCCAGTGTATGGCCAAAAAGCGGCTTTACGGGTGCGCTAGACAATGTGATGCTCTACAATAGTCCGGTATCTGCCAACACCGTCATCCAAATCTACAACAACACCAATCCAGCTAGTCTAGTGCCCACCCTGACAGCCACAGCATGTGCAACCCCTGGTAGCTGTCCGACACTGACCGCTACGACTACATTTACGCGCACACCAACCGGCACGATGTCACCCACCAGCGTCAAATCCAAGACGCCGCTGGCCGCAACGGGTACAGCAACCATCCCAGGATTTGTACCATCAAGCACCCGCACTAGATCAGCCACGTCAACCAATACCCGCACACCAACCATATCAATCACACCAACCAAATCAGGTACAGCCACCGTAACGGCAACACTCCCGTCAGCGACTGCATTTATACCAAATACATTCACGGCCACCCGCACCGGCACCCCATTGCGGAGCACCCAGACGATGCTCGCCCGCCGGAGCCCAACCTTCTATGCCCAGACCCAAACGGCACTCGCCGTCACGAGCACCTCTAGCCGCACCAACACCCCCAGCCGGACCGCCACTGCGTACCCATTGCCACCGACGAACACACCTGTAGCGACTGCCTACCCAGCCCCGTAGACGAGGGCGTCATGCAATGACGCCCCGACACAAAGACAGAGCACCCCACGACGTAAGGGCGATTATGCTACGGCGCACATGCACTGTTTGTCGCTTAGCATGTATACGAAGCGCCGTAGCCAATCGCCTAGGCGCTCCGCGCCAGCTAGGGAACCAGGGAGAAGGGGATGCCATAAAACGACACCCCGACGGTTCTCTGCGCCCTCTGCGTGCTCTGTGCGAGACAGATGATCATCCGTTGGCAAGCCCATGAAGATTCCACGCTACGGTTGCACGCAACCGGCATGGAATGACGCTAGGGGTGGGTGCGTCCCCTGCGCGAGCACAAAGATTACCCCTCGTTGCCAAACTGCAACTCGTCGTGCAATACCCGCACCGCCGTGATGACCTCATCATCAGGCACCACAAACGACAAATACGAGCCGACAATCGCCCGCGAAATCACAATCGGGTGGATTTGTGCCTTACCCAGCGCCAATACCGCCTTGGGCGCCAGTGATCCACCATGCGAGGCACTAATCACCGATACCAATGCAACCGAGGGCGTTTTGGTGATTTGATAGCCCCCTTGGAAGGCATCGGCAAAAATTTCGTGGCTATAGGTGGCATCCGGCTGACGCACCAGCACCATCAAGGTGCGCTCGAGCTCACTCTGGTGCGCCAACAACATTTCGATACCTGCCCGCGACAAACGCGTCGTGACCGCACTGGCATGCTCTGATGTCCAGGCATCATGCACTGCCGGCAATGGACTGGCCGAGGCCGACACCAACGACAACCCCCGGGTCGAAATAATCGCCCCGGCGGCGTGTTGCGGACTAGGGGAGGCAATCACCCGCGTGCCAGGCTTTTCGGGGGACAAAATATTGGCGATGCGCAACGGAATCCCATGCGCTACCAAGGGCATCAAGGTGCGCAAATGCAAGATTTCTGAGCCTGATAACGTCGCCATTTCGGCAGCTTCGGTATACGACAATTCGGGCAAAGGCACGGCATGGGCGACGATTTTGGGGTCGGCCGTCAAAATCCCATCTACGTCGGTCCACAAACAAACTTCATCGACTTCCAGCGCCGCCCCCACCAAGGCCGCCGTATAGTCGCCACCGCCACGCCCCAGTGTCGTCACGACCCCACTGCGGGTGGCACCGGTATAACCAGTAATCACCGGTACAATTCCCGCTTGCATGGTAGGCAGCAAGCGCTCGCGGATGCGGGCCGTTGTGTCCTCGAAATAGGGGCGCGCCGAACCAAAATGATCGTCGGTAATAATCAAATCGGTGGCATCGATCATCTGTGCCGGCACACCACTCTGGCGCAGTACCACGGCCACGAGGTGCGCCGCGAAGCGTTCGCCCAAACTGGCAATTGAGTCAATCCCCCGCGCCGAGTATTCACCGAGGGTCGACATCGCCCGGGTCATACGGTCGAGATGTTTGAGCAGTTCTGACAATTTCTGGAACAGCATTTCGCGTTCCCAGTCATCAGTCACCATTTTTTCGGCGATTTGGCGATGGCGATTCCACAATTCACGCCGCGCCACATCGGTTTCTTGTTCACCGCCATGGGCCGAAGCCCGCGCTGCCCGCAACAGCGCATCGGTAATCCCAGGTAAGGCACTACAGACTACTGCCGGGGTATCGTTGGTGCGGTGCAATTCACGCACAATCCGCACAGATTCACGCATTCGGGTCACATCGGCAAAGGCAATAGCGCCAAATTTTACTACCCGCATAGACCACCTCGTATAATCGTTGTTTTTAGGGGTGCGTTACAGCCACGCTCATCTCTTTTTTCATATACCATCGCTACTGTAACGCATATTCCCTGTGTAATGCAATAGGTTTTCACCGTTCAAAAGCCAACAATCAGTCAATTATTATATCCGGCGTTAGACACCCTGATTAGCTTGTTTTTTTCAAGCCGGCCTGTGCCACTACCAACGGAATTGCTTTGCTCCAACCCACCGTCATCAAATGCACGCCCCGCACACCCTCGATGGCTAACAATTGTTGACACAGCTCGGCGGCAATGGTGACGCCTTCGGCTTCGGGGTTGCTCGCCGCCTCCATGCGTTCGATGATGGACTCGGGCACACGCGATCCCGGCAGATGGTCACGCAGAAAGCGCGCCGACTGCGCCGATTTAATCACCATGATGCCCGCCATGATTCCGGCCTGTTGGTGCAAGCCGAGGGTACGCACGTCATGCATCCATTCGGCGAAGCGCGCCACATCAAAAATAATCTGGGTCTGGACAAACTCAGCACCAAAAGCGATTTTACGTTCGAGGCGAGTCGCTTTTTCGATGTTGGGATTGGCCACACTCCCTACAAAATACTTGGGCGCATCGCTGAGGGGCGTCCCCGCTTGCAACGTGCCTTCGTCGCGCATGGTACGCAACATTTTGATGAGCTGGAATGAATTCACATCGAGGACGTTTTTGGTATCGGGATGATCGCCGATTTTGGGGTGGTCACCCGTCATCGCCAAAATATTGGTCACACCACAGGTCGCCCCACCCAACGCATCCGACTGCAAAGCAATCCGATTGCGATGCTGGCAGGTCATCTGGGCGATGACTTCGTAGCCTTGTTGGCGCAAAAAAATCGCTGCCGTCATGGCCGACATTCGCCCTAGTCCACGCTGATTATCCGTCAAATTGAGGGCATCGACGGCGGGGGCCAGGTTACTGGCAACCCGTAATAACGTAGCAGGCGAGGCGCCCCGAGGTGGGGCAATTTCGCCCGTCACCACCGTCTGGCCACTCGCGAGTTGTTCTTGGAGACGACTATAGTACACACAGGCTCCTTACATGCGTCACGGCCACCGGATGTATCCGGTAGCCGTGATTCCAAATACCGGAGAAGTAGTTTATTGCGCGACACCCACCGCTTTGGTGAGGCCAATCATTTCGACCGTCCGCGTGCCATCACGCTCTACCCAGACCCCACATTCACTGCCGTCTTGGCTTTCGCCGAGGGTCATAGTGCTGCCATCAAACTTCAACGCAGGATGGTACCACTTGTAGACCTTTTCGGCTTCGCCGACCACATAGTGGCCAATCAACGAACGGCGGAAGCGGTCACTGCTCCGATTGGGCAAACTGCCGTGAATCAACTGTCCATTAAAAAAGAGCACATCGCCGGCCTGCATAATCACCGGCGCCACCGTCATACCGTCGGGCACGGGCACCGTTACGTCGGTGAAGCTCTGGGTCGAGTCAGCCGCAATCGTACATAGCACCGGCAGATTGTGACTGCCGGGGACGACTTGCAGACAACCGTTTTCTTCGTCGCAATCATCGAGTGCCAGCCAGGCCGCAACACAAGTACCCGGCTCGACCCGCAAGTAGTACTGGTCTTGGTGCAAGGCTTGGCCACGCGCCGTGGGTGGTTTGAAATAAATCATCGACTGCACGGCGTAGGGCTCACTCCCCAAAATCGCCGTCATGGCGACTTTGAGGCGACTATCCAACAAAAACCGCAGACTCACTTCGTCCCAGCGATGCATTTGCAACATGCGTGGGAAGCGCTTGAGCGGATCGTGTTCGTCTTTGACGCCATTCACCTCCGCCTTCGCGCGTTTTTCGACATTGAGTTGCATATAATGTGCTTGCATCTGGGCGACTTCGTCCGGCGTAAACAAGCCCCGGACGATGGTATATCCCGCATTGGCAAATTCATGTGTCTGTGCGTCGTACATCATTGTGCTCCACAAATTCAACCGAAATTAGTCTACGAACAACGGCGCCATTTGTTGCAATTTGAGCAATTGCTCCATGGCCAATTCAGATGGCGCATGCACAAAGCGCTCAGCAGCATCAAAGACCCGTGGCAAAATATTGACGTCACCCACCGTATTCAAAAAGACCCCTTTTCGCCCCAACACCCAATGGGCGGCGGTATCGATTTGGGCTTGTTCGGTCAAGGGCTCGTACCAAGTGGCGCTATAGCGATCGACCCCTTCGGCCCAAGGACGACGCACGATGGCTTTGATGGTCTGCACCGCCACATTGCGCTCACGGCAACGGTTAAGCAGTTTTTCAAAGTCGGCAGCATATTGGGGATTTTGCATCATGATGTAGCTGTAGGGCAACAACACACTATCGAAGTCAAAGCGCTCGAGCGATTCAAAGTGGCGCTTGGGCACTTGGACGCCGTGGCCGGTCACACCGATATATTTGACGAGGCCTGCTTTTTGGGCTTCGACACAGGCTTTGAGGGCGCCGTCAGGTCCCATAGCCATATCCCATTCGGCTTGATCCACCAGATTGTGCAACTGAATCAACTCGATGTGGTCGACACCCATGCGTTTGAGCGAGGTGCGGATTTGGTCGCGAGCGGCGGCATAGGTCCGTTCGCCCGTTTTGGTGGCCAAAAAGAAGCGGTCGCGACGGCCATGGCTAAACCAGGGCTTGATGCGGTCTTCGGAATCGCCATAGCTGGCGGCCGTATCGATATGGTTAATCCCATGCTCAATCAACAATTCGAGGGTAGCATCGGCAGTTTTTTGGTCGACACTGCCCAAGGCAGCTGCGCCAAAAATCGTCTTGGTGCTCATGTGCCCAGTACGTCCAAAGACTTGGGTTGCAATCATGTTCGTAGCTCCTTTTTAATCAATATTCACAGTGTACCATATGCCCGTTAGTGGTGACTTGACCCGTTAACGGCGCACAAAATCTTCATGCATGATGCGGTCGAAGCAGTCCAGCAAGTAGTCAGCATTGTCGGCATCAAACGGCATGGGAGGACGGATTTTGACCACATTGTGGAAGGGACCATCCGTACCCGCCAAAATTCCGTAATCGCGCAAACGATTCGACACATACGAGGCTTCGTCTTCGGCCGGCTCCAACGTGGTACGGTCACGGACCAATTCCACTCCCAAAAAGAGCCCAGCGCCCCGTACATCACCCATCAAGGCGTGTTTGGGGGCAATCGCCCGTAATCCGGCCAGCATGCGCTCGCCAATCACCAAGGCGTTGTGTTGCAACGGCTCATCGCGTAACACATCGAGCACCGCCAACCCAGCCGCCATCGAGACATTGTTGCCCCCAAAGGTGGCGAAATATTCCATGCCGTTGTTAAAGGCATCGGCAATCGCGCGCGTCGTCACCACGGCACCCAACGGTTGACCATTGCCGATGGGTTTACCCATAATCACGATGTCTGGCACCACGTCGTGTGCTTCAAAGGCCCAGAAGTGGGTACCGATCCGCCCAAAGCCTACCTGTACTTCGTCGGCCATGCAGATACCACCGGCTGCCCGCACATATTTGTAGACGTCGGCCAAGTAGCCAGCCGGCAAGACGATTTGACCACCCACACTGGGCAGGGTTTCGGCGATATAGCCCCCCAATTGACGCCCTTGGGCTTGGATGCGCGTAATGACGTCTTGCACTTGCAAGGCGTATTTGGCGCCCGCCTGAGGGTCATTGCGTTTGAAGGGGCCACGGTAATCGCAGGGGATGGGGGCGGTAAAGACCCAATCCGGCGCCCCAGTGCCCCCTGGGCCGTCATGTTTATATGGGCTTATGTCAATCAATGTATTGGTATGGCCATGATAGGCTGCTTCGAGCACAATCATTTCTTTGCGGCCAGTCGCGGCTTTCATCAAACGGATAGCAAGTTCGTTGGCTTCGCTGGCCGAGTTCACAAAGTAGCAGACTTCGAGTTCCTTGGGCAGCGTAGCCGTCAAACGCCGCGCGTATTCTTGCATCTGGTCATTGATATAACGCGTATTGGTGCTGAGCAGGCCGTATTGGGTCGTGGCTGCTTGCACCACCCGCGGATGACAATGCCCTACATGTGCCACGTTGTTGTAGGCATCGATATAGGCTTGGCCATTGCTGTCGTACAAATATTGTTGCCAGCCCCGCACAATTTTGAGGGGGCGTTTGTACGAAATACTCAGATTGCCACCCATCCGCTCACGCCGTTCTTGCAGACTCTGCGCCAATGGTTTTTGGGGAGCAGGGAAGCGGGATGGGTCCATGCGGAGCAACAGGTTGGGGCTGGGGGAGAGCGACGCCCACACATTCCGTTGCGAGGCGTATCCCACACCGGGGAAGTCGCGCCCTAGGTCGATAAAGTCCAATACCACTTGGAAGTGGACGTGGGTGGGCCATTTGCCATTCACATCAGGGATACCAAAGCTACCGATGCGTTGGCCTGCGACCACTTCTTGGCCGAGCACCAACGTGCGCATTGATTCGTCGCTGAGGTGACCGTAGACGGTATAGAATTTGTCACCGTCACTGGTGGTATGTTCGAGCACCGTCAAATAGCCGTAATCAAGATCCGCCGGCAGGTATTCCAGCATATAGACCCGGCCAGGCAAAACGGCGTGGATGGCGGTGCCTGCCGGCCACCAAAAATCGATGGCCAAATGGAGCATGCGGCGTTCTTCGGTGATGCCACCCGACAGCGCATAGCGGTCGGTGGTATAGATCATACGGGGCTCGAGGTAGCCACCAATCCCGATGCGGCCATCCATGTATTGTTCAATGATATGCGCAAAGCGGGGCATCGACGAATTGCGCGGGTCTGCGCCCAGCACCGGGCTGCCCACACTCAAATCGAGGGCGACGGTCTCGTGCGGGGCCAATTCGCGTCCCAGCAACGGTGCCGTCTGTTGCTGAGCAATCCAGGCCACGATGCGGTCGTGCTGGGGCACCGGCGTATAGCCACAGGCATTGCGCAAGCGGTAGTGAATCATGCGCCGATGGGTTTTGGCGAGCAAGCCGAGTAATTGCCAGGCCGGGGCTTCGCTGACCACCATGTAGGGGTCATCGGGGCGTTGTTGCTTGCGGATGGCCGACACCGTCACGCTGATGCACAAGCGCATACATATTAGGTCAAACAGTGCGGCTACTTCGGCTTCGTTGAGCGGGAATTGGGCGTGGTAGGCGCTGGTCATTAGCATCAATGCATCGAGGGGTTGAGGGTGACGCATCATGGCGTAGGCTGCCGAGATGGCCAGCTCGCTGACCACGGCGGTCTGCATCATATCGCCGAAATCCAATACGCCACTGATTTGACGTTTTTGGTAGCCTGGTGCCCCAACTACCAGGTTGTAATCGTTGGCATCGCCGTGAATCACTCCTTGGCGCAACGCAGCGCCATGGCTGGCAATCGTTGCCTCGAAGCGGGCCAGCATGTCCCACACGATGGTCTGCTGGGCCAGGTCGGTGATGGTATGGAGGTATTCACCAATCCAACTAGCCCGCATCACATCCCATTCGAGGGTACGGATGGTGGCGGGGTGGCTGAAGTGTTGCAGGCCAGCGTCGATTTGACCGAGCAAGTGACCAAGGTGGGTCACCAGACTATCGTCGACGGGATTGGCTTCGGCAAACAACGTGCCCTCGAGGTAGCTGAGCATCCAAACGATCTGGGGTTGCTCAGCAATGGTCTGGAGTGACCATTGGGCACCGTTGATTTGTGGGATGACCCGTTGCACCGGCACACTGGTGGCCGTCTGTGCCAAATGGGTGAGGGCGGCAATTTGCATTTCGACAAAACTGGTTGCCCGCTCGGGGTGCATAATTTTTAATACAAAACGTTGCCCATCAGGGTGAATCACCACCGCATTGGTGTCGTATTCGCCGGGCAAGCGTTGGATGTGTGGGACAAAACCATAGCAAGCGTGCGTTACCGCACTCAGCTGGGCATCACTAAGCGCAATTGGTTGGGCCGCAGAAATCATGATGACCTCTTTTATATAGCAGGATGCTCAATTATATCGTGAATTCGGATAATCACTGCGAAGAATATTCATTGTCTCGCACAGAGGACGCAGAGGGCGCGGAGACATCCCCACCATGGTGATTCCACGCTACGGGTGTGCGCACCCAGTATGGAATGACACTAGAGACAATTTTTCATTTTAATTTCATAGCGGAGATTCCACGCTACGGGTGCGAGCATCCTGCATGGAATGACGTTGGAGGGAATTTTCATTATCAATTTTTCATTATCAATTCTCAACGAATCGGGTATACTCGATAAATATCGACAATACCAATTGCACCACGAGGAGTTTGTGATGCCGTACCTCAACGATGTCGTTTGGAATGATAGTGCGTGGCCAGCATTGGAATCGCTTAAACACGATGTAACCTGCGATGTCTGTGTAGTTGGCTTAGGAGGATCTGGACTCCACGCCATCCACGAATTACTCCAACACAGCGTCGATGTCATCGGCATCGATGCCGGCATGGTAGGCGCCGGGGCAGCCGGAAGCAACGGCGGATTCATTCTCGCTGGGGTGGCTTCATTCCATCACGATGCAGTGGCACAATTAGGCAACCACGCCGCCACGGCGCTCTATCAACAAACCCTCGATGCCATCGCGCAGCTCAAGGCTACCGAACCCCTATTTCGCCAAACTGGCTCGGTACGCATCGCCTGTGACGACAAAGAGTACGCCGATTGTATGACGCAATATCGCGTCATGCAGGCCGACGGATTGGCGGTGGATTTATATGACGGGCCGGCAGGGCGGGGCTTGTACTTCCCGCACGACGGCGGCTTCCAGCCCCTGGCACGGGTACGGCGCATGGCGAGCGCCGCAATCAACGCCGGCGCGCGACTCTACGAACGCACCGCCGCCCAACACATCACCAGCGGCCAGATTTTGGCCAACGGCCACACCATTACCTGCAAGCACATCATCGTGGCGGTGGATGGTAATTTGGAGCGCATATTTCCTCAACTCGCCCCCCACGTACGCACCACCCGCCTACAAATGCTAGCCACCGCTCCCGACCCTCAGGTCACCATCGCCCAACCGGTCTATTACCGTTATGGGTATGATTATTGGCAGCAACTTCCCAATGGCAGCATCGCCCTCGGAGGGAGTCGTGACCGCTACCCCGACCAAGAATGGGGACACGACGCTGGTCCGACGGCAACGGTACAAGCCGACATGGAAGCCACGCTCCGCACTGTCGTCAAAAGCACTGCCCCCGTCACCCATCGCTGGGCGGCCAGTGTGGGCTACCGCATCGATGATGTACGGCCGTTGGTGCAAGAAATCGCGCCCCGCCTATGGGTCTGTGGCGGCTATAGTGGCACCGGCAATCTGGTGGGGGCGATCTGTGCCCAACGCATCGCCCAAGCCATCGTGCATCTATCACGGGTGCCCCTGCGCTACTGGATGGATTAAGCGGTGATTCAGCATGTGCCACTGCTCGCCAGCATTCGCCCCCTCTACGACCTCCCCCGCGAGGCCAGCCTGCGCTTCCCGCGCTATTTGGCGTTGCTCGGGAGCGCGGCCACGACAGTTATCCCACCACTCAACGTGATGAATCCTATGGCCAAGCCCCATGTTTCCACCTATCTCGACCAACTCATCAGCGCCGACATCGACACACTAGCCAGCACGTGGATTACCGAAGTCGAAGCCCAAATCGGTGATTTGGGCGAATATCGTCATGGCTTCGGGGTGGCCGACGATATCGCCGGTGGCTGGACCGAACGCAGTGCCACAGAAATGCGCCAGCGCTTTACCCCACCATACCAACACTGGCTCACCACCGTATTATTTGCCAGTGACACAATTTCTATCTCACACATCCGCGGTCTCCTACGCGCCACCTGCTACCGCCATTACTACCAGCGCAAACACGGCGTGTCATACGACATTGCATCTATGCTCCAGCAAGAGCAGGACGCATTGCGCTTTGGCAATATTGTTCCCCTACTTTCACCAGATGAATTGATTTATACGGACCACATCATCAAACCATACCTGGCCGCCACCGACTACCCCACCCAGATTGCCGTGTTGTGGGGCGACGACGTCGCGCGCCACAACGGCTTCCCGCCACTAGGGTTCTCCCCTGAGGCCGGATTCGCCTGGGCGGGTCACTTTTTTCATCAAAAACCAGACTAATGTACGCCAAAAATTAATCAAACGTTGGTATGCTATTCATCAAAAAATGCTATGGTAGGGCACATATGAAAACACTTGGAGCGAAATATGGCACAAACACATCAGATTCCCGGGCTACACAACGTACGCGATTTAGGCGGTTTTGTCACCAGCACAGGTCACATCACCCGCTCCAATGTCTTTTGGCGGGGGGATTCACCACACCGCGTCACCACCAGCGACCTCGCATATTTCGCCAACCACCAGATCACCACTGTGATTGATTTGCGTCACGCACACGAGCAACAGGTAGCGCCAAATCCACTCGCAACCCAGGCTAATATCAATTACGTAGCGATCCCATTGTTTCAGGTATCACACAACACCAGCAACGTCATGACCCGCCTCGACGATTTTTATATTCATTTGCTCGAAACCAGTCGCGCCCCCATCCAACAGACATTCATACAGCTTGCAGATGCACCAAATGGCACGTTTTTTCATTGTCGGGTTGGCAAAGACCGCACCGGCATTATTGCGGCACTCCTGCTTGATTTCGTGGAGGTACCACATCCACAAATCATTGCTGATTATGTCGCCACCGCCACCTACATCACACCATTGCTCCCCGAACTCCGTCGCGACCGCCCGGCACATATCGATGAAGCCAGTTACGAACAAATCATTGGCATCCAACATGATACGATGGAGAATATGTTGGATTATATTAAAAACACCTATGGCAGCACGGTGAATTATCTAACCCAGATTGGCGTACCGGCTGCCCAGCTTACCCAGATCACGCATAAATTTATCTAAGCATTCGATTCACAAAAAACACCCACTCGCACCGACAGGAATTTCGCCTGTCGGTGTACTATTTTTAGTAATTCGACAACACAAAGACAATCAAGGGTTGACCAATGTACACGCCAAACGTTAAACCAAGTCTTGCCTCGTTTTGACATGATTTTTACATTGCCCCTCTACAGTACGAGTAGTCACAGAATAGTATCTGTTGACACGTTTCGATACGAGGAGATGTCATGCGTAAGGTGTTTGGTTTTATTGTGATGTTGTCGTTGTTGGTTGCTTGTGGTGCTCAAGCACCTGCCGCTGAGCCAACCAAGGCCCCCGAAGCCGCCCCAGCCGCCACCGAAGCCCCCGCTGCTCCAGCCGCCACCGAAGCCCCAGCTGCCAATGCCAAGCCCGTCGTCATCGTATGGTTGCCCAATGAATCAGGTGCCGAACTCACCGATGCCCGCGATGCAGTTGGCAAATTGGTCAGCGAAACCCTCGGCCGCCCCGTCGAACACAAATTGACCACCGACTACATCATTGCCGTCGAAGCCATGGCTAACGACAATGCCGATTTGGCCTTCTTTGGTGCCCAATCCTACATCGAAGCCAAGAACAAAAACGCCAAAGTTGTACCACTGGTCATCACCAGCGGCGCTTCGGGTACTGCCAAAGACGCCATCTACCACAGCTGGTTGGCCGTCAACAAAGGTAGCGAAGCCGACTACATGAAGGACGGTGCCTACAGCATCGCCAACATCCAAGGCAAAAAATTCTCGTTCGTTTCAAACAGCTCAACCTCGGGCTTCAAAGTTCCTTCAAAAAACATCGTGAACTTCTTCAAAGCTCAAGACAAATGGAAAGATATCAAGACTGACGATTTGCTCGAAGGTGGCGCTGACAAGTTCTTCGCCGACGTGCAATTCGGTGGTTCACACCAGGGTTCAGCTGTCAACCTCATCTCAGGCAAGAGCGACGTAGCCGCTTTCTGTGACTCATGTGTCGCCAACTATGTCGACTTGAGCGCTGGTACCGACAACACCGCAGGTGCCACGTACAAGGTCAAGGACAAGGCCGACGAACCATTCGACAAGTTCCCCGGTAAAGAATTCGTCGTCATTTCCGTCACCCCCGTCATCAACTCACCATTCGCCGCCAACGGTAACACCTTGAGCGCCGAAGAAATCAAGAAGTTGCAAGACGCAATGACGTCAGATGCCGTGGCCAACAACCCCAAGATTTTCGCCACCAAGGCCGAAATCGACGCCGGTTACAAGCCAATCTTCAAGAAGACCAAAGAAGAACGCTTCATCATCGTCGAAGATTCATTCTTCGATCCAGTTCGCGAATTGTCAAAATAATCCCAATCTCCAGCCTGCGCTGTCGTATGACAGCGCAGGCAATTCTTGTGTAATAAAGGTGGACAAATGCCATTACTCAAAATTGAGCAACTCAGCAAACGCTATGGAACTGATAAATACGCCCTCGACACCATTGATTTCACCGTAGATACCGGTGAATTTGTGGCGATTATCGGACCTTCGGGTGCCGGCAAATCCACCCTGTTACGTTGCATCAACCACATGATTCCCATGACGAACGGTGATGTGTGGTTCAATGACACATCAACGAAAGCCTTGTCAGCCCACAAACTCCGCACCCACCGCACCCAAATCGGGATGATTTTTCAACATTACAATCTCGTCAACCGCTTAAGCGTCATCGAAAACGTCTTGCATGGCCGCTTGGGCTACAAATCGACCGTGGCTGGAGTAATGGGCTGGTATAGCGATGCCGAAAAAGCCCAAGCCGTCGAGATTTTGCAAAACCTCGGCCTGAGCGAACAAATGTACAAACGCTGCGATCAGCTCAGCGGCGGCCAAAAACAACGGGTCGGCATCGCCCGCGCACTCATTCAAAATCCCAAATTATTGCTGTGCGATGAGCCCATCGCCTCACTCGACCCTAGTGCCGCCAAAATCATTATGGATACCCTCAAAGACATCAATCAACGCTTAGGCATCACCATTATCGTCAACTTGCATCAAGTCGACGTCGCGATGCGCTATGCCCAACGCATCATCGGCATCAATAGCGGCAAAATTATTTGTGATGCGCCACCGCATACCCTGAATCCGAGCATCATCCATGAAGTATACGGATCTGAAGCGGGTGAACTTATCCTTGATTTTGGTGAACAAAATGCACAAGCTTGATTTTTTCACCCAAAAAAGACTCTCATTTACCTTTTTTGTATTGATCTTAATCGGTTTAACGTACGCCACAGTAATTTACACCGAATACAACGTCGCCAAAGGATTTACATCAATCCCCAAAGCAATCCGCTGGGCCACGGCCAATTTTTACCCAGATGCAGCTTCGCTCAAAAAATTGCCCACGATTTTGCTCAAACTGCGCGATACGATTTTGATGTCGGTGGCCTCTGCTACTATCGCATCATTTTGTGCGTTCTTTGTAGCTATTCTTGGCGCCCAAACCACCCGTATCAACGTATGGTTTAGTGTGATTGCACGAGGAATCGCCACCTTGTTTCGCAACATCGACGTATCTGCTTGGGCGCTGATCTTATTGTTCTCGTTTGGCCAAAGCTCATTTACCGGCTATTTTGCGTTATTTTTTGTGACCTTTGGCTTCATGGTACGCGTGCTCATTGAAACCATCGACGAAGTCAGCACTGATTCAGTCGAAGCCTTGCGTGCCACCGGGGCTAGTTATTTCGCCATTATTGCCCAATCCGTTATCCCCTCGTGCCTACCCCAACTCGTCAGTTGGGTGCTGTTTATGATTGAAACCAACATCCGTAGTGCGACGTTAGTAGGTATTTTGACTGGTACAGGGATTGGGTATTCCTTTGATATTTACTACAAAAGTCTCAATTACCACGCCGCTAGTTTGGTAATTGTGGTGATTGTACTCAGTGTATTTGCGATCGAAGCCGTGTCGAATCGCATCCGAAGGGCGGTATTGTAATGCAATCAACTCCCAAAATTATTCTCCGCCCGTGGAACACCGCAACAGTAATTTTACGCATAACGATAATTAGTTTAATCGTTATCACCGGCTACGCATTCACTACATTCAATACTCGAGGCGTTGATTTTTGGGCTGGTGTTGACATGCTAGGGAGCAATTTCCAAGCATTGTTACTATCACCACAACTCAAAAACATCACCGTTGCCGTGATGGTCCATGATTTATTTATCACCATCGGCTTGGGTTTTCTCACTACTATTTTTGGTGCAGCCATAGCACTTGGGTTTGCGCTCCTCGCCGCCCAAAATCTCTCCCCCCGCTGGCTGACCGTCATCATCAAAGGGATTACTGCGTTCGTCAGAGCCGTGCCGACTGTATTGTGGGTGCTTATTTTTGCGGTGTCAGCCGGACTTGGTAGTGTGGCCGCCGTGCTCGGCATGACCTTCCACTCGGCCGGGTACCTTATCAAAGCCTATTCGGAGTCATTTGAAGAAATCGACCACGGCACCATCGAAGCCCTCAAAGCCAGTGGGGCTAATTGGTGGCAAATCGTCTTTCAAGCCGTATTACCATCCTCGGCGACGGCCTTGCTGTCATGGACATTTTTGCGCTTCGAGATTAATTTCTCCACTGCCATTGCAATGGGTGCCGCTGCTGGCGCTGGAGGCATCGGTTATGATATGTTCATGGCGAGTGGGTATTATCTCAACTTGCACGAAATGGGAGCATTTACCTATGCGGTACTAGCCTTTGCAATCGTGCTTGAAGCAGGCGCAACCCGTTACAAAGCCTCGTTGCGTAAATAACACATAACGCTAACAATGCCACAACCTGTTATTAATCACCAAGGAGCAAATGGTTAATCTCTGCCACAGATACTACGCCTCATGGAGAAACATATGTATACAATCAGTCACATTTTGAGCCACAGCCCGGTTGCTACCGTCACCGCGCTGGCGGAACAGGTACTCCAACAGTATCCGGCTGAGGCCGTCACTATGATTAGCGGTCCCCGCGTGGCAATGGTGCAACTACGCATGCAAGAAAGCGTCGCCAATAGTGTGTTCAACGCCGGCGAAATCCTCGTCACCGAAGCCCGCCTCGAGCTCAACGGCACCTTTGGCTTTGGCATGATTATCGGCAACGATCCTACCTTTGCAACCGCCCTTGCCGTCATCGACGCCGCCTTGCGCCTACCCGGTGACCCACATGCCGATTTGCACACAACAATTAATATCCTCGGCGATCAACTCAGTACCAACCATCAACGTCAGTTTGCCGCAGCCAATAGCACCAAAGTCGAATTTGATGTGTTTTAAGGAGCCTTATGACAACGACGTTTCAGCAACCCAGCCTTTTTGAAACATTTTGCACGGCCACATTCCGGGTGCTGCTTGATTGTATGGCACGGCCTGGCACCATTGGCCAAATCCCCGAGCCAACCATGTTTCCCCAGATTCCCACAATTGCGATTGACGATCAGCCCATGCTTGCCAATCGCTTTGCCTTGACGAGCTGTTTGTCATTGCTCGACCAAGAAACTCGCTTTGCCCAAGCGGCCAATAATACATGGATTGATGCACAGAGCGACATCAATCGCTGGGTCCAGCTCCGTAGTAATTGTCGCCTCAGCGATGCCAAAAACGCGCTCTTCGTTTATTTGTGGGACAGCGCCAGTAGCGCGCTGTTGCACGAACTCAACCAAGGCACACTCACCTTCCCCGAACAAAGCTGCACCGCGTTTATTGCCGTCCCCGAGATCAATGACACCGAACCGACGTGGCGGCTACGCGGTCCTGGCATCGACGGACATTGTGATGTGGGAGTCCACGGAGTCGTGACTGATTTTGCCCAAAATATCATCGCGACCCGCGCCCACTTCCCACTGGGCATCGACATTGTCTGCATTGACACCCACGGCAAGTGCATTGCATTACCGCGCACTTGCCAAATTTCGTTGAACTAATCACAAATCAAGGGGATAGAAATGGGATATATTGCGGCCCGTGGCGGCACTACCGCCATCCTCAATGCCGAACAACTCGTGGAATACTTGCGCCTGCAAGGCGGCTCAACCCCACTCGAACTTATCCAAATCCGCGATCAATTACGCCATGCGGTCGGCCGTGCCATGAACGAAGGGGCGCTCTATGCGCCGATGCTGGCGGCCTTGGCCGTCAAACAAGCCGAAGGCGACAGCATCGAAGCCAGTTTTTTGTTGCGGGCGTACCGCTCAACCCTATCACGCATCATGCCCACCTTGCCTATATCGGGTGAGGCAATGCGCTGCATGCGCCGGATTTCGGCATCATTCAAAGACATCCCGGGCGGGCAGATGCTTGGACCTTCCCAAGACTACCAGATCCGCCTACTCAATAATCTGATTGCCAGCGAGACCGCAGAGTCGGTCACGGCTGTATTGGCCGCCTACGAGCTACTCGTCGACGCCGGTATGAGCGCCGATGGCGCCATTGGTCACTTCCCTAAAGTCGCCGACTACATGCGCCAACAACAGATGATTGCTCCGCTTCCGAGCGAACCAGACACCAGCGAGCCCTACGACATCACCCGCACGGCGATTAGCTTCCCGTGCCCACGCAGTGCCCGCCTGCAAAGCCTGGCCCAAGGCGACACCGGCTGTCTGCTCACCTACGCTTATAGTAGCGTGCGTGGCTACGGCGACGCCCACCCGACCTTGGCAGAATTACGCTTTGGCTACTTGCCCATCCAAGTGGCCCACCCCTTGACTGGCGAAGCCATTACCATCGGCGAAATCAGCGCCACCGAGTGCGAAATCGTTTCGAAAGCCCATAGCGTCGCCGCTAAGCAAAGCACACCACGATTCAACCTCGGCTACGGGTTTACCTTTGGGCATGGCGAAGTCAAGGCCATCAGTATGGCGATCCTCGATAGCGTGCTCACCCAAGCCAAAGCCAAAGGGCTGAGTGGCGAATCGGGTCCTGCTGCCAACGAAGAATTCGTGTTGCTCCATAGCGACGGTATCGAGGCAAGTGGCTTTACTGCTCATTACAAACTACCGCATTATGTCACGTTCGAAGCAGACCTCAAAGTCCTCGATCGGGCGCGCGAACATACGGCAACCCAGAGCCAAACTCGCCTCCAAGAAATCGCCACGCGTACCCAAGAGGCTTCTGCATGAGCACGACACCTGAGCAACTCTACAATTTTGGATTTATCGACGAAGATTCTAAGCGCGAAGTACGCCGCCAGATTCTCAAAGCAATTGCCCTCCCTGGTCACCAAGTCCCTTTTGCCAGTCGCGATTTACCGATTGCACGGGGCTGGGGTACGGGTGGTCTACAAATCACCATGGCCATTATTGATGCCGGCGACGTACTCAAAGTCATCGACCAAGGCGACGACGAAAGTGTCAACGCCGTCAACTTACGCCGGCTACTACAACGCACCACCGGCGTCACAACCACGGTCGACACCACGGCTGCCTCGATTATCCAAACCCGCCACCGCATCCCCGAAGAACCAATGCGCCGCGACCAGATTTTGGTGCTCCAAGTCCCCATGGTTGACCCATTGCGCTGGGTCGAGCCCAACCTCGAGCGCGCCACCGTCATGCACGGCGAATCCGATTATGGTCGGATGTGGGTCTACATGTACGAAAGTGTGGTTAAAGCGGGTGATTTACGCATCGCCACCCAATACCCGGTCATCGTGGCCGGGCGCTACATGATGGACACCACTCCCATCCCCCGCTGGGATGTAATGCGCCTGCACAACGCCGAAGCGCTCTTTTTGTTTGGGGCTGGTCGTGAAAAACGCATCTACGCCGTGCCACCCTATACCACCATTGAACCACTGCAGTTCGAGGATTTTCGCTTCAAAACCGAATTCGTGGCTGGCCAAATCTGTGCCCGCTGTGGCGCCCAAGATACCTTTTTGACCTCGCATTTTGTGGTTGACCCCACCAATCCCGCGGGCGGCTATTGGCGCACCAGCTGCTCCGACACCAGTTTTTGTGACAAACGGGTGCTCGTCAATACCACCAACCAGGAGGCGCCCCAATGACCACTCCCACATGGATTTTGCAAGCCAGCGGCCTCAACAAACAATACGGCCCCGGTTGTCCGCGCTGTCACCAATTTACGGGTCCAACCCACAACAACAGTCAATGCCCCGTCTGCAATACCGTCTACGCCTGTGTCGATGCCGGATTTACCCTGCACCAAGGCGAGGTATTGGGTATTGTAGGTGAGAGCGGCAGCGGCAAAAGTACCTTGCTCCAAATGGTCAACCTCGCCACCGCCGCCGATCGCGGGCATATTTGGTACCGCGAACCGCGCACCCCCGACGCCGAGCCCGTCGATTTGCTCCAAATGGATGCCTATCGCAGTCGCCACTTCCGCAACGACCGCCTCGGCATTGTCTACCAACGCCCCGAATTAGGCCTCAATATGCGCTTTACGGTGGGTGGCAATGTAGCCGAAAAACTGCTACTCGCCAATTGGCGCCATGTGGGCAATATCCGCGCCCGCATTCGGGAGCTGATGGAACAGACCGAGCTCCCCCCCGAGCGCATCGACGACGACCCGCACACCTTTAGTGGTGGTATGCTCCAGCGCGTCCAAATCGCCAAAGCATTGTCGAGTAGCCCTAGTTTGCTGTTGCTTGACGAAGTCACCAGCGGCCTCGATTTGTCGGTACAAGCGCGCGTGCTCGACCTCATCCGGCGCATTCAATGGGAACAACAGATGACCATGTTGCTGGTATCCCACGATTTGGGGGTCATCAAGCAACTCGCGCGCCGCACCATTGTCATGAAAAACGGACATATTGTCGAAAGTGGCTTGACCGACCAAATCCTCGAAGATCCGCAACATCCCTACACCCAACTGCTGGTTTCTTCGGCGCTATAAGGACACAACCAATGATTGCACCGCTGTTACAAGTCAACAATCTGCATAAATCGTTTGTGCTCCATCTCATCGATGGCCGCACCATTGATCCCATCCAAAACGTCAGCTTCACCGTCGATAGCAATCAACATTTTTTGTTGTGGGGCCGCAGCGGCATCGGCAAAACCAGCATCCTCAAGTGCATTTACCGCTCGTATTTGGCCAGCAGTGGCGAAATATGGTTCAATTCCGACCAATTCGGTAGTGTCGACATGGTGCAGGCCGATGATAGCATGGTGCTTAAATTACGCCACCGCGAAATCGGCTATTGCTCACAATTCCTCAAGGTCCTGCCCCGTGTGGCGGCCCTCGATGTCATCACCGAGCCACTCGTACGCCAAGGGATGCCGGAATCCGCCGCCCACGACATCGGCCGCGAATGGCTAAGCCAACTGGGCATCGCCCAACGCCTGTGGCATGCTAGCCCGGTCACGTTTAGTGGCGGCGAACAACAACGCATCAACCTCGGGCGAGCCTTTATTGCCTCACCACGCCTGTTGTTGCTCGACGAGCCCACGGCTAGTCTTGACGCCGGCTCCAAACAAATCGTCGTAGAGATGATTCAACGCGCCCAACAACGAGGTACCGCCGTCTTGACCGTTTCGCACGACCTCGATACCCTCGCCAAACTCGCCGATGGCCAGCTCGCGCTATAACCAGAGGAAGCCATGCCTACACTACTTACCAATGCAACCATCGTCTTGCGCGATAGCGTTATCCCAAATGGCTGGCTACTCATCGAGGCAGACCTCATCGCCGGCGTCGGTGCCATGCCCTACGTCCCAACGATGCACGGCACAACGGTACGTGACCTTGCTGGGGCCTACATCATCCCCGGCGTGATTGATTTACACTGCGACACCATCGAAAAAATGGTCCAACCCCGTCCCGGTGTCGAAATCAACGGCGCAGTGGCCTTGCACATCACCGACCGCTTATTAGTCAATAGCGGCGTGACCTGTGAATTCCATTCACTGTCACTCGACGACGCCGAATTTGGTGTGCGCAACGAAGATTTCATTCACAACTTCATCAGCGAAATCAAGCGCGCCGACCATGCCAGCGTCCGGCATTATGTCCATGCCCGAGTCGAAATCAGCAGTGCCCGTGGTGCCTATGCCCTCAGTCAAATTATCGACCAACCGGCAGTCAAACTCGTGTCGATTATGGACCATAGTCCAGGGCAAGGCCAATACGTGACCGACGAGTCATTTCGCTACTATGTGGCCAAAACGACCGGACGCAACGATGCCGAAATCGACGAAATCATCCGTACCAAAGCCCAACTCAAAGCCAGCATCCCCGAGCGCATCGATTATGTAGTACAACTCTGCCGCAACGCCCACATCCCCATCGCCACCCACGACGACGACACCACCCAAAAAATCGCCATGTGGGTCGAAATGGGCATCGGCATCAGTGAATTCCCTACTACCATGGAGGCAGCCGCCGCTGCCCACCACCACGGCATGTTGGTAGGCATGGGCGCGCCCAACGTCTTGCGTGGCCGCTCGAGTGGTGGCAACCTCAGTGCGAGTGACGCCATCCGAGCCGGACACGTCGACTGGCTGTGTGCCGACTACTACCCTGCCGCCATGATTCCAGCGGCATTTACCCTTGTCGACCAAGGGCTGCTCGATTTGCCCAGCGCGATTGCCTTGATTACTGCCAATCCTGCGCAGGCAATCGGCATGGAACACCACATCGGTCAGATTGCGGTGGGGCTGAGCGCCGATCTCGTGGTAGTCACACGCCAGCCACAGCCCATCGTACGCGACGTCTATGTGGCTGGCGTGCAAGTGCTCGCTACCCAAGCCGCACCACGGTAATTGGTTAACGATGCAATTCTGCCAGCACTTGGGGTTCGATATTGCCGCCACACAAAATCACCCCTAGTTTGCGCACACCGCTGGGCAATTTGCCGGCCAGGAGCGCGCCTGGGCCGGTACCGGCGCTCGGTTCGATGACTTGTTTGAGATAGGCCATGATATAGCGCGTACCAGCGGCAATTTCGGCTTCGGTGACGGTGATAATCGCCTCGACGTGCTGTTGCACCAGCGGGAAGGTAATCTTGCCGGGTGTGGTAATCCGCAAGCCATCGGCCATGGTATCGGGCGGCGCAATGGTCACCCGGGTGCCTTGGCGTAACGATTCGTAGGTGTCGGCCGCATTGGCCGGCTCGACCCCAAACACGCGCAAGGCTGGGTTGTAGCCGTGCGCCGCCAAGGCCGACCCCGAAATCAAGCCACCACCCCCCACCGGCACCAACAAGGCATCGAGGTCGGGGACTGCTTGGCACAACTCCAAGGCGGCCGTCCCTTGCCCAGCGATGATGTCAGGGTGATCGTAGGGGGGGATGAGGGTCAATCCCCGCGCGTCGGCGATACTGCGCGCTACCGCTTCACGATCTTGGGTCAAACGGTCGTAGCGCACGATTTCGGCACCATACCCCGCCGTGGCATCGACCTTGACTTGGGGGGCGTCAGTGGGCATACAAATCACCGCTGGGATGGCGAGGAGTCGGGCGGCTAACGCGACCCCTTGGGCATGATTCCCCGACGAAAAGGCAATCACACCGCGGCGTTGGGCTGCCGCATCGAGGCGGCTCAATGCGTTATACGCCCCCCGGAATTTGAACGAGCCGGTCCGTTGCAAATGCTCCCCTTTGAAAAAAACTTCAATTCCGAGCTGGGCATTGAATATGCGTGACGTGAGTACCGGCGTACGATTGGCCAACCCGTCAATACGCGTGGCAGCTGCCAATACATCGAGATAAGTGGGGGGAATACTCATGGTGCGTGCTCCTTGGTGATATGCATGACCTATGCTCTGTGTATTATATGCAATCATAGTGCGGCCACGATAACGCCAAATAGCATACCGAGGTTAGTGCATATACTTGACGCAAATCTCACTCTCTATTACACTAACGCCATCCCGCTCAATGGTTGCCGTCGCGTTGTGGCGATGCGCACAGGAGTACACCTCATGCCCCCTTCCTTCCATCATGTTAGTGTGCCCCGCCCACCAGGAGCCGCCAGTGCCGATTTGGCCCGCCGGTTTTATTGCGATATCATCGGCCTGCGCGAAATCCCAGTCCCCAGCACACTTACCGCCTCGGATTTGGTCTGGTTTGCGGTAGGCGAATGTGAATTACACCTCTATGCGGAACCCGAGAGCGTTGGTCATGGCCGGCATTTTTGTTTGCATGTCGATGATCAAGCCGCCTTGCGCACGCAATTAATCAGCGCCGGTTATGCCTGTGGCGATACCATACCCATTCCGGGTCGGCCACGGTTTTTTACCACCGACCCGTTTGGCAATAGCATCGAAATCACGACTTTTTCCAACCAATAACAAGGAGGTTATCAGATGAGCAAATCGATTGGTGTCGGTCTGGTCGGCTACAAATTCATGGGTAAATCCCATTCTAATGCCTACCGCCAAGTCAAACACTTCTTCCCCGATTGCGCCTTTACTCCCGAAATGACCGCGTTGTGTGGTCGCGACGAAGCCGCCGTCAAACAAGCCGCCATCGACATGGGCTGGAACGGCTACGAAACCGATTGGAAGAAATTGGTCACCCGCAAAGACATCGGCCTCGTCGACGTCTCGACCCCCGGTGATTCACACGCATCAATCGCCATTGCGGCTGCCAGCGAAGGCAAGCATGTCTTTTGTGAAAAACCCCTCGCCAACACCTTGAGCGAAGCCCGTGCCATGGCCGAAGCGGTCAAGAAAAACGGCGTGGTCGGCATGGTCAACTTCAACTATCGCCGCGTCCCCGCCGTGCAACTCGCCAAGCGCCTCATCCAAGATGGACGGATTGGCAAAATCTACCACTGGCGCGCCGTCTACTTGCAAGACTGGATCATGGACCCCAACTTCCCGTTGGTATGGCGCTTACAAAAAGACATCGCCGGTGCCGGTACCCTCGGCGACCTCGGTGCCCATAGCATCGACCTGGCCCGCATGCTAGTAGGCGAAATCAGCGAAGTCACCGGTATGACCGAAACCTTCATCAAAAAACGCCCCTTGTTGGCTGGTACCACGGGCGGACTGGGTGCAGCAGCATCTGCCGAAATGGGCGAAGTCACCGTCGATGATGCAGCCTTGTTTATGACCCGCTTCGCAAACGGCGCCGTCGGCACCTTTGAAGCGACCCGCTTCGCCAATGGCCGCCGCAACTATAATTCATTCGAAATCAACGGCTCCAAGGGTAGCATCGTGTTTAACCTCGAACGCATGAACGAACTGCAAGTGCTGTTCAACGACGATGCTGCCGACGTCCAAGGCTTCCGCACCATCCTCGTCACCGAGGGTGTGCACCCCTACATGAGTGCCTGGTGGCCGGCCGGTCATATTATCGGTTGGGAACACACCTTCACCCATGGCGTCTATGACCTCATCAACGGTATCGCCAAAAACGTCTCGCCCGAGCCGACGTTTGACGACGGCGTGCGCTGCCAAGCCGTGCTCGACGCCATCGAAACCTCCGCCAGCAACAAACAATGGGTCACCCCCGAATATTAGGCACTGCTGGGGATAGTGGTGTGATGCCACTATCCCCTTTTATGAAAGGAATCACCACCATGGCACGTCCTGTTACGCTGTTTACTGGTCAATGGGCCGATATGCCCTTTGAAGAATTATGCAAAAAGGCCAAAAGCTTCGGCTACGACGGCCTTGAATTGGCCTGCTGGGGCGATCACTTCGAAGTGGGCAAAGCCTTGACCGATTCGACCTACATCCCCCGCAAGCAAGAGACTTTGGCCAAACACGGGTTGGTCTGCTACGCCATCAGCAATCACTTGGTTGGCCAAGCCGTCTGTGACAACATCGACGAGCGCCACAAGTCGATTTTGCCACCCCATATCTGGGGCGACGGCAACCCCGAGGGTGTACGCCAGCGTGCCGCCGAAGAAATGAAAAACACCGCCCGCGCTGCCGCCAAGTTTGGCGTCAAAGTGGTCAACGGCTTCACCGGCTCTTCTATTTGGCACCTCATCTATTCATTCCCACCCAATAGCCCAGCCATGATCGATGCCGGCTACGCCGATTTCGCCAAGCGCTGGAACCCCATCATCGACGTGTTTGACGAAGTAGGCGTCAAATTCGCCCTCGAAGTCCACCCCACCGAAATCGCCTACGACATTTACACCACCCAAGCCGCCTTGGCTGCCATCGGCAACCGTCCCGGCTTTGGCATCAACTTTGACCCCAGCCACCTCTACCATCAATTCGTTGATTCGGTGGCCTTCATCGATGCCTTCAAAGATCGCATCTACCACGTCCACGTCAAAGAAAGCGCCCGCTACCTCGACGGCAAATCGAGCATCCTCGGCTCACACATCAACTTCGGTGACCCCCGCCGCGGTTGGGACTTTATCTCACCAGGTCGTGGCGAGCAGATGCAATGGGGTCCGATTTTCCGGGCACTCAACCGCATCAACTACAGCGGCCCATTGTCCGTCGAGTGGGAAGACAGCGGCATGGATCGCGAATACGGCGCCACCGACGCCTGTGCATTCGTACGCCGCAACGACTTCACCCCTTCCAATTTGGCCTTTGACGCCGCATTCTCACGCGATTAATCCGACTATTATGACGGGGTGGCACTATGATGGTGCCACCCCGTTTGTCTAGGTGTAGCTATGGTCACTTTTGATTTTGCCGGCAACGTCGTAATTGTCACCGGTATTAACCGCGAAATCGGCGCCAGTATTGCCGTAGCCTTTGCCAACGCCGGTGCCCGCGTGGTGGGCGTCTATTACGGCGAATACGATCGCGTCGCCCCCATCGTCGCCGCCAACCCCCACATCGACGCCATCGCCGCCGATTTACGCGAGGTCGCCGAAAATTACCGCGTCGTCGCCTATGCCACCGCCACCTATGGCGGCGTCGATGTTTTTATCGCCAATTCCGGGGTAACAGTGTTTGGCTCGATTATCGAAATGACCGAAGATCACTGGCATCAGGTCTTTGACCTGAACATGAAGGGCACCTACTTTGGGATCCAAGCTGCGGTCAAACAAATGCTGGCCCAAGGACGCGGTGGCAAAGTCGTGCTCTCGTCGTCGGTTACCGGGATTACCGCCATGGGTGGTGCGTCGATTTATGGCACCAGCAAAGCCGCTCTGCGCCATATGGCCGCTATTTTGGGGGTCGAGTTGGGCCGAGATGGCATCAACGTCAATGCCGTAGCCATCGGTGCCACCCTCAACGACCGCAACCTCGTTGGCGACCCTGATTATGCCGAAAACTGGGCCAAACTCTCGCCAATAGGGCGCGTAGGCATGCCCCAAGACGTGGCCGATACTGTGCTCTATCTCTGTTCGCCGATTGCGACTATGGTCAACGGCCAAACTATTACCATCGACGGTGGCTGGACCCATACCAGCCCCACACATGCCAAGGCACTATCACAATGATCGAAATTATCAACAGTCCCAGTGCCGCCCCTCGCCTAGCTGCCATTGATTTTGATGGCACCATGTCGTTGATTCGTATCGGCTGGCAACAGGTCATGCACGGCGTGATGCACGCGGCATTACTGCCCCATTACCCCGATAGCGACCGTCTCGATAGCGAGATCTATACCTATATTGCCCGCTCTACCGGCCAACCCAGTATCATCCAGATGGCCTGGGTCGACGAGCAGGTTATTTTGCATGGTGGACCAGCCCGCGGCGCCCAAGCTTATCTCGATTTGTTTAGTCATGCCATGCGTGACCGCATCGACCACAAAGTCGCTAGCATCCACAACGACGCCAGTGCCGATGCCTTGATGGTACCTGGCGCACGGGCTTTTTTGCAACTGCTAGCCGACCATCACGTCCACCTGGCCTTGGTGAGTGGCACCGAGCACATGCACCTCCTGCGTGAAAGTGCCGCCCTGCGCATCGATCATTTTTTTGATGCCGGGATTCATGGTCCCGGGCCCCACCACCCCGGCTTCACCAAAGGTGACGCCATGGCTGAGCTCCTCAGCACCTATCGCATTCCTGCAGGCCAATTCCTGTCGGTGGGCGATGGTCCCGTCGAAATCATCGCTGGCAAATCATTAGCCGGCTATAGCCTCGCCGTCGCCTCACACGAGGCCAGCGGTGGACTCGACGACGACAAACGCCGCCATCTGATTGCCGCCGGTGCCGACGCCGTGGTTGCCAATTTGGTCGATATTCACGGCTTTCGCACCCTTTTATTTGGTGATAAGTAATCCTATGCCACAACCACGTTTTGACCGTAGCCAACTACATGTATTGCCGTTAGCCGAGCGTATTCACGATATGCCACTCAGTTATGTCATGTCACTCGCTGACCCCATCCAACCCGCACCACAACCCCATTTACCCACCGTTGCTCGGGCCATGCAGACGGCGCGGACCAATCAGCGCCCCGTCATTTTCATCATGGGGGCACATGTCATCAAACAAGGCGCGTCGCGGTTTGTGATTGACTTGATGGAACGGGGGCTAATTACCCATGTGGCGATGAACGGCGCCGGACTCATCCACGACTACGAATTGGCCTTGATCGGTGCCACCACCGAAAGTGTGGCGGCCTATATTTCGCAAGGGCAATTCGGTTTATGGCACGAAACCGGGCAGCTCAACGACCTTATTAGCCAAGCCGCCCAACTCGACCTAGGGATTGGTGAATATGTAGGCAGCGAAATCGAGCGCCAGCAATTACCATATCGCCACCTGTCGATTGCCGCCGCTGGGGCACGCCTCGGCATCCCGGTGACCGTGCACGTCAGCATTGGCCAAGACATCATCCACGAGCACCCCAATTGTGACGGCGCTGCTTTGGGCAAAGCGAGTTATACCGACTTCTTGATTTTGACCCACAGCGTCAGTCAACTCGAAGGGGGCGTAATGCTCAACGTGGGCAGCGCCGTGATGGGTCCCGAGGTCTACCTCAAAGCCTTGGCGATGGCCCGTAATGTGGCCCATCAGCATGGCCAACAAATTGCCCACTTCACCACGGCGGTCTTTGATTTGGTGCCGTTGCCCGATGATTTGTCGACGGAAGCCAAAAAAAGTGACCCTGCCTATTACTACCGCCCGTTCAAAACGATTTTGGTGCGGACGGTGCGTGACGGTGGCCAAAGCTACTACATTAGTGGCGATCATCGCATTACCATCCCCGGTTTGTGGCAGTTGTTGACACAATCTTGATGTATCGCTAATCCCGAGAGGATGTTATGCAACAGCAACGTCTCCACGAAATCACCAGTGCCTTTGCCGGCAAACGCATCGTCGTCTGTGGTGATTTTTTCCTTGACCGTTATCTCTGGATTGACCCACAGCGCGCTGAAATGTCGGTCGAAACCGGCCTGATTGCCAATCAAGTCACCGCCCAAACCTGTGCTCCCGGTGCTGCGGGGACCGTGGTCGCCAACTTGGTCGCCCTCGGTGCACAAGTAATTTGTGTCGGTGTCGTCGGTCACGACGGTGACGGCTTCATGCTCCGCCAAGGACTCGAAGCGCTCGGTGCGGATGATAGCCTGCTGATTACCCTGCCCAATCAGCCGACACCCACCTATACCAAACCAACCATCCGCAATGCCGATGGCAGCTTGCGCGAGCTCGAGCGCCTCGACATCCGTAGTCGCGATCCACTCCCTGCCCAGATTAGCCAACAAATCGCCCAATCATTGCTGACGCTGGCTGACAGCTGTGATGCCATGATTTTTGCGGACCAGATGCCCGAAGCAGGCTGTGGCGTCATCGATGCCCACATCCATGCGGCCATCGCCGAGATTGCGCTCAGCCATCCCCAATTGGTGATGCTGGCAGATTCACGCCAACGCATTGCGGATTTTGCGCATGTCATCGTCAAGCCCAACCTGCACGAAGCCTGTAGCGCCTGCGCCATCGCCGAATCGCCCGATCATGCCGCCCAAGCGGCGGCAATCTTGAGCACCCGCACGGAGCACCCCGTGGTCGTCACCCTCGGGGGCGATGGCGTCCTCGTCTATACCAACGGCATCAGCAAAACCATCGCAGCCCTGCCCGTCGACTGCCCCATCGACATCGTCGGGGCCGGTGACAGTGTAATGGCTGCCCTCACCATGAGCCTCGTGAGTGGTGCTAGCCTCGCCGAAGCAGCCCAAGTCGCTATGTTGGTGGCTGGCGTGACAATCCGCAAATTGGGCACAACGGGGAGTGCCACCGTCCAAGAAATCCTCGACATCTATAACCGCTACCTATAATCATGATGTGCAATTAGGAGTCGTAGGTTATCGCGTGAAATAGGCGTTTTCACGTGCAAAAACAAAACTACTCATTGACAGATATATGCATCCATGGTACAGTAAACATTCCAAACGGGGATGTTTGGTCTTGACAGGGTAGGCTCCTGTTTAGCTGCACGTCGAGCCGCCCAGTCTCGTTAAAGGGGCAACAGGCATAACTGCCACAAACATCAGCGCTCCGTCGTTCGCCCGAACGACCGCGTTTGCTGCCTAGTTTTAGGTAGCACGTTTACCACTCTTCGCCCGGCCGAGTGAGTGAACGCAAACGCCGGGACGCATCTAGAGAGCCGCCTGCGTATCTAGATTAAGCACAGTGGGATCGTTGTAGCACTGCTTTGTTGCTGGTGTGGTGCTATGACTAGACAAAACAAGTAACTACACGTGTAGACGCTGGCAGTTCGCTTATTTTGGACGGGGGTTCGACTCCCCCCATCTCCACCACACGAAAACACCACACATTACAGTAATTGCAATGTGTGGTGTTTTTTTTGCAACTAACGTTCAAAAATCTGTCAATATTTTACAAATTAAGGAACGAATATGCGCCGATTATGGCTTATGGTATTTATGGTGTCATTCAGTGCTATTTTACTGTCAAGTTGTGCGTACTCCACCGAAAATATGATAAATGATTTTCTTTGTTCCGTATACCGGCGGACATCCGATACCAAAGAATACAAGGAGAACACTTGCAACACCGACACCACCAACCTCCCCACTGCAACCGCCACAACGGCACCATTACCGATCACCAATACCCCCAATACCAATGCAAAACCGCAAGTTGAAACACCGCAACGTGAAACACCGCAACTCGCAACCACTGACATTCCCATTGTAGCCACGAATACTCGTATCCCTGCCACGAATACCCGTATCCCAGCCACGAATACTCGTATCCCGCCCACCGATACATCTATCCCGGCTACCAATACTCTCGTCCCGGCTACCGATACTTCCATCCCACCTACCGACACTCCCCTTGCCAAAGTAAAACAACCTACCGCACCAGCCTACCCCTCACCACCAGTAAACCCGACAGCAACAGGGCATGTTGACACCTGGCCTACGCCATTCCCAACACCAATGCCAATACCTACACCATAGCGTAGACACAGGCAGATTGCTTATGTACGCCACCCACACCGCACATGATGTGTGGTGTAGGTGGCTTGCGGGCTCTTTCATCGGCACAAAATTGCACACAAATTTAACACAATCCAATTGACAAAAACACCTACTTCACAGTATAGTAAGCTTATTGTAATTTACTACGTGGAGTAATATTGTGCATACATTCAGCAAAGTTATTGCTATTTCGGCACTCGCATTGTCGTTGGTGGCGTGTGGAGACAATCTCACCGGCGAACAACGATTGGCAACACTCGTAGCCACTGCCCAAATCGCCACCATGACGGCCCAGGTCCCCACCGACATTGCCGCCACTGCAACAGCTGCGGCCGAGGCGAATGCACTGTTGACGCAAACAGCCATGATTATCAGCATGCCCGCTACCGCAACTGACGTTCCGCCAGCGAAACCAAATAATCCCAAACCCGCAGCTCCTGCAGCCACCAAAACTGTCGCTGCGCCTGTGGCAACTGATACGTTAGTACCCGTAAGTACGGTTACCTCTTCACCAACGGCTGGCACCGTCGTCGCGACCAATACAATCAGTCCGACAGCCACCAAAACCGTCACCGCTGCCGCCTCGGCCACCAAAACCGTCACCGCTACCGCCACCACCGCCGCCGCTACCGCCACTACCGCCGCCGCTACCGCCACTACCGCCGCCGCTACCGGTACTGCGACTCCTACTCCCTAATTATTGCAAAAACGAATGACCAAAGGAGCAATCAATGATTGCTCCTTTTTTGTTTGACAAAATCATTGAACGTAGTTATATTTATTGAACATCATTCAATTTCAGAAAGGCAGTTAATGGAGTCAGAGAAGCCCCGAACGCGCCGTAATATACGAATAAAACAAGCGATTATCAAAAGTGCGGTCGAAATCATTCATCATGAAGGCATCGGTGCCTTGTCGATTCGGCGGATCGCCGATGCCATCGACTACAGCCCGGCGAGTATCTACGAATACTATGCCAACAAAGATGCAATTTTGCAGGCCGTCTGCGAGGAAGGATTCGCCAAATTAACCGTAGCACTCAATGACTACCCCCCTCAAAGCGATATTCGGCTCGCAGCTCGTGAATGTGGCGTGCAATATGTCAAGTTTGCCGTAAGCAACCCAGACTATTTTTTATTGATGTTTTCAATGGCGGCCAACCAAGTCTACTGCGATCCCGCTGAATCCCTCGACACGCAATTGTTAAACAGTCCACCCTTCATGGTTATCCATACCCACATCCAAGCATTGATTGGTGCCGGATATTTTGTGGTTACCTCCAGCTACGGATCATTCCAAATCGCCCTCTCGGCATGGCAAATGGTGCACGGGATTGCCATGCTGGCCCTCACCATGCAACGCCAAGGACCACTCGACTATAGCGTCATCCGTGCCACCCTCGATGCCTGGCAACGGGGATTTGCGCCACACGGCGCCTGAAAGGACCACTTATGAGTCAGCTTTTTCAACTCAGCAACCTGCTCGTCATGCCGTTTTGGGTACTGATGATTGCCCTCCCCAACTGGTCATGGAGCCGGCGCATCATGGCATCGACTCTGGTAGTCGTACCGATTGCCCTGCTCTACAGTAGCCTCGTCATCCCCAATTTCGCCGCGCTTCTACCACTGCTCGCCAATCCCCAACTCGACATCATCGCCGGACTCCTCAGCACCCCATCAGGGGCCACCACGGCGTGGATCCACTTCCTGGCCTTTGATCTCTGGACCGGGCGCTGGGTCTATAGCGACAGCCAACAAGTTGGCATTCCCACCTGGCTAACCTCGTTGTGTCTCGTCTGTGTATTCATGGTGGGACCATTTGGTTTGCTGGTGTATATCTTGGTACGGCGCTGGCATCGGGGATCGTTTGCCGTATAATCTGTTTTTGTAAAGGAATATCATGAAATTTCTACGCTCATTGTGGCAACAGCAACGCCTACTCATGATTGTGGCGTTGCTGCATATCGGACTAATTCCCGTAGTAGCCCTATTGTTTTTTCTCAATCCTGTTGAAATCACTGGCGTCGATGGCTGGGTCAAACCACTCAAATTCGCCATTTCGGGGGCCATCTATGCAGCCAGTATCGCCTGGATGGCGACACTGTTACCTACCACCTCACGTTGGTACAAACTCGCGAGTGGCACGATTGCGGTGGCATTGTTCATCGAAACAGCCCTCATCACGCTACAAGTAGTCCGCGGCACCACCAGCCATTACAACATCAGCACGCCCCTCGATACCACGATTTACTCACTGATGGCTACATTTATCAGCATGTTGGCGACGGCAAATATCATCTGTCTATTTGTCATTGTTCGCCAAAAAGCGATTCCCTCGCTCATGCGGATTGCCTGTGGGTGGGGCTTGGCCATCGCCTTTGTGGGTATGATTGCGGGCGTCTTGATGACATCGGTCAATGTATCGCCATCGCAACGCCATACCATGCAGGTCGATAAGCATGCACCAACAAGCTACGGCGCCCACAGTGTAGGGGTCGACGACGGCGGCCCAGGATTGCCCCTGCTTGGCTGGAGCACGGTGGGTGGTGATTTGCGCGTCGGCCATTTCGTGGGGCTCCACGGCCTACAACTCTTGCCGTTATTGGGATTGGCATTGTTGTCTGGGCGTCTAATTGGGCGGCAGTCAAGTAGTCAGCATCAGCAATTCCTGCATCTGGTCGGCATCGCCTATACCGCACTCACGATTTTCTTGATTTGGCAAGCTTGGCGAGGTCAATCGCTTATCGCCCCAGATCTCGTGAGTATCAGCTGTGCAGGGGTGATTGTCGTAGGCACTATCATCGCTACACTCAGCATCCTGCGTGACAATGCACAGACCCCACCTGCGTAATTATTTTTACCAAAAAAGGTATTCATATGAGTGAATTACACGTGGTATTTGGCACAGGGCCCATCGGACGCTATACGGCCGAAACATTATTACATCAAGGGCATCGTGTGCGCATGATCAATCGCTCGGGAGTCATGCTCGATCAATCAGCAGACATCGAACTCGTCGCCAGCGATGCCTATGACAGGAGCCAAAATATCACCTTGACCCGCGGTGCGACGTCAATTTATTTCTGCATCGCACCAGCCTACAACGCATGGGCGACCAAATTCCCGCCCTTACAACAAGCGGTGCTCGATGCGGCGATTGCCAATCAGGCCCGACTTGCAGTTGTCGAAAACCTCTACGGCTATGGCGCCTTTCAGGGGAGCTTGCACGAAGAAAGTCCCAGCGCACCGACCACACGCAAAGGGAAAATCCGCTTTGCCATGCAACAAACGCTCCAATCCGCGCATCAGCGCGGGCTGGTGCGCATTGCCCAAGGGCGGGCTTCGGATTTTTTTGGCCCTTACGATACAACCATGACCAATTTTGCCATTATGCCCGCACTGCATGGCAAAAGCAGTAATCTGCTTGGCCGGCTTGATCAACCACATACCTTTAGCTATGTCAAAGATTTTGGACGCTTGATGGCCACGCTCGGCACCAACGAGGCTGCGCTTGGGCAGGTGTGGTTTACCCCTAGCCCACCCGCTATCACCCAAGCTGAGTTTATGCAAATCTTGTCCCAAATAATCGAAAAGCCGGTCAAAATGCGGGTGCTGAGCCCGTTGATGGCACAAATTCTCGGCCTGTTTGACAAAAACATCGCTGAGGTACACGAAATGCTCTATCAATTTACCGCGCCGTTTGTGATTGATACCCAAAAAGCCCAAACAGCGTTTGGCCTCGTCCCTACCCCCATTGACGTCGCGCTTCGCGAAACCGTCGCGTGGTGCCAAAACCACGCCTAAATGATTCACACGAAATGAAAAAATCCCTCACTATCGTATTCAATAGTGGGGGATTTTGTATTGCAACTAGACAAATAAATTTTTTGTATTTATAATAATTTCATATTAACGTAAATATGGAAGGTGCAATGAGTATTTTCGATATGTTTCGTAAGCCAGCGCCAGCGATTGAAAACGAAGTATTGAAGCAAATCTTGCACGATCAGCGCATCATGCTGAGCAAAATCGAGCAACTCACCCAACAAATCGAATCACTCAAGCAACCAGCGGTGCGCACCAGTATCAGCACCCCCATCAAAACAATTGTCGCACCATACGAAGACCCTCAAGCCACCCACATCCTGCAATTTTTGCAGCAGCGGGGGATTAGTGTGCGTACGGTACCGAACGCACAAGAATACGATGGCGTGTTCAACGAAATGGCGACACTGATGGGCAACAAATACTACAACATTATCCCATTGCTCGAACAAATCAAGAAAAACATGCAAAAGGGCTCGTCGTTTTGGCTCAATATCGCCCAAGCGCCCCAACAAGCCATCGCCGATATGACGCTGGTATGCACCAGACTCCACGAACTGACCTTGTTGCGCGATTATCTCTACAAAAAAGCGCCCCAATACAATATCAGCGCGCGGCCCAGTAGCGAGCCACGCGCGCAAAACTTTTTTTCTGGGCAATGGCTGGAACGCTACATTGCCCAGATGATGCGTCAATTTGCCGTTGACGCCTGGGTCCCTGATTTCGAAATCCTCACCAACCCCCAAATCATCATGCCCAATGGCGATGATTTTGAGCTCGATGTGCTCGTCTATGCCAATGGGCGTATTTATTGGATCGAAACCAAAACCGGCCACTACCAAGACCACATTGGCAAATACAGCAAATTTGCCGAGT
Organism: uncultured Chloroflexota bacterium; assembly: GCA_937876225.1. GTDB lineage: Bacteria > Chloroflexota > Chloroflexia > Chloroflexales > Roseiflexaceae > UBA965. The sequence continues at coordinate 24,079 of CALFIC010000129.1, read as the reverse complement.
TACTCAATTTGCCTAATAGCCAAGCCATTATGGTGTTGCCTGATATCACACCCGAAATCACCCATCGCTTATCGATGATGTACAAAATGAAAGTCATGAACCTCAGCGACGTCAACGAATACTTCGTCGCCGAATTCGTCCGGCGCTAACGCACCTACTGCAATTCGAGCAACGTCGCCGACAATGCCGGCCACTCAATAGGTTTTGTGATGTCGACTTGACCATCATCCCGCAATTTATAGCCCTCACCAAAGCGCCAGGCCTGGGCCTTGGTGATGCTGGCGTTGGCGATGGTCAATGGCAACGTCACCGAGCTTTCGCGGTGGTTGACGAGCACCGCAGTCAACACGCCATCACTGCGTTGAGCAGCCACGAGGTGGAAGTCGGCATCGGCGCTACTGGCATGCACCAGCATCGAGCCAAATTTGTGAAAAAGCGTATAGGTCTGATAAACCGGCAACGGACCCGAGCTATACGATACAGGCCCAAAAATCCCCAACCCTTGCCCCGAAATCGCCCCCATACAAAACTGATTGACCACCGTACATTGTTTGGCAATCAAGCGCCCCAAGACGTCCGTCCACCACAAGGCATTGCGGAAAGAATTGGTGCCAGTCAGCTCATCAACCCGCCCGCTCCAATCCGAATTGGCTTCGGTGATAGCTAATGGTACTTCTTTGCCTAGCACTTCGCGCATCAGACCACGCACATAATCGATCGAAGCGCTCCACGATGCGGGGTCGGCGGCCAACTGCGTGGGCGTCACCGCCCCTTCACCAAAGGGGTAACGGTGGAGCGAGACCATTTCGACGTCAGGGACTTGTTGCAAAAATCGCCGTAGCCAATAGGCACCAGTCGCATCGCGGGGATAGTTTTCGTTGGGGCTAAACTGGCTTTGCTCGGGGCCCATCACGATGATACTCGGGTCGACGGCCTTCATGGCCGCCCGGAAGGCTAAAAAATCAGCCACGTATTCGTCGACCCCGTATTTGGCAGCCCCCCGTTTTTTGACAAACAAATCGGGTTCGTTGCCGATGGCCCAATACTTGACGGCGTATTTTTTGGTGATATTGACGTATTTGACCATGTCAGCAGCTTTTTGGGCGGTACCTTGAAAGACCCGCACGTGGATAGAGGGCGTCGCGCCAATAGTCTGACACATCGCCATGTATTCATCGATCATCAGCTCGGTGACGTCGTGTTCGTCCCCCCAATTCCCCCCCGGCCAGCGAATCATGCTAATACCGGCATCATGACTAAGGGTACGATGTTCGAGGCCGATGGTCTGCCACGGGCCAGTGTTGCTGCCATATACCAAGGGCGAAATCGGGCCGTATTTGTAGCCGGCATCGATAAACAAGCCCGGTTGTGGTCCTGGCGTCGGTCCAACGCTGACCTGGGGCGTGGCACAGCCCAACAGTGGCAAAGCAATCAGACTCCGCAGTAATTGACGACGTTGCATGGCAAGTTCCTCACGTATGATTCATATTCGTGTGAATGTGGTCGTGTATACTTTAGGGAGGTCAGTCGACACAGTATACGCAATTTTCGGGCAAAGATGCAGGAATTACGTAAATAATAACACAATCTTCCCAATACATCACACAAGAGGCAATCATGGACGTCACTACGTATATCAATCAAAACCAACAGCAAGGGATTTTGCCAGGCCTCGTCCTTGGCTATCAATACGGCTATGACGCACCAGTCATCGTAGCCTATGGCGTTGATGGCGCCCAACAACCACTCACAAACGAAAGTGTCTTTCCGGTTGCATCAATCACCAAGCTAGCACTGGCGCTCGCCGTACTCAGCCTCGTCGACCGTGGCAGCATCGCCCTCGACGAACCAATCGGCACCTATGTCAGCGATATCATCCCCGCCAGCGCTCCGCTCACTATCCGTAGCCTACTCTGCCACACCAGTGGCCTCGCACTCGATTTGGCCGACAAAGATGGCTTGTATGCCATCGGCCTCGATTGGCCCAAACTGGCCCACGAATGCCTCAATAGTGCACCAGCCAAGCCTGCCTGGAGTGGAGTGCAATATAGTAATTTAGGCTACGGTTTGCTCGGGATTGTACTCGAACGAATGACTGGAAAAAGCTGCGCTGAAGCACTCAGTAGCCTCGTGCTGACACCGCTGGGCATCCGGGGCTGCCTCGGCAATCCAACAAATGCATCAGTTGCGACAGTTGCCGATGTACGTGGTCGCCATCGTGGAACCAACCTCGAAACCTTCAACAGTCCGTTTTGGCGAAGTCTGGCACTGCCATGGGGTGGGCTATGTACCGATGCCGCCGGAGCCTTGGCGTTGGTCGATGCATTTTTACCCCATAGTGATTTTTTGACACCTGCCCTGCGTGAAGAAGCCCTCAGCGACCACACCCGTGGACTCAATGGAGGATTCATGCCACCGCTATGGTGGAATCCTAGTCCGTGGGGGCTCGGACCCGAGCTTCGTGGCACCAAAGCACCCCATTGGGTCAGCCCTCAATTTGCACCGACGTCGTTTGGGCATAGTGGCGCCTCGGGGATGGTAGTGTGGGCCGACGAATCAAGCATGGTACGCGTCACCATGCTCGGTGCCCGCGCCGCCGATAGCGGCTGGATGCTCCGCCATGGACCCCAAATCACGAGTTTGGTTATCAATCACCTTACTCAATAGCATTATGTCCAATGGATATGCGGTACTTCTATTGTGCTATTTGACATGCTAATTGAGAGTTGCTATCATTTGGTTGGAAGTAACGCTCAACTAGGATTAATTTGGCATGCAAAAATCGTTTCATTTATTGCTCAGTATATTCATCATCAGTATGCTCACCGGCTGTGGGAATAGCGGACCGCGCACCACAAGTACGACCACAATTATCACCACGTTTAGTGTACTCGCCGACATGGCGCACCAGATTGCAGGAGATACGGCAACTGTCACGAGCTTGGTACCCCTCAACGGTGACGCGCATGTGTTTGAGCCGACACCAGCTAATGGGGTAGCCTTGGTCAATGCGACTGCTGTCATCGAGCTTGGCATAGGGTTTGAGCCATGGTTTGCGGATTTATATGCCTCATCGGGGAGCCACGCTACGCGCATTACCGCAAGTAACGGCGTCACGCCACACCACGCCGGCGCCGAAGTAGACCCACACATCTGGCACGATGTCGCCAATACCATCGTCATGGCGCAAACGATACGAGACGGGCTCATCACGGCGATGCCCGACAAACAAGCCGTCATTACGGCCAATGCCACGCGCTATATTGCAGATCTCCAAGCGCTCGACAACGACATCGTGGCCCAAGTCGCGCACATCCCCGCCGCCCAGCGCAAACTGGTCACCAGCCACGACACATTTGGCTATTTTGCAGCCCGTTACGGGTTTACGATTGTGGGGACAGGGTTAGGGTCTGTGTCGACCGAAAGTAGCGATCCCGATGCGAGTAGGTTGATTCGTTTAATCACCGCCATCAAAGCGAGTGGGGTACCATCTATTTTTGTAGAAAACATGAGCAATCCCAAGGTGATGCAACAAATCGCCCAAGAGGCGGGTGTCGCAATTGCGCCACCGCTCTATACCGATGCCTTGGGCGATGCGAATAGTGCGGGTGCCACGTATATCGAGATGATGCGCTATAATGTGCGCACGATTGTCACGGCACTCACAGGGACAAAGTAGGCATGATTTTCCATTACAGCGGACGCCATCACGTTGATTCTGTACCAGGTGCTGACGCCGTCAATATTCGCGACCTACGGGTCGTCTATGACGCCAGCCAAGGTGACGCCCTCAATTGCGCCGCCCTCGACATCCCTGCCGGGATTCGGGCAGCCTTGATTGGGCCTAATGGTGCCGGCAAAAGTACGTTGCTCAAAACTCTGGCCGGTCTACAAGCATACGATGCCGGCACCGTCACGATTTATGGTAGGCCGGTACGCGCCTGCCATCACCGGGTGGCCTATTTGCCCCAACGGGGTGAAATCGATTGGCGCTTCCCTATCACCGTGCGCCGCTTTGTAATGACGGGGCGTTATGTGCACTTCGGCTGGTTTCGTAATCCACAGCGCTACGATGATGTGTTAGTTGACCAGACATTGCAACGCCTCGGGCTGGGGGCGGTAGCCGACCGCCGCATAAGCGATTTGTCGGGGGGCCAACAGCAACGCGCCTTGCTGGCACGGGCGATTGTCCAGGAAGCCGAGTTGTTGTTGCTCGATGAGCCATTCAACAACGTCGACCCTGAAACACGCCTGCTCATTTGCACCATCCTCGACGAACTGCAACAACTAGGGCGTACGGCCATCGTCGCCACCCACGATTTGTCGCGCATCCATCAAGAATTTGACCTCATTATTAGTCTGCGCGCAGGTGCTGTCGTGGGTCAGCAAGCGGCAGAACTCTATCACCAAGCCGCGGTAGGGGAATCATATGAGTAATCTATGGCAGTGGCTCGTCGCCCCCTTTGCTTACCAATTCATGCAAAACGCCTTGCTGGCATCGCTGTTGATTGCCGCAACCTGTGGGATCATCGGCAGCTATGTGGTATTGCGTCGCCTCGCCTTCATCGGCGATGCCTTGGCGCATACCGCCTTACCGGGCGTCGTCATCGCCTATATGAATGGCTGGAGTCTCGTGGGTGGCGCCCTCGCCGCCGGGATTATGACGGCGCTGGGGATTGGTTGGATGGCCCGCAAAAACACCTTACGTGAAGATACCGCCATCGGCGTCATTTTTACCGCCATGTTTGCCTTAGGGATTTTGCTGATGAGCCGCTTGCAATCGTTTCGTGATTTAAGTCATATTTTGTTTGGCAATATTTTGGGGGTACAATCCCAAGAATTATGGTTGATGACGGGTGTGGCCCTCGTTGTATTAATCGTGCTTATTTTGTTCCACAAAGAGCTCGAACTGACGTCGTTTGACAGCACGCACGCCGAAGTCATCGGGATTCAGAGCAATCGCTTACGCACGATGCTCCTCATCCTATTGGCATTCACCGTCGTCACCGGCATCCAAGTAGTAGGCGTGGTACTCACGAGTGCCTTACTGGTCACCCCTGCCGCCGCCGCCTCGATGATTACCAGCGATTTGCGACGCATGATGATGGTATCGGCGGTAATTGGGGCGGGATCGGCGTTTGTGGGGTTGTTGCTGTCGTATTATTTTGCGGTATCGACAGGGGCGGCGATTGTACTGACCTGTACCGCCGTCTTTGGGGTAATTGTGCTGGTAAATTGGATACGCAAGCGATGAGCGACGACGCAGAAATCACACCCGTTGACCCCACAGACGACGCACCAGCGCCCCTGATTGGTTTTGTTTTGAGCGTCGAGCAATTGGCCTTGCTCCGTGACTTACTGAGCGTCCACCCCATCACCGTAGTGATTGATGATTGTCGCAATAGTGCGCTCCTCGATGACCAATGGAAGCCATGGGCCCGGCGGGTACGCACCCAACTCAAGCATGTCAGTGGCCAAATCATCGTACGGGCACCGAGCTACAGTTTCCCCGATCCCCAAAATCACCCCAAAATCCGCGATACTATTGCCGATCAGCTCCAAGCCGTCTGTGATTTGGCAGTGGTGTTGGCCGCCCACAAAATCATCATCCCCATCGAGGCTGGCATCCCTGCGCTCTACGCCCGGATTTGTCATTATCTCGAGCCGCTGGCCACCCGGATTCATGATCAACAGATGACGTTAGTGCTCGAGACCGGTATCGGCACCACGCAGGCTGATATCGCCGCTTTACAGCAATTGTTGACGATTCCCACGCAGTGTTGTGTCACGAATGACGGCGATGAATCGCATAATTTCACAGATATTGATTATATTTATGAAAAAAATGACTGGGCAGATAATCGTGAAGTGCCCACAGACATCCCTTCCACCTGCACCATACTGATAGGTCCGAGCGACGCGACGCAACAATTCCGGCGCTATTGGGAGGCATGCTCCACAAAATCACGCAATTCGTAGTCGACCCGCACACCAGCGATTTGCAAGGCCGGCGGGGCTTGGAGATTGAAGTCGAGCGTGCGGCGCCCCAATTCGTGCCAGCGAGTACGCAGTTGTTGGAGGGCCTGGGTCTGACGCATCACCGTCAATTGTGGCCACCGTTGCAATAATGCATCACGCTCTTGCACAAGGGTGGCATAGTCGGTAAGGAGGAGTGTCCGTTCTTCGATGAAGGGTGGCGCAAAACCGTTGCTTTTGAGTAAATGATAGGCCAGCCGGTCTTGGGGTGGGACGAAGCTATCATCAGGGATATCGATAGGCCGAGGCACATGCGGAGTGGGATTGTAGATGCCACGAGCACTAGCAGCCTCGAGGATTTGGTCGATAAGTGACTTGCGATTGCTCATGGCGATCCTTCCCGCTACATGGTGGACGGATTGTAAGTGCAGGCAATATGCGATGTGTATCGAGAAAACCGCCTAGCACGATGATATGGCGATTGCAAATTCACCGCAGGGCACCACGTTTTTTCACAAAAAAAGCACACATATTAACAAAATTATTGTATCAGCAACCCAACAGCCACGAATCAATAGCAATGGTGTTATAATCACACCATATTTTCACATTACGAGTGGGATGACCCGTGCAAAAACCATCGCGACGTCGTTCATTACGTCCAGTTAAATTATTACGCCGCCCAACCAAGCCGTTATTGCCTAGCATCACACCGGCGCGGATGGCCGCTCAACGAGTATTGTCGCAAGCCAACAGCTGGCGCACCTATATCATTGTCATTGTCTTGATGCTCCTCATCGGTGGTGGTGGAACGGCACTCGTGTTCTTGCGCCGTACCGATCAAGCCTTAGCCAATATTCAGCAAAGCGATCCGCGTGCCAATACCGGCAGTAATGTGGCGGCTGACCCAAACACCACCAACCCTGTCACCACCAGCGCTAATTTTGTGCCGTCAACGCTCAAAGAGCCGTTTTCGGTGCTATTAATTGGCGTCGACAAGCGAGCCGAAAGCGAAGCCGAAGGGGTACGGAGCGACACGATTATCCTCGTACGCGTTGATCCATTGGCAGGCTGGGCCACCATGTTGTCGATTCCACGCGATTCTGTGGTACAACTGCCCAACGGCAACTATGGCAAGGTCAATAGTGCCTATGCCTATGGGTTTTATAATGCCGAAAAGCTCTATGGCAGTGGAACCAGCAAAGATGCCGGTGGTGGCGCAGCCGCCGCTCAAACCATCGAACGCTTTCTCAATGTCAAAGTAGACTATACCGCTCAGGTTGACTTCCAAGGCTTTGAGCGGTTGGTCGACAGCGTCAACGGCATCGTGATTGATGTCAAAGCAACATTGGTAGACCCCGAATACCCCACCGAAAATCACGGTGTCGAACGCATTTACATCGCCCCGGGCATCCAGCAAATGAATGGGCGCACGGCGTTGGTTTACGCACGTTCGCGCCATTCGAGCAATGACTTTGACCGCAGCAAACGCCAACAACAAGTGCTCAAAGCTGTGCTCAGTGCCGTGCGTAATCGCGGCATCATGGATAATGTGTCATTGCTACCACAGTGGGTAAGTGTACTCGAACAAAACGTGCGCACAACACTCCCTATTGGCAATATCACCACCATGAGTGATTTGGCGGGGATTGCCACCCGCCTCGATAGCAATCGCATCTCACAATTGGCGATTAACCCACTGGAAGTACGGGTTGACAACGTCATCGGCTCTGATATTTACTGGAATCCTAGCGATATCGCCAGCCTCGTCAAACGCTGGAAAACCGGTGCTGGCATTGATGGAATCGTCAACTTACAGGTACTCAACGGTACCACCGTGAGCGGGCTGGGAAGCAAAGTCACCACTGATTTGAGCAAACAAGGCTTTGCCACACTTGATGCCGGCGATGGCACCAAAACAAATATCACCATGCTCTATGACATCGGCGATCATAGTCGTGAACGCCAACGTATCATTGATAGCCTCGGCTTGAGTAGTGCCCAAATTAGTGTCAATGCCACCCGTCCAAGTGGCGCCTCGAAAGAGGCAAATCTCATACTTGTCGTTGGCACCGATTATCGAGCGGCAGGAAATACGCCATGAGTATCGTTGATCCATATCGTGCACAATTGAGCCAGCGTTGGGATAAAGAAGCCGACCCCGCAGTGTTGTATTATGACCGCCTCTTGCGCTGGAAGGGCACACCCACCTTCCGGTTTGGGGCGCGCCCCAAACAAGGGGCCGAAGGCATCCACAATTCCATCTCGGCACATTTTTCGATTTGTGTGTTCCAACAAAACCCCTTGTATGATGTATTTTGCACGGTGGGGGCGTCACGATCACCCATCCCAAACAGCACATTGAGTAGCCGTGACCCTCGCGGCATACGCCACGAATACATGATGCATGCCAGCAATGTGTATGCCGAAGCGGTGTGCGAGATTTTGTTGATGATTGCCGAGCATCCCCACATCCATAACCTCGAAATCGGAGCTGGCTATGTGATGCCAATTGGGGAGCCGATTGTGCCAAATTCGGCCCTCGAGTATTTGTATTTCACCTATCCATTCCTCGATGACCCACACATCTATGACCCCAACCCGGCAGGGGAAATTGATCATCCACAGGCCTATATTCAAACATTGTGGATTTTGCCAATTAGTCGCGCCGAACGCCAATTATTGCGTACCCAAGGGGTCGAGGCATTTGAGGCGTTTCTGCATGAACAACACAGCCAACGCTACGATTCGGATTTGCTCCGGCGTAGCCTGATATAAGCGAAAGCACGTACCATGCAAGAATACGCTTCCATCGCAGAACTGTATGCGGTGGATTTCGCCGGCGTCCACGATGACGTTGATTTTTATCGCGCCCTGGCCCGCCGCACCAAAGGCCCCATCCTCGAATTCATGTGTGGCACGGGCCGGGTTGCGCTACCGTTGGCCAAATCGGGCTACGACGTAACAGGCGTCGATAGTTCACCCGAAATGCTGGCCGTAGCCCAACGCGCTCACGACCAAGACCCCAGCCTGCCGTTGACCCTGCACCACGGCGACATCCGTAACTGGGCCAGCGACACTCGCTATAGTCTGGCGATTGTGGCGCTCAATTCGTTTATGCACATGCTCAGCGTCGAAGATCAACTGTCCGCACTGGGCACATTGCATGCTGCCCTACGCCCGACGGGCACGTTGGTGATTGATTTGTTCAATCCCGATGTGCGGGCGTTGCCTGATTATCATGGCGATGTAATGCTCGACAAAACATTCCCGTTACCAGATGGCCGCGCCGTCCAGAAATTTGTGGCCCAATGGGCCGATGTCGCCCAACAGCTCATCAACGTGGTCTTTATGTACGATATCATTGATAGCAACCAGCGGGTGCAACGCCACAATGCGGCCTTTGCCATGCGCTGGTTGTGGCGTTACGAAATCGAGCATCTCCTCGCACGCGCTGGCTTCCAGCTCGAAGCGGTCTATGGTGATTATGAGCTCAATCCGTACGATAGTACCAGTGAGCAGATTATCGTGGTGGCGCGCAAATCCAAACGCAAACGCTAAGAATCTCATACCCACAATCACAATGGTATAATAGTGCAAGTATGTCATTTTGCATGGCACCGTGCTACAAGAGGTAGATTTTATGTTTCGTACCCATACGTGTGGTGAGCTCCGTCCCAGCCATCACGACCAAACCATCACATTGGCAGGGTGGGTTCATCGCCGCCGTGACCACGGCCCCTTGATTTTCATTGACTTGCGTGATCGCTATGGCATCACCCAAGTGGTATTCGACGCAGCCGATGATGCCGCAGTGCATGCCATTGCCGCTGATGCCCGTAGTGAATATGTACTCAAGGTCACGGGCGTGGTACGCACTCGCCCCGCTGAAGCAACCAACCCCGATATTGCCACCGGTGGTATCGAAGTCAAAGCAGTCGCCGTGGAAGTCCTCAACGCCGCCAAACAGACGCCGTTGATGATTAACCGCGACGGCAACGAAGAAGAACCCCTCCGTCTCAAATATCGCTACCTCGATTTGCGCCGCGAGCGGATGCAACGGAATTTGATTATGCGCCACCGCTTCGTCAAATTCATTCGCGACTTCCTCGACAAAGAGCACTTCCTCGAAATCGAAACACCGATTTTGACCAAATCAACCCCCGAAGGGGCTCGCGACTATCTCGTCCCGAGCCGCGTCCACGAAGGGGAGTTCTTTGCATTACCCCAATCACCCCAACAAATGAAACAATTGTTGATGGTGGCCGGGTTCGACCGCTACTTCCAAATCGCCCGCTGCTTCCGCGACGAAGACTTGCGCGCCGATCGTCAACCCGAATTCACCCAGCTCGACATGGAAATGTCGTTTGTGGATATGGACGACGTGCTCGATGTCGTCGAGCGCTTGTTTACCGAAATGGTGCCGGCAGTCGTGCCCCACAAACACACCCTTTCGCCATTCCCACGCTTGACCTACAGCGAAGCCGTCGAACGCTATGGCTCGGACAAACCTGACCTGCGCTACGGGCTGGAATTGGTGAATCTGACGGCGTTGTTGGCGAATTCGCCCTTTACGCTGTTTAGTAGCGCCGTTCAGAGCGGTGGCCAAATCAAAGCCATCCGTATCCCCGGCGTGGCCGCCTATTCGCGCAAGCAAATCGACGAAGTCATCGACATCGCCAAACAAAACGGCGCCAAAGGCTTGTTGTGGGCTGCCTTGCCCGCCGACGGCGCCGAATTGCGCTCGTCGTTTGCCAAGCAAGTAGACCCCAGCGAGATGCAAGCAATTTTGACCGCTTGTGAAGCCCAAGCCGGCGACATGGTGGTCATCGTGGCCGATAGCCACAAAGTGGTTACGGCCGTTCTCGACAAAATCCGCCGTGAATTTGCCAGCCGGCTCAACTTGGCCGACCCCAATCTGCTCAAATTCGCCTGGATTATCGACTTCCCATTACTGGAATGGAACGACGGCGAAAACCGTTGGGACGCCGCTCACCACCCCTTCACCGCCCCGCTCGATAGCGATGTGGGCTTGATGGACAGCGACCCGGGCAAAGTACGCGCCAAAGCCTACGACTTGGTGCTCAACGGCTACGAAGTAGCCAGTGGCTCGATTCGTATCCACCAACGCGACGTACAGCAAAAGTTGTTCGACTTGCTCGGAATCAGCCGCGAAACATCGTTGCTCCAATTCGGGCATATGCTGGAAGCCTTCGAGTTCGGTGCCCCACCTCACGGTGGTATCGCCCCGGGGATCGACCGCATCGCCATGATTTTGGCAGACGAAGCCACTATCCGCGAAGTCGTGGCCTTCCCCAAGACCCAACAAGCTCAAGATTTGATGATGGGAGCTCCCTCCCCCGTCGAAGAAAAACAATTGCGCGACCTGCATATCAAACTGCGCTAATGCGACCAATGCACTCCGCCGTACCACCATGTACGGCGGAGTTTTTTTACAAGAAGGAACGTAATGAAAATCTATACCAAAACGGGTGATGACGGCGAGACCGGCTTGTGGGGCGGCTTGCGAGTGTCCAAAGACACCATCCGCGTGCAAGCCTACGGCACCGTCGATGAATGCAACGCCGCTATCGGCGTTGTACGAGCCGCTGGCGTGGCCGCCGAGCTCGATGCCATCTTGATGACCGTGCAAAACCAGCTGTTCGTAGTGGGAGCCGATTTGGCGACCCCTGGCCAAGCCGCCAAAATCCCACGGGTCGGCGATAGTGATGTCGCCGTGCTCGAACAGGCCATTGACCAATTCGAAGCCATCCTGCCGCCACTGACCCAATTCATTTTGCCTGGGGGCAATCTGGCGGCAGCCCACCTGCATTTAGCCCGGACGATTTGTCGCCGCGCCGAACGACACGTGGTCAGCCTCGCCCGTGAAGAAGCCTGTAGCCCCGTGATTAGCATGTACCTCAATCGCTTGTCGGACTTTTTGTTTGTGGCCGCCCGCGCCGCTAATCATTTGGCCGGCGTCGCCGATGTACCGTGGCAACAACCCACGAAATGAAAGGAACAGAGGCGATGCAGATTAGTGCCCTCCATATTTACCCCATCAAAGGATGCCGCGGCGTATCCGTCACCAGCGCCATGGTCGAAGACATCGGCCTCGCCGATGATCGGCGCTACTTGGTGGTCGATAACAACGGTAAGTTTTTGTCGCAACGCGAAGTCCCCGCCATGGCCCGCATCGTCGTCACTGCTACGCTAACCGGCTGGCAGTTAGCCTACGATCATTACGCACCTATCCAGATTACGCCGGTGCACACCGGCGTCACCCGTCTGGTTACCATTTGGCGCAATACCAGCACCGTGGTCGACCAAGGCAACGAGGTAGCTGAATGGTTGAGCCAGGTGCTCGGGCAACCGTGTCGATTGGTACGCATGGCCTTGGGCTACCGCCGCCACGTCGACCCCAAATACGCCACCCATCCTAGTGATGCCGTCAGCTTTGCTGATGGCTATGCGAGTTTGATTACCAACGAGGCATCGCTGTTAGACCTCAACACTCGCCTCGAAATCCCAATCGGCATGGATCGCTTCCGCCCCAATATCGTGGTCAGCGGTGCCGAAGCCTGGGCCGAAGACAACTGGCGTGAGTTGCAGGTCGGCCACGTCGCCATGACAGCCGTCAAACCGTGTGCACGCTGCACGGTCACCACCACCGATCAGCTGACGGGCGAGCGCATTCACGAGCCATTGGCGACCCTCAGTACCTTCCGCAAACAGGCGTTAGGGGTGATTTTTGGGCAAAATCTGGTACATCGTGGTAGTGGCGTAATTCAGGTCGGCGACCCCGTCATCTTGCGCTAAAGACATACCCACACCAAAACCACCCAGCCTATTGGTCTATCCAGCAGGGTTGGGTGGTTTCGTTTTGTCAAAAACTATTTAACGACGACGGGAATCGTGACGGTGTCGGTGCGATTGCCCTGCACAATCTGCAGTTGCAATTGCCATTCACCGGCCATATTGAGGTCGAGGGCGTCGCTGGTATACGTACCATCGGGGTGGCTCGTCAGCGTCAATGGCACTCCCAACATACCGTGTTGAGTCATCACGGCAGTCACGGTAATCGTGGCATCGGTGAGTGGTTTTTTACCAGAATCAGTCAACGTGACCGTGATTGGCCGGGTGCCAATTCCATTGGGGCTCACCGCCACCGTAATCCCAAAATGCTGACTCTGCAGGTACGTCGACGGATTGGTACAGGCGACCAATAGCACCAAAAACAACAGCCACATGCCAACATGTTTCATACATTCCTCTCGTAATTAGGGCATCACTGTGATTTGGACGGGCAGCGTAATCAAGGTACCGTCAATCATGAGTTGGACCCAGACGGCGTACGTTTCGGCAGTAGGGAAGGCATACACAAATGCGACCTGATTGCCAGCAACACTAACGGGCTGGAAGGCCTCATTCATCGCCCCCACTGCATGAATATGCCCAAATATGGCACCATTGGGGTTGCGCACAATCATGTGACCACGCATCCCCAACCAAAAATCAAGGGCGGCGACGGGTTGCCCTGCGTTGGTTGCATCTACCTGCAATTGGACGGGCACTCCCACTCGAGCCGGAGTCATCGTCTGCACGCGCAGCGTGTAATTGCCAGATTGAATCGTCGCCGGCAGGGTCACCGGAGCCGGAAACGCCTGTGCGCTAGCAACCCCCAACGATACCAGCTGATGGGTCACTTGCGAACCACTATTGACTCGCTCGATTTCGATGGCGACGTCATAAGTACCTTGGGCAATTTCGGGTAGGTCGACGATATATTGTCCGGGGGCAGTCCGTGCCGGGTGAATATGCAAAAACGTATGCGACACCGGATCAATCACCACCACATGCATCAAGGCCTGGTGGTGCAATACCACATCATCGACTGGCAATCCCGTCGAGCCGTCATTCACCAAAATTTGCAGTTGATCGATGTTACGTTGCGTATCATGCACCGGAACAATATGGGTGACGGCATAGGGGCGACTCGTCGTATCGACCGTCGGGATGTCGACTCGTAGATTAGGCCATACCATCATCACTCCAATCACGATGGTGATACTCAGCGATGCGGTAAACCCATGCGCCTGAATCGTGCGTACCCATGGCCGAGCTTCGGGCCAAATAGTCGTACTAAACAATACCAACGCCAGGATTGCCACTGCCACGAACATGGGGATCGTGAGCGGGGGAATGGTGTTGGGGTAGATGGTCATTGGCACCGTCGCCACGCCAATTTCTTTGGTGGCATCTTGGATTTGCAGGCGTAATTCCCAAGCCCCCGTTTGTGGCACGGTGACATCAAACACCGAGATCATCCGTGGACCAGCAGGAACGTTGATTTGCTGGCTTACCGTAGCGCGTGACTCTTGCTGGGTCGCAGTCAAAGTCAACTGAGATGCACCAACCACGTCACGTTGGGGCCACACTTTGACAGTAAGCAAGGCGGGGGCACCAGTAGGCACAATTACTTCAATCCGGAGCGGATAGCTCCCTGCTTGGACATCGAGTACTTTAGATCCACCTGCAATAATGCCATGAGCAGAGGCATGCAACGGCCAACATACTGCTATAATAAAAAGTACCAAAAGCCATGGAGTAACACGTTGCATACACCCTTCCTCTAGGCATCCTGCCCTGATATGATGTGGTATTATAACGCCGTGTCGCACCAAATGAGGTCATTCGATGGACTACCGTGATATCATACTCCATCCTGCGACAGTGCATGTCCCCATTGGCGCCATTGTTGCCGCCGCCTGTTTTATCGGTTATGGGTGGTATCGGCGCCTGAGTCATATTGAACAATCAGGCTATTATTTGGTGGTGTTTGGGTGGGTGGCACTCATTCCCAGCCTCATCACAGGCACCATCGATGCCGTCAATCGCCTCGCGGACCCGCATACCCCTAGCAATGCGCTTACATGGATCAATCTGCACGCGGTGAGTGCAATTGGTCTGTTTGTGATGCTGTGGATGGCATGGCAACGACGCCGCCGCATGACTGGCGTGGCGTGGGAACATCCACACTATCGGCAGTTTTTGGGGTATATGGTGGTGGTATTGTTGTTAATCGTTTGTTCTGGGTGGAGCGGCGGGCATATGGTGTATGCCTTGCAGCTCGGTCGTTTACCGTAATGCAATGAGGAGCACATGCTGAGTTTTATCAATTACTTCGTGATTATTTCGTTGATGGAAATTTGCAATCGCCTGCGTTTGATTGACTGGCGCGTGTCTGGTCGCGAAAACTTGCCCCCGCGCCCCCAAGGGCTCGTGCTGGCCTGCAACCATGTGCAATGGCACGATATCCCCATGATTGGCTGGGGGTTGCCGTTGTCACACCGTGGCTGGTGGTTCGCCAAAGTCGAAGTGGTGGATGGGCTGTTTGGTAAATGGTTTACCATGATGCAAGTCATTCCCGTCAAACGGGGTCAACGCGACATTCAAGCCATTGATCGCGCCGCCGAAAAAGTCAAAGAAGGCGCTGTACTCGTCGTATTCCCCGAAGGCACCCGCAGTTTTGATGGCAAGCTCCAACAAGGGCGGGGGGGCACGGCTCGGATTGCCCTGCGTGCCGGGGCACCGATTGTACCCATGGCCATCATTGGCAATCAACGCAAGTTTTGGTTTAGCAAACGTCACTTGATTATCGGTAAACCCTATTACCCCACCGTGAGTGACCCGAGCAGTGACAAAATCCCCGCCAATGAAATGGCCCGCCTCACTGCCGAAATCATGATTCACATTGGCGCGTTGATGCCAGCCGAACTCCATGGCGTGTATGCTGCCGAAGTGGCCGAGTACCAAGCACAGTCTGCGACAACACCTGTAGTCTAGTATGCTCAGCACCATCAGTTACCGCATCATTACGGGGATTGTGTCGCTGTGTAATTGGCTAGGGCTGGTGCATTGGCAGGTAATTGGTGGCGAAAACCTGCCGAGCCGCAGTCGTGGCATGATTTTGGTGTGTAATCACCTCGAATGGCACGACATCCCCTTGATTGGCTGGGGATTACCGATGGCCTATCAACCATGGTGGTTCGCCAAACACGATCTTTTACAGGGCTGGTGGTACGGCTGGTGGGTCAAACGCATGCCTATCATCCCCGTCAAACGGGGCCAAGGTGACCGTGACGCCGTCCAACATGCCATTGCCGCCGTCAACGCCGGCGCCGTGTTGGTGATATTTCCCGAGGGCACATGGGATTATAGTGGCAAACTTTTGCCAGCCAAAAGTGGTGCAAGCCGGATTGCATTAGCGACCGGCGCACCCATTGTACCGATGGCAATTGTGGGGAATCATATTTCGCCCTGGGGCAAATCACGCCAACTCATCATCGGCAAACCGTTTTGGGCGTCATCAATAGTGACCAATGATGTACCAACTACTCACGACATCACGCAACTCACCACCACCATCATGGTACGGATCGCGCAACTCCTCCCCCCTGAATACCACGGTTACTATGCGCCAATGATGGCAGCACCGCACTCATCCAGCGAGGAGCATTAAACAATGTTTGCCTATCGTCATTTCGTCGTTATCCGGTGGCTCTGTGATCGGCTACGCGCCTGGGGTATTTTTGATTGGCGCGTCAGTGGCCTCGAAAATCTACCTCCGGCGGGGACGCCATTTGTAATGGTCGTCAACCACATCAAATGGCACGACATGTTGACCATCGCCGGCACCATCCCACTCACCCACATCCCCCATTGGTTGGCCAAAGCCGAATTGTTTATGCCACTGACCAGTTGGTGGTTCCGCGGCATGCAAGCTATCCCCGTCAAACGGGGTCAACACGACACTGGCGCCATCGACGCCGCCGTCGCAACGTTGCGCCAAGGCAACATCATGATTGTCTTCCCCGAAGGGCATCGAAGCGGCAACGGACAACTCCAAAAAGGACGGGGCGGGGCGATGCGCATGGCCTTGCGTGCCGGAGTACCGATTGTACCGGTAGCGATTCAAGGAGTCGAAAAGGGATTGCGTTCACCGATTGCCATTGCCTATGGTAAGCCATGGCAACCGGTATCACATAGCGGCGTCGATGAAATCGACCCAGCCGAAATGACCGCACTCACCGACGAGATGATGTGCCATATCGCAGCCATGCTCCCGGCCACCTACCACGGCTATTATGCGGGGCGAATCTAGCGATCGCCCATGATTTTGTCGACCACCCAGACGGCTAAGCGGGCAGCAATAATCGCAAATACCACGCTTACGAGTCGGTGGATGGCTTTTCGTTGGGCTTCAGTATCCATGATTGCTCTTTCTGAATGCGGTGCAGAATCTGTGTCGCTTGCCGTGCCATCGCCGCACGATCAACGGATTGTGATGGCACACGATGATAGACTGGTGGTGTCGTAGTCACTTTTTGGCGTAACCACCACCATAACGCCGCCATCATGGCACACCCCATCCCAAATCCACGCAAAAACATCACACACCTACCTTCTCGTTTGCCCTATTATACCAATACCGCTCCTGTATGCGCACAGCCTATCCATGATGGTCGGAATCAACACACCATCCATGGTACAATTTGGCATAAGTACGACGTTTATCCAGTAGGAACACGATGCCAGAATTACATGCCGCCATTGCTACCCCCCTGAACGCAAATGGTCAATTTGACGCCCCCGCCATGATTACCCTGATGCGCCACCTCGAAGCCCGCGGGCTCGATGGCGTCGTACCCTGCGGCACCACCGGCGAAGGGCCGTCGTTTAGTGTGGCCCAACGCCTCGCGATTATCAACACCTGCGTGCAACACCGTGGCACGCTGGGGGTGATTGCCGGCACTGGTTGTCAATCACTCGACGACACAATTACCCTCACCAAGGCCGCCTTGGCCGCAGGCGCCGATGCCGCCTTGGTCTTGCCACCGTTTTTTTATAAACAATCAGGTGAAGCAGGCGTGATTGCCTGGTATCGCCAGCTTTGCGATGCCTTGCCACAGGGGAGCAAAATCATCCTCTACCATATTCCTCCCATGACCGGCGTTGCGATTACCCCGGCCATCATCGATGCGTTGCTCCAAAGTCACCCTTCATACATCTATGGCATCAAAGATAGTGCCGTCAATGCCGCCCATACGGCCATGCTGGTTGCCACTTATCCCATGCTCAAAATCTACACCGGCAACGCCCCTATCCTCGCCCAAGCCATCACTGATGGCGCGGCGGGTTCGATTTTGGCGATTGCCAATATCGTGCCTCAAGCGTTACGTCAACTCACCGATAATCCCAGCCAGAGTGACATCCAAGCGCAAGTCGCCAGTGTCGACGGCTATGTGCGCAAAGTGGGTGCGGTAGCCACAATCAAAGCGATTCTCAACCAGGCAGGGGTAGCGGTCGGGTTGCCGTTAGCACCACAATTAGCGCACCCTGATGGGGCGCAGGCCTATGCCAAATTCAAAGCAATCGGGGAATACACGGGGTAATTGGGATGATTTATTTGCTGTTTGGTCCAGACGAATATCAGCGCAGTGAGTATGTCCAGAGCTTGCTAGCCCAAATCCCCGAGTCGGCGCGCTCGCTGAACGTGACCCGCGTCGACGGCAAGCGCTTCAAGCTCGACGCGCTGGCACAGGCCTGCGAAGCGTTTCCGTTTTTGCATGATCGGCGCTTGGTGATTGTGGAAGATTTGCTCAAAAACCAAAAAGCGGGCAAAGATCGTGATGAACTCAAAAATTATCTCGAGCGCTTGCCCGCATGGTGCGATGTGATTTTCATCGAAAACGATGAGTTCGATAAACGCAACGCCTTGTTTAACCATATCAGCAAAATCGGCACGGCCCACGACTTCCAGCACCCCAAAGAAACCGAGCTGATTCGCTGGATCGGCGAGCGCGCCCGCCAACTCAACGTGGTAATCGATAACCCTGCGACGGCACGCTTGATTGCGATGGTAGGAAACAATGGCCGCACCCTGTTGAATGAGCTCACCAAAATGGCCACCTATGTGCGTCCCGGCGGGAGCATCACCACGGCGATTGTTGATTTGTTGGTGAGCGACGATACCGAAGAAAACATGTTTGGCTTTGTAGATGCCTTGGCTGCCCGTCGCAAAGGGCTAGCACTCAGCAAATTGCACAAATTACTCGACGATGGCCAAGCCCCACAATATGTGATTTTTATGATTGCGCGCCAAGTGCGGATATTGCTCCAGGTACGCATCCTCGACAGCGAACGGCGGCGCGCCAACGAAATCTCCAGTGCGGTAGGCTTGCGCCCGGGCTTTCTCACCGACAAAGCGATCGAGCAAGCGCGTGGATTCCGCACCAACGAACTCGAACGCCTACACCAACAATTACTCAAACTCGACCACCAAAGCAAAACAGGCGCCATCGATGTGGCAGCCGGCCTTGACTTGTTGGTCATGGAAGCGTGATGTAACGTAGACGTAGAGACGCAGCAGGCTGCGTCTCTACGTCTACGTTCGCACAAAAAATCCGTGGTGCCAAATGGCACCACGGATTTGCGCAGAACGCACCAATATTACTTGGCGGCGACAGCGTTGGCCTTCTTCATGAGGCGTGACTTGCGGCGAGCGGCGTTGTTCTTGTGGAGCACACCCTTTGAGGCGGCTTTGTCAAGGATGCTAATAGCAGCTTGCAAGGCACTGGCATCGACATTGCCTTTGGCAACGGTCTGCTCGGCTTTTTTGACGATGGTACGAACGCGGGCGCGGTAGGAATTGTTGCGTACGCGGCGATCTTCTGAGATGCGGATACGCTTGATTGCTGATTTGGTGTTCGCCAAGGTGACGGTTCTCCCGTATAATTCAACTACTCGGGCTCATAAGAGTCTCTGAAACATGATTATACCAGAACACTACAGGCTCTGCAACAATGACCACAAACAGACCGACGCCACGTTCACGGGCACTCTTCAATACGCTCATCGTCGCACTCGGCTACCTAGCCAGCCGCGTCCTCGGGGTGGTACGCGATATGTTCATCACCGCCCAATTTGGTACCAGCCCACTCGTCGATGCCTACCGAGCCGCCTTCGCCATCCCCGATTTGTTGTATCTCGTAGTGGCAGGTGGAGCGTTGGGCACCGCCCTCATCCCGGTATTCCAACAACGCCGCCACGATGCTGGGAGCGACGAAGCAGGCAAGCTGGCCAGTAGTGTGCTTAACTTGATGTTGCCCTGCCTGGTATCAATCTCGGTAGTAGCGTGGATTTGGGCCTTGCCGTTGGTGCAGATGACCACTGCCCGTGGATTCCCCGCCGAGACGCAACAACTCACTGCCGATTTGATGCGGATGTTGTTGCTTCAGCCGATTTTGCTGGGCATCGGCGGGATTTTCAAGGCGGTACTCGAAGCCCACGAACAATTTAGTATCCCCACCCTCGGATCGAATCTTTACAACATCGGGATTATTTTTGGGGCGGCGGTATTGGCACGCTGGTATGGCATCCATGGGGTGATTTATGGGGTGCTGATTGGCGCCGCCGCCTTTACGCTGGTACAAATCCCCGCCCTACGCCGAGTGACCTGGCGCTATGCCGCCAACGCGTGGCTGCATACCGTGGGATTGGTTGATGTAGGCAAATTGTTGTTGCCCCGTTTATTTGGGCAATCGATTTGGCAAATCAATCTAGCGAGTATGATTGCCATTACGTCAAGCTTTGGGGTAGGGGCAGTTGCCGCTGCGGGCTATGCCATGCAAGTCATGTTGTTGCCCCACGGCTTGGTGGGGTTGAGTGTCGGCACGGTGATATTCCCCCGACTGGCACGCTTTGCTGCCAGTGGCGAACATGAGCAATTTGGCGTTGAAGCGAGTCACGCGCTCCAGAGTGTGCTGGCAGTCGCATTGCCAGCCAGTGTGGTGCTGTGGTATGCCCCCGAATTAGTGGTGCTGGTGCTCTACCAGCGTGGATCATTTGATGCGGCCTCAGCGCAACTAACGGTTGCCGCCTTGCGGGGCTACGCCTTGGGGTTGGCGGGGTTTAGTGTGGCCGAGATTGCCGTGCGGATTTGGTTTGCCCTCAAAAACACCCGCGTGCCGGTGATTGTGGGGGCCGGTGCCGTGGCACTCAATCTCGGGCTGGGCTGGTGGTTGAGTCAAGCCGGCACGCCACTCCAGCGCCTCAGTACCACCGCCACGGTGTTTAGCATTGCCAACACTGCAGAAGCAGTAGTGTTGCTATGGTGGTTGATGCGGCGCTACGCCAATATTCGAATTTTCGATAAATTGTGGACGTGGCTGGTCGGAATCGGCGGCATGGTGGTATTATTACAAGTATGCATCCCGTTACTTCCCGCCTTACCGACCCACAATTTGCACAGTAGTGCAGATTGGCTCCGCGTCGCTCTCCATGCAGTGGTCTATGGAATTTGTGGGTTGTGGGGGATCGGATGGTGTAGTCAGTGGTTTGCCGTGCTTCGTGCCACGCGACGCCCAGTCACAGGCAATCACTCAGCATAAAGGGGTCAAGTATGAGTCGTGTCCTCGCACTAATTTTGGCCGGTGGTGAGCATCCCGCCCTGAGCGTACTGACCGCCGAACGCGCCGAAGCCGCCGTGCCATTTGCCGGCAAGTATCGGATTGTCGATTTTACGCTGTCTAATTGTGTTAACTCGGGGATTACCAATGTGGGCGTCCTCACCCAGTACCGCCCGCGCTCATTGCAAGAGCATGTGGGCGTAGGCAAGCCGTGGGACCTCGACCGGCGTATGGGAGGTGTGCACATCTTGCACCCCTACCTCGGCAGTGGCATGAGCTGGCAACGGGGCAACGCCGATGCGTTGCGCGCCAATCTCGACTTTATCGGTGAGCAGTCGGCCGAGCATGTGCTCGTACTCGCTGGTGACCACATCTACAAAATGGACTACCGCCCAATGATTGCCGCTCACTTGGCCCGTGGCAGTGATGTGACAGTAGCCGTGCACCCTGTCGCCCCCCACGAAGTACAGCGCTTTGGGATTGTGACCCTCGATGGGCACGGACATGTGCGCCAGTTCGTCGAAAAACCGGCCCAGAGTGAATCAACCCTTGCCTCGATGGGTATCTATTTGTTCCGCAAGCAATACCTCATCGACGTACTCCAACGTCATTTGGGCGAAAACATCGGTCGTGATTTGATGCCGGCACTCATCAGCGAGACCAACGTCAACAGTTACACCTTCCCCGATTATTGGGCCGATGTGGGGACCATACAGGCTTACTACGATGCCAGTATGGCACTCCTCAGTGCCCAACCGGCGCTCGATTTGAGCGACCCCAATTGGGTAATTCACACTCGTAGTGCCGAAATGCCCGCCGCTGAAGTGGGCCCGCAAGCCCGCATCTCAAACAGCATGATTTGTGATGGCAGTCGGGTCGATGGATATGTATCGGGCTCATTGATTGGACCAGGGGTGGTGGTACCGGCAGGGTGTAGTGTCATCGACAGTATTATTTTGCCCAATGTCACGTTGGGGGTAGGGAGTCGCATCGAGCGCACCATCATCGACAAAAACGTCGTGGTGGGCAGTGGGGCCCAGGTCGGCCATAGCCGTGGCGGTGCCGTCAATGCGCAAATCCCCAGCTTGCTCAATAGTGGCTTGACCCTCATCGGGATGCATACCATTATCCCCGCCAATGTCCAAGTGGGCACCAACGTGATGATCGCCGCCCGGGTAGCAGCCAGCGCCTGGCAAAAAGCCGTGTTGGCCGATGGCGAAACGCTCGTCGGCGCCTAAGCGCACGCTTGCGCATCGGACAATCCAAAGCCCGGGGCGGATTATCCGCCCCGGGCTTTATTCATATTCACGTCCGCGCCCCACGTTTTTTTCAAAAATAATTAAGACAACAGCGTGTCAACAATCATCGCACCGGCTTGGTGCAACGTGGCTTCGTCATACAGACTGAACGAAAAACGCAAGGCAGCATAACCAAGTGGTCCTTGGCTAAAGAGTTGGCCAGGCAACGCCGAAACACCGCGCGCCTCGAGCCGCGCCAAGGCAAGCTTTTCGTCGCTGCCGCTGGGCAAGCGCATCCACAAAAAATACCCGCCGGTCGGGCGATACCACTGGTAGCCGTGTGACTGTAACGGGACTAAGGCCGTATGCAGGGCGTGGCAACGTGCACCATAGCGTTGGCGATAGCGCGAAACGATATCGGCGAAATCGCCATTGGCCATGATTTCGCTGACAATTAAGGACTGGAAGTGGGCGATCCCACCGCCGCTATCGAGCAACCCCGAGCCAGCCAAGCGCTGGATGGTGGCCACATCGGCAGTGATATAGCCGAGGCGCAAGCCAGGCGCCAACGATTTGGCAAACGACCCCAAGCGGATGACGCTCCCACGCGGGAAAGTGGCCCACAACGATGGCGCTGGGGCATGCTCGTACCACAATTCGCGGTAGACGTCGTCTTCGACGATCCGCAAGCCGCTATTGGCCACGAGTTGCGCGAGTTGTTGACGCCGCGCAGGCGAGAGCGAAGTGCCAGTGGGGTTTTGGAAGGTGGGAATGGTGTAGAAGAACGCCACCCGTTGCCCGGCCTGTTGGTATTCGCGCAACACGGCACTGAGGGTATCGACATCGACCCCTTCGTGGTCGCAGGGGATACCGCGGATGACCACGGGTGCATCGCGCAAAATCCGCAACGCCAAATGATAGCTGGGATTTTCGACCAAAATCACATCACCAGGCTGGGTGAGCATGGTGCAGATGTGGGCGAGAGCTTGGGAATTACCGGCCGAGAGCATGATTTCGCCTAATTGCGGGCGTACCTGTTCGTGCTGAGCGATCCAATCGGCGATTTGTTCACGCAACGGACCTACTCCGTGGTCGATGCCATAGGTCAGCATGACGCCGCCCCAACGTTGCAAGGCGGCATTGGTAGCAGATTGAATCTGGGCGTGGGGCAACAACTGCATATCGGGATGGCCCCAGCCGAGGTCGATGATATTGGGGCGTAATTGCAGTTGCAAGATTTGCGAATAATCCATGCATGTCCTCTATGGCATTAACTGAATCGTCGAAATTTGTTATGACACGTTTGCTGATAATTCAAAGAGCGGAATAATCGTATCAAACGAGAGATCATCGTCGTTGACAAAGGTATAAAACCCCGACATGGTACCTTGGCTA
>CALFIC010000128.1 GCA_937876225.1 uncultured Chloroflexota bacterium | reverse complement strand
CCCTTCGCGCACATCGAGAATGGCACTCAGATCGGCAGTCAAGCCGCCGCGGGCTTTGCTGGACTGCACCATCGGCAGATCGATGTGGCTCATGTAGACGTCGTAGGTATCTTCAAATTGCCCCATGGCGGTGACATGGTCACCATGCCCGTGGGTAATAAAGACATCCATCGGCACATCGCCGCGCAACGGCTCGATAACGGTACGCAGATTGCCCGTCCCCATCCCCGCATCGATGAGCAGGCTACGGGTGCTACCTTTGATAAAGTACATGTTGACGTTGTCGTAATCGCGGATCACAAAAAAGCCGGGCATCAGTTCGTGTACCACATAACTATCTTGGTCACGGCGGGCAATGGTATAGCCAAACCGGGCCACGCCACTCGCTTGGCCGTCACGCACGGCAATCGCGCTAATCGTGGTGGTAGTATGCAGGCCAGTGTTGCCGTCGTTGAGGGCGGGCAAAAAAATCACCTCGTCGCGGCCACAGACAGGGCTAGCGGAGGTTGGGGTTGAGCCATCGGTCGTGTAGTGGATGG
The DNA here is from genome assembly GCA_937876225.1 of uncultured Chloroflexota bacterium. Lineage (GTDB taxonomy): Bacteria > Chloroflexota > Chloroflexia > Chloroflexales > Roseiflexaceae > UBA965. Next base: position 4,264 of record CALFIC010000128.1, on the reverse strand, counting down.
TGGCACCGGGCGCTGCCAGCAGCGACACGCGTTGCTCGACGGCATAGGTACCAGGGGTGGGGAAGGCGGTAGGGGGTGTAAGTGGCATGGAATCCTCTTTACAGATAAACAACGTGTCTGTATTATACGCCTCTCGGTGTATTGAATGAATTCGTATCCACTACATACAAAAAACCGACCGTGCGCGTTGCACGGCCGGTTCATTCCCAAGAATTACGGGCGACGGGGTGGTGGGCGGGTACCACCATCGGCAGGAGGACCCGCGTTGGATTGGGTCGGTGTACCCCGGAAGCAACCCATGGTATACGGGAAGTCAGCAGTCGCCACATAATGATACATATTTACTACCGCGCCATCCCATACGACCTCACTGACGATGCCATGGCATTCGTCGAGGTCGGCTGTTTTGAGCGTAGTACTGCCTGTATTGGCGGCATAGATCCCAAAGCCATCGAGGGCATAGCCAATCAAGGCCGGATGGCCGGCGGCGTCTGGCTTGGTAGCGACACAAGCACTCACGCTATGGTAGTGGTATTGGCCTTGTTGTTGGGGGTGGCCACTGCAATCGTCTTGGATTTCGTGCGCCACCGCATCCCGGCCACCTTCATCGAAGCCGTTATAAAATGGCACACCAGTCAGTGCGACGCCGATAATACCAGGAGGCAAACAGCTGACGGTATTACTCGGCTGGGGCATTTGTGGCAGTTGATATTGAATCTGTTGCAGGCTAATAGTATTAGGGTTGCGATCATATTGATAGGCATCGTCACTCGATTGCACTGGAAAAATCCCGGTGGGATGATTTTCTGGCAAGGCATTGGAGCTAATCGTGCGGGTTGACCCTGCGACCTCAATGGTTACGTTGGCAGCTTCCCAGAATACTTGGCCATCGACACTGGGTTTGAGTTTGGGATACCACAGTTTGTTGGTTTCATCGAGCCATGCCCCTGAGGCGAATGCGCCTTCATTACTGATGCGGGTACTACAAGCAAAAATATACCCTTGTTGGCCCGTTTGCGAAAATTTGCCGTCGCCCAAAGGGAGTGCCTGTGCGGCATCGTTGGTCGCATTGGCCGCGGCAGTGGGTGCAGGGGGTGCATCAGTGGTAGCAGGAATTGTCGGCACAACTGTGGGATTCACACCCCGCATGTCGGCGGACTGGGGCGGTGGGGCACAGTTCACGAGCAATCCCATCAAGAATACAACCAATACCCAGCGCATGTATGGCATACAAATACTCCTCTTTTTGATGAATCACAACATATCTTTATTGTACTAAGTATCAATCAGTACAATCTGAATAAATTGTTAATTTTTTTGAGAATTTAGCACACACGCATGGTAATTCATATTGTCAATGGTCTGGGATTATAGGCTATAGTAAAGGATAATTGTGGTGTAGGAGGTTTTTTCGCTACGGTGGTCACGTGCGAAGTAACCACGGTAGCGACCCGACTACCCCACTTCTCAAAACCCAATCCGTTTGCGTTCGGGGGGTAATGATCTGGTCAATTGGTCAAAGGCTGCATCAACATCAGCCACCTGGAGCTCACGCAATTCGTGCTCATCAAAGCGTTCGTCAGCATAATCGCGATGGGCCATATTAGTAAACGCTAATTCCCATAGCGAGCGCACAAAGCGGCCATTGCCAAACGAGCCCCGCGATACAATCGCTGCCAAGCGTTGCGTCACATGCACACGCGCCTCGGGATGCAAGGATACTTGGTATGACTGCAACAAATTATCGAAAATCTGGAGTAGTTCTGTTGCCGTGTAATCGGGGAAGTCAATATACGTGGTCATACGACTACGCAAGCCAGGATTGACGTCTATCAGTTGTTGCATTTCGTCACGGTAACCGGCCATAATCACCACCAGCTCATCGCGGTAGTTTTCCATTAGTTGTACCAACGTCGCCAAGGCTTCATGGCCATAATCGCTATCGTGACGGGGCATCAAGGCATAGGCTTCATCGATAAACAACACGCCCCCGCGGGCTTTTTCGACCACTTCTTTGACTTTGATAGCCGTCTGGCCCACAAATCCGCCCACCAAATCAGCCCGCGAGGCTTCGACAAAGGTAAAACCCGGCAAAATCTGCATGGCGGCATATAATTCGGCTACCAAACGAGCGACGGTAGTTTTGCCAGTGCCTGGGGCGCCGGTAAAGACCAAATGTTTGCTAAAGACCACGGGCTGACCACGCGCCACAAAGACCTCGCTGGCTTTTTGGCGGGCAACAATTTGCCGTACCGTCTGCTTGACAGATTGGAGGCCTACGAGGCTGTCAAGCTCGGTATAAATCGTCGCCACGCTACGCGCAACAGACGGCACCACCGATTGTACCGCCGGGAGGGGTTGTGCGGCGGCTTGTTTTGCGACTGCAGTCTGATTCACCGCTGCCGCCTCGATTTTTTTGACCAAAAGAGGATAATTAGCAACCGCCCAAGCAATCGCATTGGCACGAGTGCTGAGTTGGTCGAGGGCCGTTTGGGCATCGGGAGCAATGGTGGGACGGCTCCAGTTTTCGCCTTCGGGACCCAATTGACGCTGGATGGCCGCTAATTCGAGGCCCTGGGCAGCGCATTCTGATGCGTATTTGCGTACTACCACATACAAAACGTGTAGCGGCGTTACCATCGCCTCGCTTCGCCCTTTGGTGAAAGTCATCACCGCATCGCTGAATTCTTCAACCATAATTCACTCCCAAAAAAGCGCTACGTCGGCGTGACGTAGCGCAATCCAATCCCGCAACGCTTACAAATCAATCGTGCGCTTGCCACCGAACTTTTTCTGGAGTTCGTCATCAAGATTATTTGCGGTGCTAATCAGCGCCGTTACCGTCGCAACTAATTCTGGTTCATCGAGATTATCACCGAGAATATTGTGTTCAAATGCGACATTTGTCAATGAGGCATCAGCACCGGTGTTACATGCTGTACGCCCAAACAAATACGACTGGCCAGTCGTGGCGACCCATTCATAGAGGGCGGCAGTGCGCTTGACTTCCCACAAAATCGGCGCTGATACTTGTACAACCGTATTGCGCCCTTCTTCATCGGGATACCATTCAGATACCGATACCGTCAATGCTGCCGATTCATGGCGCAAAATCACATCACCATCGTCGGCCATCGTGATGTTGTAGTTCTTGGCCATCATGCGCAATACTTTGTTTTTGACTTGATCAACGGTAGGCATGGTACACTCCTTGTTGTACAAATTATAATTACGTAATGAGTTGCGATAGCGAAATTAAATCACAGCGCCACGGAAATGTCAAGCGGACAATTCCCACTTCCCAACTAACAGGCTACACTAGCGACAATGTACATCTTGTCCCATGGTAAAAAGAAAAAACAGGCCAAAAAACACGGCGCTGACAATCACCACATTCAAGTATCCCCGTTTGCTAAACAGCCATTTGTATTGTTGTGCCATAACCGAGGTTTCACCCACTGCCGTGTTTAGATTGCGGCCATCCTTGATGATTGATGAAGTCTTGATACCAAAATGGCGCTCAATAGCCTCTTCGGTTTGAACCTGATTGCGAAAGCGGATAATCGCCCCTACCGGCACCAACACCACACAGGCAATATAAAAAAAACCACCCCCAAACAGACTCCACGCCAGCAACGAAACCAACGGGCCATAGGTACAATCCATCAGATGCATCAAAAATTCACTCATACTCTTACCTTTCGCATATCATTTCTTTGACTATAAATCACGATTTTGATTTTTTATTTGGAATTTTTCGCAATTTTTATGCTGAAATCAAGAAGCGGCTTTTTGAAAAGAGTAATATCGACGAGTACTTTCGCTATGCGTGTTTGGTAATAGAAATATGAGCGCCCGATGTTGATGTATCACGGTTGCATCCACCGTAATACATCAACACAGGACGCACATCCCCAATCTCATTTGTTACCCACTGTATACATTAAATTGTACACAATCAACCCCGCACGTAGTCGATACGACTACGTGCGGAGTATGGATGATTAATGCATGACGAGAGTTACTCGTGTCAATCGAAGGCAATCGCTAGACACCATCGAGTAAAATCACGGTATCGATAGTACACTGCCGAGGCACGAGTGTCACGATAATCAGGATATGGCGAGGTGAGAGCAGTAGCGGTATGTGTCACAGTATTCGTCACTGTGGGAGTATTGATGGATGTATATGTCGACGTCAGTATCGGCTACGGGAGTGAGCCATCGGGCTGTACGACTAACACAGGTGTTGTTTTACTAACCAA
>CALFIC010000127.1 GCA_937876225.1 uncultured Chloroflexota bacterium | reverse complement strand
CTTCCGATCTATTCCAAGTACGAGTTGGTGGTATGTCTCCCGTGGTTATGCTGGTGCAACGCACCGTATAATCACGAACCCCATACGTTTTGTGATCACACCGTGTCATTGGGCACGGTGTGTTGTTTTTCGATGGCCAAAATAAGTAACGAAATATCGGCTGGGGTCATTCCCGCTAGGCGTGACGCCTGGCCAATGGTGGCGGGCTGGGCACGTTGGAGCACCTGGCGGGCTTCGTTGCGCATCCCACTGAGGTGCGTCATGGGTAGATTGGGCGGGATGATGAGGCGTTCCATGCGTTGGACGCGGGCAACTTGGCGTTGTTGTTTGACCAGATAGCCGCCGTATTTGATTTCGATTTCGAGTGTTTCAACCACATTATTAGGCAAGCTAGGTAAATCAAACGCCTGTTGGAGTTGTTGGTAGCGACTAGTGGGGCGGGCCAGGATTTCGGCCGCAGTCCCTTCGTGCGAAATTGGCTCGAGCCCTGCAGTCACGAGGGCCTGATTGGTAATGACCGACGGGAAGACCCTGCGCTGGCGGAGTGTGTCTGCATGCTGGGTAATCAGCGCTTGGCGCTCGGCGACTGCGTTGACACGCCGTGGCGTGACCAATCCCAGCGTACCGGCGCTGGGCGTCAAGCGCAGGTCGGCATTGTCGGTACGGAGGAGTAAGCGGTGCTCGGCGCGTGAGGTAAACATGCGGTAGGGTTCGTGGATGTCGCGGGTAACCAAATCGTCGATGAGTACGCCGATATAGGCTTCGTCACGTTGCAAAATCACGCTGGGTTTGCCAGCCACGGCTTGGGCGGCATTGATGCCGGCCATGATGCCTTGGGCGGCGGCTTCTTCGTAGCCGGTGGTGCCGTTGATTTGGCCGGCAAGGAAGAGGAAGGGCAGTCGCTTGGTTTCGAGGGTGGCTTTGATTTCACCACTGGCCACGGCGTCATATTCGATGGCATAGCCCGGCCGCATGAGTTCGGCTTGGCGCAAGGCTGGGATGGCGCGAATCATTTGCCACTGCACGTCTTCGGGGAGCGAAGTGTTGCAGCCTTGGAGGTACATTTCGTTGCTATGCCACCCTTCGGGTTCGATGTAGAGTTGGTGGCGTTCTTTGTCGGCAAAGCGCACGATTTTGTCTTCGATCGATGGGCAATAGCGCGGGCCTACTCCTTCAATGACCCCGCTAAACATCGGGGCACGATGTAAGTTGGCCCGGATGAGGTCATGGAATTCAGGCGTGGTATGGATTTGGTAGCAGGGTAATTGTGGTCGCCATTCACTCGCTGTCGGGTATGGGTAGCGCGCATTAGGGGCACCATGAATCCACTGCATACTGTCTGGCGCCACCACCGGAGGTAATCCATCATCATCAGGGAGCCAGCCCGATTGATCGGCATAATAGTGGCCAAACCAGACTGGGGTAGGGTGACCGTGTTGCGGTTCACTGGCGGTAAAGTCGACACTGCGGGCATCGATGCGGGGTGGGGTGCCGGTTTTGAGGCGGATAGTAGGGAAGCCAAGCTGGGCCAGATCATCAGCCAAGGCGATAGCGGGCGCTTCGCCAGCGCGCCCTGCTGGCCAGATGGCTTGCCCAGTGATGGCGCGCCCGCGCAAAAACGTGCCACTGGTGAGGACCACCGCCCGCGCTGCCACAATCCGCCCGGTATGGGTATAGATGTGGAAGCGGGCGGCATGTGGGTTTATGCTAGGCGCAAGGGGCACGATACGTTCGATCATGGATTGGCGTAGGTCAAGGTTGGGAAGGGCCTCGAGGTATTCTTTCATGACTTGGGCATAGAGGCGCTTGTCGCATTGGGCGCGGAGTGCTTGGACCGCAGGACCTTTACTCTCGTTGAGGACACGCATTTGAATAAACGTCCGGTCGGTGATGCGCCCGATGACGCCACCAAGGGCATCGATTTCGCGTACCAAATGCCCTTTGGCTGGCCCGCCAATGGAGGGATTACAAGACAAATGACCGATTTTGTCGAGGTCTATTGTAAACAAAATAGTATGACTGCCCATGCGGGCGGCAGCAGCGGCTGCTTCGCAACCAGCATGCCCAGCCCCAATGACGGCAACGTCGTAGATTGTATCGTGGAGTAATTCCTGCATACAGATTGCTTCCTTAGTGGGGGTAACGTATTGAGTGTAAACCGATTAGAACGGGACAAGAAGCTGATTTTTGGATGACAACACACAATTATATTGTACCATGCAGTCGTATATTTCATGGTATGATAGTGCCATGAAAAAAGTCGCACTTACATTGTTATTACTATTGTATGTGGTTGTGTTGGTGGCGTGTGCCGACAACACGCCGGCGCCGGTCGTGGTGAGTGACCAATCATTGAATGGTGGCGGCACAAGCCCTGAAATTACCGTCGAAAATTTTTTGAGTGACCTCAACAAGGCGCTCAAAGACCCGACCATCAATCGTACCGATGTGCGCGACCAATGGGCAGATACGTTATCGAATTATTTTGTACCCGTAGAACGGAATACCCAACGAATCGCTATTCGGAGTTCGTTGGATAATTTGGCGGCGGGTGTGGCTCAACTCAACGCAGATGAAACAGTATCGTTTGATATCCAATTTGAGCCAGCACGGCGTATCAAAGATGACAATGATACCGTAATTGTCGAAGTGCCAAATGCTATGATCGCAATGGTGATTAATCGTAATTCAAACCGTGGTAATGTGGCTATTTGGTCACAGAATGAATCACTTGGGTATTTGATTGGCAATAATAGCAATACCTTCCCGGTGGTGCATGTGGGTGTGCGTTGGTTTTTGACAGAAAACTAAATGCAGGGAATGTACTCCCCAATTGCGTTGTGGCTTACAGCTATCATGAACAGAACGTATTTGTGTGCGGCGCTGTGCGTGATTTGTAATAATGTCTACAGTTGTTTTACACACACTGGTTTTTTGCATGTGAGGAGAGTGTCATGGCGGTGAAGCCACCAACACAAGAACAGAGTTTATTTGCATTGTTGCGCGATTCGTTCCGCAAAGCGATTCGTATATGGTGGCATCAGCGACGCCGACCGAAGTTTGGCGATGTGCCGATTCATGGCGAATCACATCAATCGGCATCAGTCGATGAAAATCAAATTGCGTTTAACCTCGAAGATAGTGGACCGACGGTCATTATCCCCCCACCGCCTAAACCCAAACCAACTCCTGCAAAAGCACTCAATAACGTTCGTCACGCGGCAACCAAATTGACACTTCCGCAGTTGCCACAATGGTCATTACCGGATGTCACTACGACATTTACCTTTGATATTTGGACATGGCTGTTTTGGGCTGCCGTGTTGATGACGGTGGTAATCCGGTTTTATCGGATTGATACGTTGCAAGGTGAAATGTACGGTGATATTGAAATCGTGCAAACCTATACCAAAAGTGTCCTCCGTGGCGATTGGCCGTGGTATTTTTCATTAAGCTCTGGTCCACTCTATCACTACATGATTGCACCACTCATTTATTATATTGGGACTGGTTTTGACCAAATCAAAGTCGCTTCGATTTTGACGAGTTTGGGAATTGTGGCACTTATCATGGGCACGGCGCGTCAATTGGCTGGACGCAAGCTGGGGGTTATTGCCTTAGCCATCGCAGGTAGTGGCTCGTGGTTGTTGATTTTTAGTCGTTTAGGGAATTCACAAATTTTTGTGCCGCTAGTGACGATTGGCACGGTATATGCCCTGTTGCGCTACATCAATACCCAACGGGTTGGCTGGTTGTATGCGTCAGCGTTGATTGCAACATTTGGTTTGTATTCGTACCCACAATCGTTTGTTGTACCGCCAGTAATGTGGTTGACGGTGGTAGCATTGTGGCAAACCAAAGTGATTCGCAATCGCCAAGATATCGTACGCTATACGTTGATGCTATTGGTGGGAGCACTCCCATTTATCATGATGTATCTGAGTAACCCTGATTCGATTACAGGGAATTACATCAGCGAAAAATTCGAAACGACTGATTTGGCTCCTAGTCGGATTATGGATATTTTGGCGCGTGGAGTTGGTGCATACTTTACGAGTGGTGATAATGTATTTCGTAGTAATGTCCGTGGACTTGCTCATATTGACATAATTAGTAGTGTATTATTTGTGATGGGGATCGCGAGTTGCTTCCGTGCCAATATGCGTGCCAAAGCTCCATTGCTGATTATTCCGTTTTTGTTGTTGCATGTCCCTTCATTGCTGGTATTGCGTTACCCCGAGCAAGTACCGTCGGCTTCACGGAGTATTGGGGCTGCGCCATACGCCTATCTATTTATCGCCTTGGGATTATACGAAATATATAATTTCCTCAAAGGTCGCTGGGCAAGTGTGTCGGGGCTGGTGGTTTTGGTGGTGTTTGGGGCATCACTCCAACAAAATATCGAGCGCTATTTTGATAAATACATAAGTAGTATGCCCTATGGTGATGTGCCAATTGGGCGTATGATTGTCAAATATGCCGATATGTTGTCACCCGACACCTCGGTGTATATTGCCGGATGTTGTTGGCGTGATACGTCGCCAGAGCCGTTTTTTTCGCAATTGCAGATGCAACACCCAGCCATGCTCAAACGTTTTGATCCTGCTGATACCTTGACATGCGATACACTGGCCCAAACTGACCGTCCTGCGGTGATGATTTGGACGTTTGATACCCCCTTGCCGTCACCCAATGTCGAAGCCTGCAAAGATCAATTCCGACCAGTATTACATACTATGCCCGATGGCACGCCGTTGTTTTATAGTTCGGCCTTGATTGGTATTGCCGTGCCCGGTACGCCGCCGCCGCCAACACCGGTAACAAACCAAGAAACAATCGTCGTACCTGCACCACAGCCAGATAATTCGAAATTGCCACTGGTATCGACATCAGGTACGCCAACGAGTGGTGCGGTGGTCGTCAATGGCATCCAATCGGCTATCACGATATCACCGATTGATACCGGCTCAATTCCGGATTTGTTCGACAATAATCCTGATACGTTGGTGCGGAGCGATGGGACTAGTGCGTCATTTACGCTAGATTTGAAGTTAGGGCAGGCATTGCCCACCAAAACAGTCACGTTTGCCCTTGGTGGTATGCATAATTTTGTGGCGAATATCATCATCAAAACCGCTGATGGTGACCAACAATTCTCACAGAAATTTCCGACTGCCGAATCTGATCAAGTCGTGGTGTTTACGTTGCCATCACAAGTCGCGATTATTTCGTTACAAGCGGCAATTACCGAACAAGATGTCCCGTCAGATGTCCAAACTCATATCCATGTACGTGGCGTAACATTGGCACCGTAATGCGGAAAAACCGCCCTTCCGTCACGCAACCGCGTGACGGAAGGGCGGTTTTTGTATGCCGTGACTATTCCGCCAGGGTGACGATGGTCCGTCCGACGCGTTCGCCGTTAAGCATGGCCACACACGTATCTGGGACATTGGCGAGTGCCACGCTATGTATCATATGCGCGATGCGTGCCCGGTCCCACGACGCAGCAATGAACGCCCATGCGGCATCGACATTGGCTTGTGGCCCATTGACTGATTCTATCCCGATGAGCTGAACCCCGCGCAAAATTAACGGATAGACGGTCAAATCGAGCTGGGCACCCCCCGCATGACCGCACATCGTAACTACCCCACCATAGGCAGTGGTGCGAATCGCTGCACTCGCCACGGGTCCGCCAACGGTATCAACTACCGCCGCCCAGCGTTCGCGTTCGAGCGGTTTGTCGCCGGCGATGTCGTCGCGACTGATGACCATCGTGGCGCCACAGCGCCGTAAATCATCGGCGAGGGCTGGCCGTCCGGTGACCGCTGTGACGCTATAGCCGTGTTGGGTTAGCAATGCGATGGCATGCATCCCCACACCGCCACTCGCGCCGGTCACGAGCACCGGGCGCTCGCTGGGTGCGATGCCTGCCCGCATAATCGCTGCGACTGACATAGCTGCGGTAATCCCGGCAGTACCAATCGCCATCGCATCGGCGAGGGTTAATCCTGCCGGCAAGCGAGTGAGGATGTCGCCTGGTTGGCGCGTCAGCGTGGTGTACCCACCAGAGCGACGCTCGCCGATGCCCCGCCCTGCAATGACCACTTGGTCGCCAATCAGCCAACGTGGGTCATCCGATGCGCTCACCGTACCGGCCAAATCAATCCCCGGTACCATGGGAAAGCTGCGTAATATAGGGGCACGATTGGTGACCGCCAAGGCATCTTTGTAGTTGATCCCCGAATACGCCACCGCGATGGTGACATTGCCCGTAGGAAGCGTGTCACTTTCTGTGACGCTAACTATAGGTGGGGCATTTTGATCGGGACGAGTCGCAAGTAATGAACGCATATGTGCTGACCTCTGTGTGCAAAAAACATAGCCTTATTGTGACATAAAAAACACCACCACATGCACAGCGCATGTGGTGGTGTTGATATAGGCTAGTTAGCGTACGTCGGGGAGCAATGTGTAATCAGGGAAGTTGCCATACAAGCGCTCACCGGGTTGCCCCACGGTAATTGATTGTACGAGGTATTTGCCACCCACAAAACAGCCCTTCCATGATTGCCCAATCCCGCCAAAGGTCTCGTCGCGGTCACCGCGTGAACGGATTTTGTTGAGCCCTACTTTGTACGATCGCAAATCGCCAGCAATTTCTTTGGCGACCCGGTCGTCATCGCAGGCCAGCGATGAAACCAATGAGCCGTTGGAAATATTCATTTCGGCGACGAGTTCTTCGACGCGGTCGACCAATACGATGGTGTCGAGTGGTCCGAATGGCTCGTTGTGATGCAAGCGCGCATTGCGAGGTACGTTTAATATCGAGGTGGGGCCAAAGTAAGCTGAGGTGTCTTGGTTGGGCAAAAAGAGTGACTCGTCGATGTCGCTTTCGTAGAGTCCAATCGCCCCCAACGAAATCGCTTCGCTTTGCATGACCCGCAACTCTTCGACCTTTTTGGCGTTGATGAGCGGCCCAAAGTCGAGGCTGGGCAAGGGATCGTTGGGGTTGTCGACCAGCGTGGGATTGCCGTATTTGAGCCCCTTGAGTACGGGGATGTAGGTGTCGAGGAATTTGGGGAAGAGCTTGCGTTGTACCGCAAAGCGTACATAGGCGGTACAGCGTTGTTTGCCGTAGTCGTAGCCTTTTTTGAGTTGTTGCGCCAGCCCGTTCCAATCCGAAAACTCCCAGATGCCATAGACGTTGATACCTTCCATTTCGAGCATGTAGCGCTTGTCGCGGTCATACAAGCTGGCCGCAATGTCACGGCCATTGCTTTTGCCACCCACAAACGCCAAGCAGTCGACATCGGCGTTGCGTACCAAGGCCTCACTCAATTGACCGCCTGAGCCACTCACTAGCGATACTGGCAAGCCACAGCGCCGTGCGAGGGCCAGTGATACCGTTAGGGCGTACAAGCCACCGTCGGTGGGGGTTTTGGCGATGACCGAGTTACCGGCCAAGACTTGTACCAACATGGCATGGACCAGCACCGACAATGGGTAGTTCCATGAGGCGATGTTCGAAATTACGCCGAGGGGGGTGCGGCCTGCCATTTGGGAGTCGATTTGGTCGACATACCACTCCACACCGCTGATACAACGATCGACGTCGGTCATAGCGGTAATGTATGGCTTGCCGATTTCCCAAATCAACAACCGCCCAATCAGTTCGCGGTGTTGTTTGAGCAACGCCAACGTGTCAACGACCCGTTGTTTGCGTTGGTCGAGTGATACTTTGGACCAGGTTTGGAATTCTTGAGCACAATAACGGACGGCTCGCTTGGCTTCGTCGAGGTTGAGCATGGGCAGATTGCCCATGAATGTGCCATCGACTGGCGACATATAGGTTTTGCCGTGGCCAGGATGCCCCCACTCGCCCTCCATCAAGTTGAGGACACGCCCATCACTGCTAAACGCTTCAGGCACAAGTGCTTTGGCTTGTGCGAGTAATCCCTGCCATTCCACACTGGGTGAAATCATTTTTGCCATGGAATATATCCCTTTCCGCATACGGTTTGCAAAATATACGTAAAAATGAGGAGACTTGGATGTATGCATAATAAAAAGGGCAGGTGCATATACAAATGCTCCTGCCCTTTGGTTGATTTTTTATTGATGTTACTTGAGTAACGATGCCATTTGCTGTTGAATCGTCAGCGCCGCCCGTTCCGGCATGATACGAGACAAAATGTCCATCATTTTGGCGTCAGAACCCACAAAATTATGGAAGCGATTCGACTCAAAGGCATCGACAATCATCGTCCCAGCCAGTGGTGCCGGCATAGTTTTGAATTTGGCTGCCCCTTGTTTGGCCATTGCTGCGGCTTCTTGGCTCGTCATAATCCCCGAATTTACCGGCATATTGGTGGCGATAGCCCCCGGGAAGAGCACACACACGCCCACCTTGGTCCCCAATAACTCGGAGCGCAAGCCTTCGCTAAACAACTTAATCGCAGCCTTTGAGGCCCCATACATGGTCTGCCCAGGCACCGGCACATAGCCACCCATGCTCGACACATTCAGGATTTGTGCTTCGGGGCGGGCGATGAGATGGGGCAAGAACTCTTTGACCATGTGCACCGTACCAAAAAAATTAATGTTGAATACACGGTGGATGTCGTCGTACGACAAATCTTGTACCTTGAGGAATTTATGGATAATCCCGGCGATATTCATCAAGCCATCGACTTGACCATGGGCCGCAATCACGGCAGCGGGTAAGGCGGCCACTTGAGCCAGGTCGGCCACATTGACGATGTGCGTGCTGACGCGGGTGCTGGCAGCACCAGCCAGCTTCATGGTTTCGTCGAGGGCGGCTTGATTGATGTCGACAGCTGCGACGCGCGCTCCACGACGCAACAATTCGAGCGTGACTTCACGAGCCATGCCATTGCCAGCGCCAGTGACGACGATGACTTTTCCGTTGGTTTTCATCGATTTTTCTTTCTTGTGTAGATGGTGTAAAACCATTTGTCTGAATGGATGTTTCGTACCACCTCGATTATACGCTAGTAATCAAAAATAAGTTGATATTTATCTCGAATCATGTATAAAATCACTATGATTTTACGCATATAAATGGCAAAAAATGTCTTTTCTCATGAAGTAGTGTTTTGTATTTTTATGAAAAAAATTATTAGTGCGCGTCGTGAATTGGCGGTGTGCAAATATTCTTCTATGCGCAGAAACACCCCACAGACACCGCAGTGTCTGTGGGGTGTACAGGGTACGGGTTACTTTTTGCGGGTCTCGAGCCATTTGGGCATCATTTCCCCCACATAGCGGGTGTGCATGAAGCCATGTTGGAAGACCTCGTCGTCGAGTAAGCCCATTTGGAAGGGGATGGTGGTTTTGATGCCATGGATGACGGTTTCACCGAGGGCGCGCTTCATGCGCACGATGGCTTCTTCGCGGGTGGGGGCCCACACCAGCATTTTGGCGAGCAGGGAGTCGTAATTCCCCGGTACGGTATAGCCGTTGTAGAGGTGCGAATCGACCCGCACGCCTGGGCCACCGGGAGGCAAGTAGTATTGGATTTCGCCAACCGATGGCATAAAGTCACGCTCGGGGTCTTCGGCGTTGACACGGCATTCGATGGCGTGGCCACGGAGCTCGACATCGGCTTGTTGGATGGTGAGGTGCTCACCGGAAGCGATCCGCAATTGCCAGCGCACCAAATCGAGGCCGGTAACCATCTCGGTGACGGGGTGTTCTACTTGAATCCGGGTATTCATTTCGATGAAGTAGAAGTTGCCTTCTGGATCAAGCAAAAACTCCATCGTGCCGGCGTTGACATAATTGATGGCCCGTACACCCTTGAGGGCGGCTTCACCCATCCGGGCGCGGAGCTCGGGGCTGACGGCTGGTGAGGGAGATTCTTCGATGATTTTTTGGTGGCGGCGTTGTGACGAGCAGTCGCGTTCGCCGAGGTGGATGGCATTGCCATATTGGTCGGCGAGGACTTGGATTTCGACGTGGCGCACCTTGGGCAGGTATTTTTCGAGCAACAATGCGCCATTGCCAAAGGCTGCTTCAGCTTCGCTTTTGGCGGTAGCATAATAGCGCACCAATTCGGCTTCGTCGTTGGCGACGCGCATCCCACGGCCACCACCACCACCGGCTGGTTTGAGCAACACGGGGTAGCCGATGCCCACAGCCAATTCGACGGCTTCTTCGAGTGACTTGAGTTCGCCTTCAGAGCCAGGGACGATGGGGACGCCGGCGGCGCGCATCGTCGTGCGGCCTTCGATTTTGTCGCCCATCAAGCGGATCGCCTCGGGGCTGGGTCCAATAAAAGTAATGCCGTATTGGGCACAGATCTCGGCAAAGTAGGCGTTTTCAGACAAAAACCCATAGCCGGGATGGATAGCATCACAGCCGGTAATCCGGGCGGCACTAATCAATGCTGACTGGTTGAGGTACGAGCGTGGCGATGGTGCTGGCCCGATGCAGACGGCTTCGTCGGCGGTGCGGACCGCCAGTGAATAGCGATCTGCTTCGCTATAAGCCACGACAGCCCGAACCCCCAGTTCGTGGCAGGCGCGTACGATACGTACGGCAATTTCGCCACGGTTGGCAATTAAAATCTTGTTGAACATAGACCTCAGTCTCTGTAAATACCTTATAACATCTGCCAAATTATAACATACTTGAAGTTTGAAGTAGAGACGCAGCCAGCTGCGTCTCTTCGATATACCATAATTCTTATTTGCGCCATCGCATGGTGCCGTATTCGGATATGTTTGTGTGCGAGGACATGCCTCGCACCTGCGCATAGCGCCGCAGCTTGCTGCGCCGCTATGCGCGATCAACCTCCTCGGGCAATTCATACCATTGCACTTTTTCACCGATGGCAGCCCGCATTTTGTACCCCAACGTTTTGGGGGCATTGGTGAGCACATTGAGTACCGCCGTCACTTCGTTTTGTAGTGCGGTTACAAATTGCGTGTCGTAATTGGTGTTGGCATAGGTCATACAGCGCTCGAGATTGAGGGTAAACGTGCGCCACAGGCCCCAGTCGGCGCCACACAGTTGGGCGAGACGGTCGCGGGTGGCCTGTTGGTCTGGACTGGTCCCGATTTGTAGTTCGTGCAACAACGCACAGCCATCATGCGCATCTTTGGGGTTGAGTTGGTAGATTTGTAGCTTGGTGAGCAACAACTCGGCTACGGCGATGGTATAAGGGTGGCTACTCGTGCTAATGGGGACGGGGTGACACATGCGGAATTCACCCACAAACACATCGACTTGGCGCTGATGTACTGGATCAAAAAAGAGCATCCGGCTGTCGCCGTTGAGCAAATTGAACTGTTTGTCGGCCACAAATCCGTTGGCCACAAATAGGGCCGTCGCATCGGCTTGACGCTTGGCGGGGATGTAGGCGTCGATGTCGCGGTAACTCCGCCCTGGGTTGATACTGTTGGGGCAGTGTAACGCCACGGCGATACCGCCCAGCAGACGGAGTGGCAGGTTGCGGGCCCGGGCCGCGTCGACCAGCATGGTGGCAGATTGGATGATGTCGTGATGCATGCACAATCCTTTGCGATAAATAGGACACCGAGTACGGTGCTTTCTGTGATAGAAAACATTGTACTCGGTGGTAGGTGGGAACGGATAATCGTTACTCGGCAGGAATTTCGCTATACAACACGTCGAGGTTCACACCCTTGGATTTGCGGTACATGCGCATGCCCACATAAATCAACAAGGCTACCCCGTACAAGATCCCCATGAAGTAGAGCGAGGTAGTGTTTTTGACACCGGCATCGTTGATGCTATAGCCGATACCGTATTTGGCTTCGGGGTCGAGCAACCATTGGTACAACAAAAAGCCCAAGAACACGGTGGTGATTGCACCACACACCGTAATCAACGGAATTCCCAATACCTTGTAGCCGGCAATTGGTGAAGCCTCGTACAAGTCCTTTTTGGTGTAGGGCAAAATCGTCGCTGCAATGGCCGTGCCAAAAAAGGTAATCCCGATTACCAAGGTGGCCGCCAACGTCAACGATGCAAAGCTCCACAGGTTGTAGCAGTACAAGTACGAGACGATGATGCCTGGCACCACCATCAACACTAGCGCCCAGACCGGCGTGCGGGTCTTTTCGTCGACTTGAGCGGCGGCTTCGGGGAGCAAGCGGTCAAAGGCGGCCGCAAAAATTACCCGGGTCGATGACAAGAACATCGTGCCAGCCCAGCCAAAGAACCACATGCTCATCGCCACAATTACCAGCAACTGGATGATGGGATTGGTGGTCATAAAGGCGGCCAACAACGCAGGGTAGGGCCAAATGGGGAATGGTGATGCATCTTTGGTGTAGCCCCACGCCGTGTTCCAATACGCACCATTGGCCTGCATATAAAACTTCCAGGTAATGGAATGGTCGATGGCAAAAAAGAGCAAAATCAACAAGCCCACAGTGACTACTACTGCGGCCGCCATCCCATTGAAGTTGCGCTTGAAATCGTCGGCTCCTTTGACTTCGCCGTACAAAGTGGCGCCCCAGTTGGGGTAGAGCAAAAAGAAGGCGATCCATGGCAACAACAGCGAAATCGACTTGAAATCACCGCCCATCAATGGATTGACGGCGCCGGCTGCATCACCAGCCGCTACGGTCGCATCGTACAAGCCATCGGCGGTACCGAACAAGGCTGTGCTGTTGCTTTCGAAGGCGGCTTTGAAGGCGGCGTGGTCACCCGAAAAAAGCAAGCCAATTACCATTAACAAGCCGGCGTTGCCGATCCAAAACGACCATTTCTGGAAGGTGGCATAGCGCTTCATGCCGACGATGATAATCACCGTCACAAACGCCAAGGTAATCAGTGATGCCGCAAAAAACGCCGTGGTGTCACTATTGACCCACAAGGCACTGTCACGCTGACCGAGCAGGGCGAGGATGGGCACGACAATCATTTTGCGGAGCATGTCGCCATACAACGGGGTCCACAACCACAAAATAAACCACCAGCCGGTGACAGCCAGCACAAAGCCGACACCGCCACCCAAAATGCGACTTTGCCAGACGTAATCGCCACCGGCCCGAGGCATGACGGCAATCAAGGCGGCATAGACTACCACTTCGGCCAAAATCAGTACGCCGAAAATAACTAGGCCGTTGAGCATGCCCCCATCAAAAAAGTACATTTGGCTGATGGAATAGAGCCCGAGGGTGACCAAGTTGATCGAAAAGAAGGCATAAATGAATGCGTCAAACACGGACCAGGAACGGACGAGCCCCGTGGCTTTGCGTAGAAACAACGCGGCATCGCCTGCGTTTTTGGTGGCCGACTCATTACTCATGTACGAATCCTCCTTGATGGATAAACGAATAATCATTGAATCGCAGGGATGTATTCACTACCCCGTGGTAAGGGTATAGCTACGAATGTGGCTTTTGGGGGCAAACAGCCCGCGCTTGGGGTTGGGGTCGAGGTCAATCAACGCCCCTTGCAATACCCCCTGCTCATACAAACTCCCCGCATTGATCGACAACGTTTTGCCGATGCGGGTGGTGCCTTTGCCTTCGTGGATGTGACCGTGCAACGACAACAACGGTTGGTATTCTTCGATTAATCGGCGTACCGCTGTGCTCCCTACTGGGACGAGTGAATGCCCGGCATTGAGCACATTCAGGTTTTCGTCGATTTCGGGGACGTCGTCGAGGTTCGAGGCGTAGGGCGGGCAGTGGAAGTTGAAAATAGTCTTTTCCATACTCAACCCAGTAGGAATCATCGCTTTGAGGTAGTCGTATAAGCGATCGTCGGGCAATTCGCGGTAGGTGCGCCACGGCTTGACATTGGCCCAGCCACTCGAAATCAAGGTGAATCCTTCGCCGATGTCGATGGCTTTGCCTTCGGCAAAGGTGATATGCGCCGACGAACTGAGTAATTCGTCGATTTCGAAAGGGTCGTCGTTGCCCGGTGACACAAAGCAGCGCACACCACTGCCGGCCAATTTCTCGTCGGCAATTGCCAGCCAGCGCGCGAGCGAGGCATGCATCTGCTGATGAAAAAACGTATCGACGAGGCTGGGGTCGTCGCGGAACGATTGGATTTGCCCGCTCGTCACCCGAAATGGATAGTAGCCACGGCTGGCTACTTTGCGCTCCATGTCGATGACGGCTGCTTCATCGTCGAGGGTGAACTCTTGTTGGAGTAAAACCGCCTGATGCCGTCCGTCCGGTAATTGATAAATCGGCACCAAAGCCTTGCCGGTCATATCACCCCCGAGAACGAGCGTCGTGACATTATAAAAACGTGCCGCGTTGAGGAATTTCTTCCAGCAAATGTCAGAACCATGGATGTCGGTGGCAAAAAAAAGCCGCGTCACGCAGTACTCCTATGAATATTTAATCAATTCTTAACATAAACTATACAATATTTTAGCAATTTGGTCAATGATAATTCCCATCCGAAGTCGGAAGCGTGCAGTCGGAGGCATGCGACACTTCCTCCTTCACTTCCTATTTCATACTTTATGCTTTCTCCTTCGTCACGGCTAAACCACGTACGAAATGGATGGTAGGATAGAGCAACGTGATAAATGGATGCGAGGGGATGATGACGACGCAACGGTTTGTATTGGAGAGCGTTGATTGGCAGGACGAGCGTGATAGTGCGACACCGTATTTTTTGAGTAATCCACGCATGTACCTAGTGGGGAGCATTGGTGGCGCAATCACCCCCTATGGTGACGAGCATCTAGTAGGCAAAATGGGTGGCCTCTGGGCACATCCAATGCGCATGCTACAGGGCTGGCAGGTGCGTATCGATGGTCAGGTGCTTGCGCCAGCGACGCACTGTACCGTTTACGCACACTACGTGGAACGAGTCCATCAGCACGCGGGCTTGCAGGTGGTGATCCAAGAAACGCTCCATCCCAATTTGCCGTTGTTGAGTGTGCAAGTGCAGATTCATAATCAGACAGCGCAATCATGGCAGGGTACCGTTGCTATCGAACTCGTGACGGATATCCGTGGCTGTTGGTTTGGGGGCATCGACGAATGGCCGATGCACTATCGCGTCTTTGCGCATAGTGTCTGCTTTGATCGCGAAGGGGTTGATTGGGATGGGGCAGCAGTCGCCCGTAATTCATTGGGCTGGCGTTGGCAGGTGAGTGCCGATGTAGTCAGTACGCAATCTACAGTGACCGTGGCGCCACAGGCGCCCTGGAGTATCGACTGGGTGCTGGCGGTAGATCATGAAGCGCAAACCGAAGCGACGGCTTTGGCCAAACGCTGGTGTGGCAAACACGCCAACATCGTCGCGCGCACAGGACTACTCGCGTCACCCATGACGACCACGCACGGGGTGCGCCTGACGACGCCAGATGCCGCCCTCAACGACTATTGGCAGGTAGCCACACATAACCTGCAACAACTGGTGACCCAACCACATCAGATGCCCATCTATTTTTTGGCAGGCATCCCCGAATACCCCCAAGTGTTTGGCTGTGACACCGCCTATGCGGTGCCAGGATTGATGGCGGCCGGCTTTGCGGCTGCCACCCAGAGCGTGCTGGCCTACCTCGCTGCGCATGCCGATCATGCTTGTGGGCGTGTGCCCCACGAAATCACCACCAACGGGCGGATTTTTCACCCCGGCAATGCCCAAGAAACACCCCAATTTGCCGTGGCTTGCTGGCAATATGTGCGCTGGAGCGGTGATGATGAGTTGGCATTTCGACTGTACAAGGTGTGTGCTGAGGGGATGCAACACGTGATGGGCGTGCTCAATGGGCACCACTGGCCCTATGGCGATGGCATGGTTGAACGCCACGGCATGGGCCCATTCAAACTCGACACCGTCTGCTACATCTATCAGGCGCTGGTGGCACTCGCTGAGTGGGCGACGGCCGATGGCAAACTTGCGCAAGCAGAGGTGTGGCGTACTTATGCCAGCAACCTCGCTGCCCGCTTCGAGCAGGCCTGGTGGTTAGACAGCGCATCGTTGTATGCCGATTCGCTCCAGCGTGACGGCACCCCCCAGCTCGATCGCCATTGGACGGCGATTGTGCCGGTGCAAACCCAGATTGCTAGCCCTGCGCGCCAGCAGGCGGTCTATCAACAAGTGCGCCGAGATTTGGTCAATCAGTGGGGACTGATGCACACCAAAGGTGATGACGAACGAGTCTGGACGCTGCCGACGGGCTTGCTGGCATTGAGTGCCTTTGCCCAACACGATCCGGCGTATGGCGTTGAATTACTGTGCAGTATTGGTGCGACGGCGCGCGTGGGTTCGTTGGGCTTGATGAAAGAATTGATTCCGCAAGGGATTTGTTTTATTCAATTGTGGTCGGCAGCCTTGTTTGTGCAAGGAATCGTCGAGGGGATATGTGGGATTACGCCCAATCTGCGCAATCACGAAGTCACTATCACACCACAGTTGCCTGTGGAATGGCCCGAAGTGCGCCTCACGCAATTGCAGATTGGTGGGTGGATGCTCGATATCGTGATTACCCAGCATCAGGTCACGGTAGATGTGCACGCCGGTATGGGTGACAACGGGTTGACGGTGTGGGTCGTTGCGCCTGATGGGAGTCGAAAATCCAAAACAATGCGTCATGGATTCAGCGAAACATGGTCGTTACGCTAACGCGTGGGTGGTTTTGCGCCCACGCAGAATGGTGCATATATGCGCTGGTTTTTTGTATGGTTGGCTTGGTCAAGGTGGTGGGCAGGCATGACGGTAAATTTGCCCATGCAGCATAGTGGAATTAGGTATAATTCATACGGCAAACGTAAGTGACATAAGGGGTTTGGTGCATGCGCAGGGTCTTTTTGGGTGTATTGGTGGTGTGGCTGGTATTGGGGTGGACGTCAACTAGCGCTGCGCGTACACGCTGTTTCGCCGAAACAGGATATTGTGTCAGTGATCCGATTTTGACATATTGGGAACAAAATGGTGGGCTGGCGGTGTTTGGCTATCCATTGAGTGTGCTTCACGACGAGACCATTGAAGGCGCGTGGCGTGGTCCGACGCAATGGTTTGAGCGTGATCGCCTCGAAAATCATGGTGCGCAAGGTGTGCTCGCAGGACGTCTCGGTGCGTTGGCACGTGAGCACCAAGGGCGACCGTGGCAACAAGGCAATGATCCCCAAGCGGCCGGATGTCGTTATTTTGATGTGACGGGCTATACGCTGTGCGAGCCGTTTTTGTCATATTGGCAAAAAAACGGCGGTGTGATGCGCTTTGGTTATCCCATCACGGCGCGACAGACGGAAGCGTTGGGGGATTGGCGGGGTGACGTGCAGTATTTTGAGCGGCGCCGCCTGGAATGGCACCCTGAATTTGCGGGTACACCGTACGAGGTGTTGCTGGGTCGGCTTGGTGCCGAAACGATGGCGGTATCGTCGCCGAGTTGTGGCCAATTACCGGCGTCAATGCATGGACTCGTTGCGGTGGTACCGTTTGATATTGGTTGTGTGACGGCGGTTGCTCAGGTAACTGCGCCGTATCAACCCTTTCAAAATGGGGTGGCTTTTTATTTGGCGAACCGCAATGAAGTGGTGTGGTTGACGACGGTCTTTCCGCAAAACAACTATCAGCGCATCGTGAATAGCTGGACAACAGCCGATCAAGACATCTATATTACTGGCCCGATTGCAGTGCGCCAACAGATTGGCAAGGCCCTGGCGAGTACCGGCGGCATCCCAACCACGTTGGGGGTGGTGTTGAGTGAGGTGACGGTGGTGCCGGTGACAGTCGTGCAGTTTGTGAGTGGTGCGACGGCCATTCAAATCGATGACCAAGAGACGGTATACGTAGTGGGGACGACACCCGACCAATGTATCACGATTACCACGGGACCGTGATGGGCCGATGCCCAACACGATCCCGTGTGTGATGCGATTACACAAACAATTCGTCGACGCAGGTGCCTTCCCATTCTTCGTGGGGGGCAATTCCCAGCATGCGGGCCAGGGTAGGCGTCGTGTCAATCAATGATACGGCGCGTTGGATGGTATAGCCGGGTTTGACGGTGGGGCCGACGGCAATCCATGGGATGGTCATATCTTCGGGCATATCGGTGCCGTGGGTGCGATCGTGACCGCCGTGGTCGGCTTGGACGATGAGGTGGGTGTCGCTGGGCAAGGCGGCCAGTAATTCGCCAAACAAGCTGTCGACATGACTGAGTTGCCCGAGGTAGCCGGGTTCCATCCAGCCATAGGCATGCCCGGCGGTGTCGACCGAGCCATAATAGACAAACACGAAGTCGTAGCGGTTGGATTTGACCACGCGCAAGGCTTCGGCGTGCATTTCGTCGTCATAGGTGGGGTCGAGGGGTGGTTCGTGGCACCAGGCGTAGGACAATTGCTCTGGGCGGGCCATGTCACGCAGCGGTTCCCAGTTATGCACAAAGGCACTTTTTTTGCCGGCAGCCCGGGCGACTTCGATGAGCCCAGGCAGTGGGCGAGCCATCGGGATGAAGTAATTGGTGGTAATCCCGTGGCGGGTAGGTGGCACTGAATGAAACAGCGAGGTATGGCAGGGCAAGGTGATGCTTGGCATAACGCTTTGGGCTTGCATGGTGCTGGCTCCACGCGCAATCAAGGCCTGCAAGTTGGGGCAGGGGGTGGCGGTCATGGCGTCGGGGCGCATGCCGTCAATCATCACAAATACAACCATGGGTGGCATCCTTCCTGATTATTGCTTGGTTCGATTATACCGGTTTACGCAGGTCATTATGACAGTAGTGTATGTTATGATTGAGAGTAATATGGTAACGAATCATGAAATGTATGCAAAGGTTTATCGATGACACCGATTCCTTCCGCAATTACGGCACTCGATGCGCATATGCGCCAGGGTCATCAACAAATTTTGGATGCCTTGACGGCCCATCAGGTGACGGTTGCCGACTATCCTCGTGAATTACCGGCTGCGCGTGCCAACAATGCGGCAGCCGCCCGCGCCTATCCCATGCAAGGGATTCTTAAGTACCATGGCTTGAGTGATTGGGCGCAACGAATTGCCTTTCTCCCCAGTATTTCGGTCAACAGTGATGCCGCCAGTACGTTGACATTGGTGGAATTTGTGCCCGCACTCGCTGATGATGATATCTGGATTGGCAGTGGTCCTGCCCACGGCCGTGAACGCGACCGGGTGGTCCAGACCCTTGATGCATTGCGCGCCATGGCGGGGGTATCATGGCGGGCGGTGGTGCGGAGCCGTAACTTCTTTCGTACCGCCGTCGAAGGCAAAGGCTTGGGCTCGAGTGCCTCGGGTTCGGCGGCCTTGGCAGTCGCAGGGATTGCGGCCTTGTTTGGCCCCGAAATGATTGCCAACCAACGTTTTGTGAGCTGTGTGGCGCGCTTGCTGGCAGGGTCGGGGTGCCGGGCGGCGGTAGGGGGGATTGCCTTGTGGGTGTCACACCCGGGCTTGACGCATGCCGAAAGCTTTGCGGTGCGCCTCGATGATCCGGCTTTGTTTGCCGATGTGTCGTTGCTGACGGTACCGATGGCGTCGCGGATTGGTCTCAAAACAGAGCAGGCGCATGCCGATGCCCCGCATAGCTCGTTGTTTGCGGGCTGGATGGCGACCCGGTCTGAAGAAATCGTCGCTGCCATTGCGGCGACCCGTCGTGGTGATTGGCAGGTGTTGGGGCGGATGTCAGAGATTGATAGTATGCGTTTGCACGGCATTACCATGTCGGGTGGCGACGACTACAAAATCATCGGCTGGGAGCCCGAGAATATTTTGTTGTTTCGGATGTGCAATGAATTGCGCGCCCAAGGCATCCCCGTCTATTGTTCGACTGATACCGGCCCGACGGCGGTATTTATGCTGGCCAAAGCACATGAAGATGCCGTCGTGGCGGCGATTCATGCCATCTTGCCCAATCACGACGTGATTCGCGGCAACATTGCCGGCCCGGCGACCTTGATCGACGTGGCTGAGGCTAAAGTATTGTTGGGTATGGCATAGTTTTTTGATGTGAATGATTTCAACAATGTAAGGTGTATAACGGAGATTTCTCATGAGCAATAGTGATTTTTTGAGTGATGTACAAGCCCAGCCCGATTTACTTGAAGCGGCATTGCGGACCCATTTGGCCGCAGGAAGCCAACTCGAAATCGCCGCCAAGGCCTTGCGTGATGCGGCGCCACGGCGGGTAATTATCACCGGGATGGGGAGTTCGTTTTATTCAGCCTACCCGGCCATGCTTAAATTATTTGCGGCGAGTTGGCCGGTGATGCACATCGAACTT
Organism: uncultured Chloroflexota bacterium; assembly: GCA_937876225.1. GTDB lineage: Bacteria > Chloroflexota > Chloroflexia > Chloroflexales > Roseiflexaceae > UBA965. The sequence goes on along the minus strand of CALFIC010000127.1, from coordinate 3,924 downwards.
TCCGAGTTGTTGCACTTTGGTCATCAAGCCTTGACCCGTGACACGGCCTTGATTGTGATTTCGCAATCGGGTGAAACCATCGAAGCGGTGCGTTTGCTCAATGACCGTCATCCCCAATCGTTGTTGATTGCCGTCACCAACAATCCCAACGGCACGTTGGCGCGCCATGCCAATCACATCATCCCGCATATGGCTGGGCCAGAGCGGGCGGTGGCCACCAAAACATACACGACGTCACTATTGGCCTTGACGATTTTGGCCGGTCGGGTAGTGGGCGATGCGCCTGCCCAAATCGCCGATCAGTTGCTCCCGGCGCTAGAGGCTCAGCGCCGCGTGTTGAATCAATTCGACCCGCAAAGTTTGCCGGCAGAATGGCGCCAAGCCGGGCCGATTACCTTTGTAGGGCGTGGTCCGTCGTATGCCACGGCGCTCGCAGGGTCGTTGTTGTTCAAAGAAACCGCCCGCTTGTCGGCCGATGCCTTGAGCAGTGCCCAGTTTCGTCATGGCCCACTCGAAATCGCAGGTCCTGGTCACCGCGCCGTGATTTGTGCGGGTCCAGGGGCGACGTTTGCCTACGACATGCGCCTTGCAGACGAATTACATGCCTGTGGCAGCGAAGTATGGTTGATTGGTCCGGTACAAACCACCCGCCGTTACCCAACCTTGGCGTTGCCACAATTGGCGTTTGCGCCGCTGGCCGAAATCATCCCCTTGCAATTGGCAGCCCGTGCCTTGACACTGGCTTGTGGCTTGGTGCCCGGAGAGTTTGCCCGGATTGGCAAAGTAACTGATAGCGAATAATGTCGGTGTTGAGAGGAGGTCGTCATGAACGACGCACATGTATTGCAGCTCCTGCGTGAACTCTGTGATATTCCGGGCCCGAGTGGCTACGAAGCCGCCGTGCGTGACTACCTCGTCCAACGTTGGCAACCGCTGGTCCAGGAAGTCGTGATTGACCAGGTGGGGAATTTGTTGGTCAAGGTGGGTGGTCAAGGCCCCCGGGTACTCATCCAAGCCCATATGGACGAAATCGGCTTTGTGGTACGGAGTATCACCGATGACGGCTTTCTGTTGCTCGACACTGCCCAAGGTGCCCGCCGCCAATCCCCCGACCGCCGCTACATGATTGGCCAAACGGCTCAAGTATTGGGACGGAATGGGGTGGCAGCCCGGGGGATTTTTGCTGCGGCGAGTGGGCATGTGATGACCTTGCCCCAACTCGACAAAGCTCATCTGGGCTTCGAAGACATTTTTGTAGATATTGGCGTCACGAGTCGTCGTGAAGCTGAATTATTTGGCGTGCATGTGGGGGCGGCAGTAATTTGGTATCGGCCATTGCAACGGGTCGGGCGCTATGTCAGTGGTAAAGCCATGGATGACCGCATGCCGCTTGCCATCATGGACGTATTGCTTCACGACCTCGATGTCGCCACCTTGGGATGTGAGCTGTGGTTTGGCGCCACCATCCAAGAAGAAAACGGTCTGCATGGCGCGCGCGCCATGGGTATTCGGGGTGATTTTGCTATGGCGCTGGCACTTGATGTGGGTTTAACCGGTGATGTGCCGACGGTGGGTTTGCGGGAATACGATGCGAAGCTCGGTGGTGGTCCTACACTCGTCCACAAAGATGCGGCGATTCAATATGACCGGCGCTTGCTCTGGCATTGTGCCGATTTGGCTGGCCAAGCAGGCATCGCATATCAACACGGTGTCTATGCCAATTATGGCTCTGATGGGGTGGCGTTTATCGATGCAGGGATTCCCGCCTTGCTGATTGGTATTCCTACACGTTATACCCATACCGCTTTTGAAATGGTTGATCCCACGGACATCGATGCCACCATTCGCTTGTTGCACGCCTTTGTGCAACAGCCGCCGGTGTGGTAGTTTTTTGTAGTACGTTTTGTTGGTAAAGGATGGGGCGATGCGACAACTGCAGGCGGTCGTGCTCGGTGGCGGGGGTGGGGCAAGTGTCGCATTACAAGCACTCCCCGATAGCTATCACAAAACGGCAATTATCGCCGTGACGGATACCGGCCGATCGACGGGGGTGGCGCGTGCTATTGGTGGTGATATGCCGGCTCCTGGCGATATCCGCGCCACGATTGCCGCCACCGCCCAAAACGCCCAATTTGCGAAACTGTTGCAACACCGTTTTGACGGTACAGGGATGCCTGATTTGGCAGGGATGGCCATGGGCAATCTGATGCTGGCCGCCTTATACCGTGAGCGTGGCGACTTTGCAGCGGCGGTGGCGGATTTGGCAGACCTTGCGCAAACAGCTGTCACTATATTGCCGGTGAGTGCGGTGAGCACCCAACTCTGTGCACATCTCATCGATGGCAGTGATCATATCGGCGAATTTGCCGTGCGTGCCCCCCACAAATCACCTATCGCCAGCTGTCGCCTGACGCCGGCGGCGCCGGCGTTGCCAGCGGCCTGTCAGGCGATTCGTGATGCCGACATTGTCTTGATTGGGCCGGGGAGTTTTTATACCACACTGCATGCCGTCTTGTTACCTGATGGCATCCGGGCCGCCCTTGCCGATTGTCGTGGTAAAGTGGTGTTTGTGGCCAATACCACCACCCAAACCGGTCAAACCGAGCACCTCGATATCGTCGGGCATGTGGCGGTGATGGCGGCGTTGTTGGGAGCTGGGGTACTCGATGTGGTGTTGCTCAATAATCGCCCTGCTACCGCTAATCAGGTTGCGGTGTTAGGGCGTGAAGGCTTGCAACCACTCACCCTCGTTCCCCATGATGTTGCGTTGATTACGGCCATGGGCGTGCGCGCCATGGCACTGCCACTGAGTGAAGTCGTCGATGGCCAGCGTGTATTGTGGAATAAACAAGATACGATTCGGCACGATGTCGATGCCTTACGATCTGCGATTTTGACACTGTTGTCATAAATAAGGAGTTACTGATGTCCCCAATGCCCAATCATGCCCCGCTTACGACGTTTCACGAATACAGCCCCGCCGAGATGGCGCAACGTGCCACGTCATTCCGCGAGCAAATGCAACGCCGGCGCTCGATTCGCATGTTCCGCGATCAAGCCGTGCCCCAACAGATTATCGAAGAAGTCATCCGGACGGCTGGGACAGCTCCGAGTGGCGCCAACCAGCAACCATGGCACTTTTGTGCGGTGAGTAACCCCGATATGAAGCATCGTATCCGGATTGCCGCCGAGCAAGAAGAGCAAGCGTTTTATAGTGGGCGTGCCCCCACCGAATGGCTCAATGCCCTCGCTCCGCTAGGGACCAATGCCAGCAAACCGTTCCTCGATATCGCGCCGTGGTTGATTGTCTGTTTCGCCGAAAGTTGGCACTTTACTCCTGACGGTGGCAAAGGCAAAAACTACTACGTGACCGAGTCGATGGGAATCGCCATCGGCATGCTGATTAGCGCCATCCACAATGCTGGCTTGGTGACGTTGACGCACACGCCGAGCCCGATGGGCTTCCTCAGTGAAATTTGTGGGCGTGGCGAAAACGAACGGGCCTATTTGCTGTTGCCCGTCGGTTACCCCGCCGAGGAGTGCGAAGTCCCGATTATCACCAAAAAAGCCCTGTCTGATATTGCCACGTTTTTTGAGTAATGATAAAAACGCAAGCCCGCAGGATAGCGATCCTGCGGGCTTGTGCTACAGTAACTATTTTTATTACTTCAAAATATAATAAGCGCCGCGTTTGTCACCAATCCGCAAAAATATTCCTCGTTCGACCAGGTCAGCGAGGTCGCGGCGTAGGGTTTCGGTTGATACCGAGTCGTGCATTTCTTGCATTTCGCCATTGGTGATGCGGTGGCGTTCATTGACGACGCCGATGGCGCTGATTTGGCGGTCGTTGAGCCCCATACGGCGCCATTGATCGTTGCTGTCGCTGGCAGGTTGGTCGGATTCGATGTTGTTGTAGAGCGTCAC